>CAZMHU010000001.1:0-136151 GCA_964566175.1 uncultured Eubacteriales bacterium
TAAGGAAAGCACAAATCCTCAAAAGGTAATAATGGGAACACTTGTGGAGAGTTACAGAGAGATAGGGCGAGTACCTGTTAATCTTCTTTTTACTAATCCGTCCAGTTCGCGGTATCGGTGAGTGTTACCGCAATCAAAAAATCGTCAACGAAGAAGAAGTCAAGTCGGTATGCGTCATACTTTACCGAAAGATATTCGCAATTCTCCGAAACGCCGGGAAGAAAATACTGCATATCTGCGGTGGCAGTCCCCTCGGTATATTCCGAAGAAAGTTTCGCCGTTACATCGCTTTTTGTTGTCATACCGCCGAGTTCAAGTCCATAGGCGTTGCCACCTGTAACCGCAACGACCGAAACGCCGTTGTCTTTTTTGGCTTTCTCATAATAGAACGACGCGTTAAGCGTAACCATACAAACCGCTGTATTTCCTTCAATTTCACTGAGCATTACCTTTGACTCATCTGCGTCTTCATAATCCGCGGGGAAAAGACTTTTAACCTCGTCAATCGAAGTTCCGAGTTTGACTTCGAACTCCGGCACTATGCCCGAAACTGCGTATTTATCAATCTCGCCCTGTTTTTTCTCGGTTACCTTGTCGTCATCATTATCACCGCAAGCGGCAAGCGACGACAGCATAAACAACGCCAATAAAAGTGATATTACACGTTTCATTATTTTTCCTCCTTAGCGGATATATCACGCAAAAGTTCATAACGTAAATTCCAAAGTTCCTGAGAAAGATCAACATAATAATTATGCGGTTTTTCAAAACGCTTTACTTCGTCCCAAAGATTGTCAACCTGCTTTAGGCAATATTCTTTAATATCACTGACAGCGGGGCTTGTATAAACCTGTTTGCCCTTTTCCATAACCTTAACCTGCAATTTTTTTGCGGTAAAATTTGTAACGGTTTTGCGTTTCCATGTATATACGGGGTCAAAAATCTCGTACGGTTCGGTATCGTCGATTTTCTCATCATTCAGGGTGATAACATCGGCGATGGCTTTGCCGGTTTCGTTATCATAAAGACGCCACGGAATTTTTATTCCCGGCAGAGTTATTTTTTCAATATTTTCGCTGACCTTGATTTTGGGTATAACCTTTCCGTCCTTTTCGACCGCCGCAAGTTTGTAAACGCCACCGAAAACAGCCTCGCTCGATGCTGTAATAAGACGTTCACCCACACCGAAACTGTCGGCACGTGCACCTTGAACGAGCATATCGCGTATTAAATATTCATCAAGCGAGTTTGAAACGACAATTCCGCAATCGGGATAACCTGCATCGTCGAGCATTTTGCGGCATTTTTTTGTTAAATAGGTTATATCGCCGCTGTCAATTCTGACACCCTTCGGTCTTAAACCGAGCGGTTTTAAAACCTCGTCAAAGACACGTATGGCATTGGGTATTCCCGATTTTAAAACATTATATGTGTCAACAAGTAAAACGCAGGAATTGGGATATTTTTCGGCATAGGCACGGAAAGCATCATACTCCGTATCGAAGAGTTGAACCCAACTGTGTGCCATTGTACCCGACGGTGCAACACCGAAATCCTTAGCCGACTTTACACAAGCCGTTCCCGCACAACCGCCTATGACTGCCGCTCTCGCGCCGTAAACCGCCGCATCATATCCGTGTGCACGGCGAGAACCGAATTCCATAACCGCTCTTCCCTCGGCAGCACGAACTATACGGTTTGCCTTGGTTGCTATAAGTGACTGGTGATTTATTGTCAAAAGCACCATTGTCTCAACCAAAAACGCCTGCAATGCAGGACCGCGTACAGTCAGTATCGGCTCGTTCGGAAAAATCGGCGTTCCCTCGGGAACTGCCCAAACGTCACAAGTGAATTTGAAGTTTGCGAGATATTCAAGGTATTCTTTCGAAAAAAGACCGAGCGAACGCAAATATTCAATATCGTCAGAGGTGAATGAAAGGTTATTAAAATATTCTATAAGTTGTTCAAGTCCCGCCATTATGGCAAAGCCACCCTTATCGGGAACGCGGCGGAAGAACATATCGAAATAGACCGTTGTATCACGGTACTCACTGTCAAAAAATCCGTTAGACATCGTCATCTCGTATAAATCGAGAAGCATTGATAAATCGTTGCGCATTTAAGCCTACTCCTTGGAAACAAAAATATTATTCTATAATTATATAATACCCTGCAAAACGCCTATTGTCAAACAAAAAAATGCCTCTGTACGAAACAGAGGCATTTTCTGATTTTTTTAATACATTCCGCCGGCAGCGCCTGCAGCGGCGGCAGCATTTGCGGCGGCGGTAGCCGGGTCTTCTTTCTTGTCTGCAACGAGTGACTCGGTTGTGAGTACCATCGATGCGACCGACGCGGCGTTCTGCAAAGCAGAGCGTGTAACCTTTGTCGGGTCAACAATACCCGCCGAAAGCATATCGGTATAATCCTCGTTATAAGCATCAAAGCCGTAGTTGACCTTTCCGCTTGAGAGAATTTTATCAACTATTACCGAACCCTCAAGTCCCGCATTCGAAGCAATCTGGCGAATGGGAGCCTCCAAAGCCTTCAAGACTATGGCAACACCGGTCTTCTCATCGCCGGTTGTTGTTTCAAGCAAATCCTTAACAGCGGGAATTGCATTTACAAGTGCAACACCGCCGCCCGCAACAATACCCTCTTCAACAGCGGCTCTTGTAGCCGAAAGAGCATCTTCAATGCGAAGTTTCTTATCCTTCATTTCAATCTCGGTTGCGGCACCGACCTTAATTACAGCAACGCCGCCCGCAAGTTTGGCAAGTCTTTCCTGAAGTTTCTCACGGTCAAATTCCGATGTTGTGGTTTCAATCTGTGTGCGTATCTGTGCAACGCGTGAAGCAATAGCCTCTTTGTCGCCTGCACCGTCAACGATGATTGTATTTTCTTTACCTATCTTAACCTGACGTGCGGTACCGAGCATATCAACGGTAGTATTCTTGAGTTCAAGACCGAGTTCCTCGGTTATAACCTGACCGCCTGTGAGAACGGCAATATCCTGAAGCATTTCTTTTCTACGGTCACCGAATCCGGGGGCTTTTACGCCGACGCAGGTGAATGTTCCGCGAAGTTTGTTAACTATAATGGTGGAAAGAGCCTCACCCTCGATATCCTCCGCTATGATAACAAGTTTTCTGCCCGCTTGAACCAACTGCTCCAAGAGGGGAAGAATTTCCTGTATGTTGGAAATCTTTTTATCGGTTATGAGAATAAGCGGCTCGTCTATAACGGCTTCCATTTTGTCTGTGTCGGTAGCCATATAGGGTGTGATATAGCCGCGGTCAAACTGCATACCCTCAACGACTTCGGAATATGTTTCGGCTGTCTTGGACTCTTCAACGGTTATAACACCGTCGGCAGAAACCTTTTCCATCGCCTCGGCAATGAGATTACCTATAACCTCGTCGCCTGCGGAAATTGTGGCAACACGTGCGATATCGTGACTTCCGCTGACTTTCTGCGAGTTTGAAACAACACTTTCAACAGCGGCGCTGACAGCCTTGCTTATACCCTTTTTAACAACCATCGGGTTTGCACCGGCGGCAACGTTCTTCATACCCTCACAGATGAGAGCCTGTGCCAAAACGGTTGCGGTAGTTGTACCGTCACCGGCGGCATCATTTGTTTTAACAGAAACTTCCTTAACAAGTTGTGCGCCCATATTCTCAAACGGATCATCAAGTTCAATCTCCTTGGCGATCGTAACACCGTCGTTTGTGATAAGGGGTGAGCCGAATTTTTTATCAAGAACTACATTGCGTCCTTTTGGACCGAGTGTAACCTTTACTGCGTTTGCAAGTTGGTCAACGCCCGACTGTAACGCCTTGCGTGCTTCCTCGCCGAAAATAATCTCTTTTGACATATAAAAGCCTCCTATTCAACTATTGCCAAAATATCCGACTGACGGATAATGCTGTATTCTTCACCGTCAACCTTAACCTCAGTGCCCGAATACTTGCTTGTGAGCACCTTGTCGCCGACCTTAACGTACATCTTAACTTCGTTGCCGTCGACAATTCCGCCCGGACCTACCGCAACGATTTCCGCAACCTGCGGTTTTTCCTGTGCGGCGGCAGTGAGAATAATTCCGCTTTTAGTGGTTTCCTCTGCCTTTACTGCCTTTGTGACAACTCTGTCAGCCAATGGTTTTATAATCATAATAACGCCTCCTGTATGGTTGTGTTTTTTAGAATTAGCACTTTAAGTCTTTGAGTGCTAATTATTATTTTAATCACTTTTTCAAAAAATGCAATACCTTTTTTGATTTTTTTACAATTTGTTAATCAACCGATAATAATATATCGCAAAACCGCCTTAAAATTGCACGCCGGAGGTGGAAAACTTCTCAAAAGCGCCCTTTGGCAGAACAAATTTCACGGCATTTTTGATAAGTTCAAAGCGAATTTTCTTAAAATGAAAAATCTCTCCGTCGAGATTTACGGGTGAACTGTGCTCCGCCTCAAGTTCAAGCACAGAGCAAGTTCCGTGTTTAACATACGGCAATTTTTCGTGCTCGCCGCGCTCATAAAGTTTTAAAAAAGCAGGCACTCTCAGTTTGCTTATCGTTTCGACAAGCAACCAATCCATTTTCCTGTCCGTAGGGTCAGCATTGGGAAAGGCCTTGTAACCGCCGCCGTAGGTCGTTCCGTTTCCGCAGGCTATAAACAGTGAATTAAAGCAACCGATATACTTGCCATCCACAGTGATTTTAACACGCTCGCCTATTCTGCGCAAAAAGGTTTTGACTATTGAAAGTTTATAGGCAAGACTACCCGACACAAACGGTAAACGCTTGAAGTATACCATATCATTGCCGACAACGGCATCCATTCCGAGCGAGCATACATTCATACAGTATGTGTCACCGGCTTTTATAACGTCCATATCAACCGCTTTTCCGTCAAGTTGCGCGGCAACATCGAAAAAACAATCGGTGTTTTCAAAAACCCTCAAAAAATCGTTTCCCGAGCCACACGGTATTGCCCCGAAATGCACGTTATCAAAACCGCAAGCACCGTTAAGCACCTCAAAAAAAGTGCCGTCACCGCCACAGGCGAAAAGCGTCACGCTGTCACCCGTTTCAGCCTCGGCGCGAGCCTTCTCCAGCGCATCTCCTTTTTTATCGGTTATTACGATTTTATATTCCTCATTGCGAAGTGAAAAACAGCGTTCTATTGCGGGCACAAGTATTTCGACGCCCTTTCCCTTTCCTGCAATGGGGTTAATAAAAAATACGTATCTCATATTTTTTCTATCCTTTAAAGTACATATAATATTGGCATTTTATCATTCCGTTATACAACTTGCGGCGTTTGTCGGCCTCTCTGCCGAAATATTTTTCAAACTCGTCGTGCGGACTGATAACAAAATATTTTTTACCCTGTTCGCGCACAAAACGCTCACCCATTATTTTATAAAGACTCTCCGCCTGTCTTATATCGAGAAGTCGCTCGCCGTAGGGCGGATTTGTTATTGTGAGGGTTCTGCCCTCGCCGCAGGAGAAGTTTGAAATATCTCCGACAGCCGCCTTAACATATTTCGCCACACCGGCTTTCTTGGCGTTTTGCAAGGTCAGTTCAACAGCGTGGGGGTCAATATCATATCCCGTTGCGGTAAAATCGATATTATGCAAAATTGCATCCTGCGCACGCATACGCTCTTCCTGCCATACACCGCGCGGAATAAACGAAAAGCGTTCCGCCGCAAAGAAACGTCTGAGTCCCGGTGCGGTCTTTGTTGCCATTAAAGCCGCCTCTATCAAAATCGTGCCCGAACCGCAGAACGGGTCATAAAGTTGCGTATCGGGATATATTCTCGCAAGGTCACACATAGACGCCGCAAGCGTTTCCTTTATCGGGGCTTCGTTTCCGTTACGGCGATATCCGCGCTTGTGCAGACCCTCGCCCGAAGTATCAATCATAACCGAAACAGTGTCCTTTAAAATCGAAAAACGGATTTTGTGTTCGGGACCTGTTTCGTCAAACCACGAGCAACCGTATTTTTCTTTAAGACGTTCAACGACCGCCTTCTTTATTATAGATTGGCAATCCGGTATGCTGAAAAGTTTCGAATTAAGACTCCAACCGGTAACAGGAAACGCATCGTCCTTGCCGATAAAGTTTTCCCACGGCAACGCACGAACGCCGTCAAAAAGTTCCGAAAAGGTCAATGCAGAAAATTCGCCCACACTTATCAAAATGCGCTCGGCAAACCTTGTGCAAATATTTGCGCGGGCAAGAATATTAAAATCGCCCTCAAAGGTAACCCTACCGTTTTCCGCCGCCACATTCAAAGCGCCCATTCTTTTCAGTTCGTCAGCCAATATGCCCTCTGTTCCGAAAACGCATATTGCAATATACTTTAAATTTTCCATTTTTCGCTCCTGTCTGTTTTACAATAAAAAAGGCAGACATTAGCCGATGTCTGCCTCTGTTTTTATCTTGTGCCGCCGCGGCGGGGACGTCTTGAGTCGGTGTTTTTGCGTTTAAGGTCGGAGAACTTGTCATCACTTACCTGCTTAAATCTGTTCATCATATCCTCAAACGATGCGGACTCGTCACGACGCTCGGTCCAAACAAAAGAATTGTCTGGCTTGGGCGGAAGTTTTTGCCTGCGTTCGCCTCGTTTAGGTTCCTGTGCACGCTTAATACTGAGACTTATCTTTCCGTCTTCGCCGATGTTAAGCACCTTTGTCTTTACGGTATCTCCCTGTTTTACGTGCTCATTGATGTCGTTAACATAACTCTGAGCAACCTCAGAAATATGTACCATACCGGTTTGATTATCGCCAAGGTCGACAAAAACGCCGAAATTGGTAATACCCGTAACCTTTCCTTCAACAATTTCTCCCACTGTCAACTGCATAAATGCCTTTTTTTCCTCCTTGTAAACCTCTCAAAATATAATCCGGTCAGTTGCCGGAAATATCAACATAAACCTGCTCATCCGCATATACATAACCGAGGCGTTCACGTGCCGCCTTTTCAATTATCTGAGCCTCTGTTCCGTTCTCAAGCAGACGCTCAAGTTCGGTTATTTTTTGCGACATAACTTTTTTCTGCTCGTTAAGTTCGTTATATTCCTTGCGCTGGTTTATAAGTTGAACCTGCAAATCGCCGAGTGAATATAAAAGATATACCGACACAACGAGCAACAGCACACGTCTTATTACGCTGTGCTTCTTTTTTGGTCTGCCGTTCATTACAACCATCCCTATAAATCAAATAAAAAATTACAGTAAGATTATACAACAATCAATTTACTGCTTTCAAGAGTTTTTTATCGTTTTACGAAACTTTTTCAAATTTTTTTTAATTTTGCGGCTGATTTTTTCCAAAATATCGTAATTTTTTCGTGAAAGTGCCGCAAAGAACCGCAAAGCCGACGTAAAAACAAAAGTCAAAGCCGCAACCGTAATCCTTGAAATCAGCAATCGGAACAACAAAAACCCCGCCGCGATACCCATTAAAGCGTACCCGCGCAGTTGTCCATTCGTTCGCAACATCAAAAGACAGAAGGTAAAAAAGGTGCATATAACACAGAAAAATATATCCTCAAAGAACACCGCCCAAACCATTCGACGTTTCGAAAGCCTTGCCGCTTTGAAAAAATCATACAGAAGCGAAAACGCACCGCCGAGTGCCGTCGAAAGTGCAAAAGTTATAACCTGATTTGTATTATCGATTTCCCACATATCATTTGAAAATTCTACCGAAAACCGAACCGCCGCCTTTACGCTCGTCGGTATAGGCAAACGCAGAAACCTTGCCGTCTACGGAAAGGTCACCGCTGTCACGGTTAAAACCGGATATGTGAAGTGACTCCCCTTTTATTGTCAGTTCTCCCATTAATGTTACAGTTATAACGGTGTTCTCGTCAAAACTCAAAACCTCGCTCACTCCCGTAACCGTAATATTTTTACGGTTATCGACTATCACGCTGTGTGAACGGCTCATCTTTTCTTCAGACATAAAAATCCCCCTTACGCTTCATTTTTATGAAACAGCAAGGAGGGGTATACCGAAAACTATATTATTTTATACATCATCGGCGCATCGTCCTTGCGAACGACCTCGTTTACCGAAAGCACCTCAACCGAAACCGAACGTCCGGCAAAGACAATATCTATCTTATCACCGATTTTTACATCATAGGATGCGCGTGCCGTTTTTCCGTTCACAGAAACACGACCGCCGTCGCACGCCTCATTTGCAACGGTGCGGCGCTTTATAAGGCGCGACACCTTTAAATATTTATCAAGTCGCATAAAATCACCGAAAAAACTAAAAGCCGCAGTATGCGGCTTTTAAAAATTACTTACTTCGCAATAGCGTCCTTAAATGCCTTTCCCGCCTTGAAAACAGGAGCCTTGGATGCCGCAATCTGGATAGTTTCCTTTGTGAGGGGGTTGATACCTGTTCTTGCACTGCGCTCACGAACTTCGAATGTTCCGAAGCCTACGAGTGAAAGTTTGTCGCCCTTCTTAAGTGTATCTTCAACTGTGTCGATAAATGCTGCGAGTGCTGCATCTGCGTCCTTCTTGGAAAGACCTGCCTTCTCGGCAATGGCTGCTACTAATTCTGTCTTATTCATTTTCAAAAACCTCCAAAATATTGTTTGGCACACGGCCAAACTGTTTTCACTGAGAACAGTGCTTTTGGGACAAGCCCCGCACCGCTTTACTTAATTTACCACACTTGTAAAAAAAAATCAAGTGCCATTATCATTTTTATCGTGATTTTTACAAGATGTGGAAAACTTTTATAAACATTAACCATATTATCTATGTTTTTTTGCCTTTTCTAACAATAAAATTAACTTTTCACCCCGCGGCAAATTTAAAATATCTTCCCTTGTTATAATGCCGAAAACAAAAACCGCCGACATATATACAACTGCCGCCGCGAGGATAGCAAGGAGTGTTGCCGCAGACGAAGTAAAAAACAGGCAAATAATATATGCCGTTGCGCCGCAAAGCAGTGCCGCCGAAAGGGGTTTTATTATATCCACTTTAAGGTTCGGCTTTATTTTTGTCACCCGCACAAGGCATATAAAATTCAGCACAAATATAAATGCGAAACAGCAAAGCGTGCCGTATGCCGCACCGAGCACATTAACGCGCTCGATACCGACCGTAATCAAGTTTACCGCGATTTTTACAATCATACCGAAAAGGAGATTTATTACGGGAATTTTCTCCTTTCCCACCGCCTGCAACATACTTATAAGCGGCATTGAAAGTCCCGCAAAAATCGCGGAAATGCCGTATATCGCGAGCATCGGCGCACCGATTTCCACCGAAGCGGTACTCTTATAAAGAAGTGACATAATCCGCGGGGAGAGCGCGGTCATTCCTATTCCCGCAGGCATAACGACAAGCGCCGTCAGCCGTAATACAGAGTCAATACATTTTTTTATATTTTCTCTGTTCGCCCCCTGCGACCAAAGTCCCGAAAGAACGGGAATGGCACTCACTCCAAACATACCCGCAAGTGTCGGAACAAGGTTGAATATTGTATATGCTTTACTGCGAACACCGTAAAGAAACGTCGACATTGCGGCATTATCAAGCACCTCACCCGACACAAATTCATAATCAACTACCGATGACGCATATAACATTCGCAGTCCGTCGCCTGCCCTCTCAACCAAACGTCCGAGTTGCCATTTAACGGTGACAACATCTACAAACGCCGCCAGATTTCCGACGAGCGAGCCGATTACAACCGGCACAGCAAACAAGAAAAGCGCTTTTCGAATTTCGGAAGACCTTTCTCCGTCATCAACGGACAGAGTCGGCTTTTCACCCTTAAAACGGCGGTAAAAAGCCATATATACCGCCCCAAAAAGCGTTCCGAGCGTTACTCCGGTTATAGCCGCCGCGGCGGCAATAGAGGCGCTTTTTCCGCTTTTTACCGCAAATGCGGCAAGTGTATAGCCGAAACAAAGTTTGCAAAGGGCCTCAATAAGTGATGTTACGGCAACCGGAGTCATATTTTGCTTTCCCTCAAAATATCCTCTGTACGCCGAAACAATAAAGCATATAAGCATTGCGGGGGCAACAGCCAAAATACCGTAAAGGGTATTTCCCGTAGGGTCGGTCAATTTTACGAACACACCCGACAGAGCAACCGTTGCCGCAAGCAACAGCACACCCGCAACCGCAAAACACCTAAGCGACTCAAAAAAGACCTTTTCGGCGTCGCAAAAACGCCTTTGCGCCGTCCGCTGTGAGACCATTTGCGAAACCGCAACCGGCAAGCCAGTAATGGATATTCCGTAAATCGGGTAATACAGGTCATACGCCGAAGAATAATATCCGAAGCCGAGGTCGCCGAGTAGATTATTAAGCGGAATTTTAAACAACGCTCCGATAAGTTTTGAGAGTACCGTTGCCGACAACAATATCACCGCGCCGTATTCGAAACTTTGCTTTCTGCCTCCCCTATTCATTTTCGGCAAAAAGCCTGTCGTTATACAGCATTTGCTTTACGCCCTCAACAACAAGCACGGCAAGTTGAAATTTCTCGTTTTCGTTCATTTCACGATAGGATACAGTTGCATCAGCACCGGCATCGTCCGAAATACGGCGAATTGCAAAAAACGGCACATTCGCCATATGGCAGACCGAAGCGACAGCGGCTGTTTCCATATCGCAACTCATAGGAGCAAAAAGTTCGCAGAGTTCTTCTCGCAGTGCGGTATCGCTCACAAAGCGGTCACCCGTAACCGCCATACCGTTGCGCGCGCTTTTATAAAGATTTGCAAAATGCTCAAGCAATATGGGGTCACTCTCGTATATATATTGTTGTGACGGCTTTTCGGCCTTTTTATATCCAAGCGGTGTCAAATCGAAATCATACTCGACATAGCGCGTGCAGAGTGTCAACTCACCACGCAATATTCCCGACATACCGCCCGAAAGACCTGTATTGAGCATTATTTTGCAACCATTGTCAATAAGGTGCATTGCCGCCGTTGCGGCGTTTACCTTGCCTATACCGCAACACACAGCATAAAGTTCAATCTCGCGGTCGCCGAATGCAAAACGGAATATATGTCCGTCACGTCCGAAAAACGAGTGCTCCTCGCCGCCGAGTTCAAGAAGCGGTGCGTATTCCATATCATCGGCTATTACCAAACCAATTTTTAATTTTTCCATAATTCCCCTCGCAGTTTAAAAGGCACCCGCGGGTGCCTTTTATTATTGTTCGTTTTCTGCTTTTGTTAAATCCTCGCCGCAGGCATAGCAAAAATGTGCGTTCGAAACATTTGCTATTCCGCAGTTGTGACAAAACTTTTTGCCCTGTGCTTTAAGCACATCGTTCTTTGCGGTCTCGATTTCCTTCTGCTTTGCGACAATCTCCTCTGCCAAAGCCTTCGCCTCTGCAGTGGGTTCTGTGCCCGCGTTTATAAACTCCAATGCAACTTTTCCGAGTTCCTCAAAGGATCTTGAAATCTTTGACTCCATAGAAGCGATGTCAAACTTCTGCTTTTGGATTGAAACAGCCTCGTTGGTCTTCTTGTACGCAACATCGATTGCACCCTTTGTTTTATTTATAACGTCTTCAAAAAAATCCATAACAAATCTCCTTTTCTAAGAGTTGTATAGTATATTATAACACGAAAATATTAACAATTCAAGAACGTGCTGTAAAACCTGTCGATACCCTCTTTGCGCTTTATAAGTTCATCAAAGCGGTTGATGTATTCATAGGGATATTTAAAATTGAAAATACGTTCAATATAGTTTCCGTCGGGCTCTTTGAGTTTCGTGACACCCGATGCGCCGCACGCAAGAATTGTATGTGTTTCGTCCATAATATATACGTTGTATAGACATTCGCACCCTATCTTTGAATAACCGACGTTTTCAAGATTGCCGACCGTTTTGCTCTGCCTATACATATAGTACGGTAAAATTTTGTTTTTGACAAGCACTTCCCTTGCGGTATCAACCATATTCGCTGCGGAATTTCCGTTTTCGGCACTCGGCAATGCCCCGCCCGCCGACAGAAAAGATGCGCGTTTCATTGCAAGCGAATGTACCGTTACACTTTCGGGAGAGAGTGCGACGATTTTCGAAAGTGTTTCGCTGAAACTTTCCTCGGTATCAAACGGCAGACCCGCTATCAAGTCCATATTTATATTATCAAACCCGCACTCTCGCGCAAGAGAGAAAGCCTCTTCTGTATCTTTTGCTGTGTGGCGTCTGCCTATTGCCGCAAGAACATCGTCGTTCATCGTCTGCGGATTTATGCTTATTCGCGTTGTACCCACATTCAAAAGCGCTTGCAGTTTTTCCCTCGTTATTGTATCGGGACGCCCCGCCTCGACAGTGAACTCACGCAAATTCGACAAATCAAAACACTCGCAAACCGTGCCCAAAACTTTTGACAGTTGCTCGGGTGAAAGAGTTGTCGGCGTACCGCCGCCCATATATATCGTTTCAAGGCGCAAATTGTTCCTTTTTGCGATTTCGGCGGTAATTTCAAGTTCCCTGCAGAGCAGTTCAACATACGGCTCTATAAGTTTTTTTGCGTTCTCAACCGAATGTGATACAAAAGAGCAATAAGAGCATCTGCTGGGGCAGAACGGTATCGCTATATACAGGCTGAAAGAGTCACGCCGAGAAAGTGAAACGATTTTTTCTTCACTGAGCCTTGTTTCCTTGCAAAGTGAAAGTTTTTTATCAGAAACAAGAAGTTCGTTTCTGAAATATCTGTCGGCATCCTGCTCACCGTTTGCAAGGCACAAGCGTGAATAGAGTTTCGCCGGACGGACACCTGTGAGTATTCCCCAAGGCGGCATATAACCTGTAATATCGCGAAAACAATAAAGCAGTTGGGTTGCAAGCACGCGCTCGCAATCGTTTTCAAAATCGTCACTGCCGTTTATCACGTAATCCGTATGCTCCGAAAACTTTCCGTCCAACGCAAGCGAAGCATAAAGTTTTGTGCGGTCGTCGCCCTTTTCAAGCAAAGCCACCGCGCAGAGTTCCCCCTGCTTTCGCTCATCGGTGATTTCTATCTTCTCAAACGGAAGATATATTCGGCAAAGTTTTTCAAGTTCGTATTTAAATTTATTATTTATAACCGATAAAATCATATTCTAAAATTCCTGACAGTATGGATTGTAACTTTTTTCGTAATAAAGCGTTGTAGGTGAGTTGTGACCGGGATAGACGGTATAATCTCCGTCGGTTTCAAAAAGTTTTTTAAGTGAATTTTTAAGTTGAGTTGCGTTGCCTGTCGGGAAATCGGTTCTGCCCGCACCAAGGCGGAAAAGAGTATCACCGCTGAAAATCGCATTTTCAACGATAAAGCAAACCGAACCCACCGTGTGTCCGGGGGTATGAACAACTTTTACGGTAATATCCCCAACGTGCAACACATCGCCATCGTGCAGAAGTTTATCCGACGTAAAGGGCGTATGTATAACGCCGAACATATTACCGAGACTGTCGGCTGTGCTTTCAAATCCGCAAGCATCGAATTCGTGCACCGCAACCTCCGCTCCCGAAAGCACACGAGCCTCATACATTCCCGCAATATGGTCAAAATGGCGATGTGTTGCCAAAATGAGCATCTGCTTTGTGCGGCTTTCTTCAATAAAAGTGCTGACGGCATCACTCACCGTGAAAACATCAATAAGCAGAGCGGCAGTGTCTGTGGATACCATATAACAGTTTGCGCCGAACTCTCCTTGCTGTTCTGTTTTAATATTCATATCATTTACTCCATATATCAGTATCAAGTGTTATTGTAACAGGTCCGTCACCGCACATATTAACCGTCATATCCGCGCCGAAAACGCCCGTTTCAACCTGCCTTACGCCGAAATCTTTAAGGCATTTGCAATAATACTCGTAAAGTCTGTCGGCATTTGTCGGTTCCATTGCGTTGACAAACGACGGGCGGTTGCCTTTTTTTACATCGGCGCAGAGCGTAAAGTTTGAAACAACCAATGCGCCGCCGTTTATATCAAGCAACGATAAATTCATTTTATCGTCGGCATCGCAAAAAACGCGAAGTGCCGCGGTTTTATGTGCAAGCAGTTCCGCCTCGGTTTCGGTATCGCCGCCGTAAACACCGAGCAGTATGAGAAAACCGTGTTCCGTTTTTCCGACACATTCGCCGTCCACGGTAACCGATGCGTTTTTTACACGCTGTATAATAGCCTTCATTACTGATTTATCCTTTCAACCAAATATACTCCCGGCAATTTCCCGAGACGTGCTATAATTGTTTTCAAATGCTCAACGCCTGCGGTTTTGAGGGTTATCTGAACAAGGCAACTGCCGTTTTTAACACTGCGCGCGTTGATTGCGTGAACCGTAACCTTCATATTGAAAAGTGCGGCGGTGACATCAAGCACAACGCCGTCACGGTCGACACTTGAGAGTTGAAGAGTTGCTATGAAACTTTCGCTTTGAACAGCCGTCCACTTGGCATTTACCCAACGTTCCGGCTCTTCACATTCGGAAATATTGCGCGGCACATTGCAGCAATCGCGTTTGTGCACCGAAACACCGTGTCCGCGTGTAATATAGCCGATAATCTCGTCCCCCGGCAAGGGCGAACAGCACTTAGGCAATTTTATTAAACAGTTGTCCATTCCCTCAACGACAACGCCGTTTGACGAGTGATGCGTAACAGGTTTTACAACATCTTCAACAGCAACGGGTTTTGCCGCTTTGATGAGTTTTTGATAATCGTCCTTTATTCTCGGCATTATCTTTGAAAGAACAACGCCGCCGTAACCTATCGCGGCATAAAAATCCTCAACCGAGCCGAGGTGCTGTTTCTTTGCAAGTTCCAAAATAAAATCTTGCATTTCGTCTTCGGGCAGGGTAATGCCGTTACGTGCAAACTCGCGCTCAACCTCGTTTTGTCCGGTTTCGATATTTTCCGCTCTGCGCTCCTTTTTAAACCAACTGCGAATTTTCGACTTCGCCTGATTGGTAACGGCGATTTTAAGCCAGTCGCGGCTCGGAGCGTGATTTTGCTGATTTGTGGTTAAAATCTCGATGATTTCGCCTGTTTTGATAATGTGGTTAAGCGGAACAATTTTTCCGTCAACCTTAGCGCCGACCATCTTTATTCCGACTGCCGAATGTATGGCAAAGGCAAAGTCGATAATTGTCGAACCGACAGGCAGGTTTATAACATCACCCTTAGGTGTAACAGCAAATACATCTTCTTGCGAGAGGTCGGTCTTTATGGTTTGAATAATATCAACGGCATTTTCTTCATCACGCTGTGACTCCAAAATTTGACGTATCCACGAAAGCCTGTCCTCAAGTTTTTTATCACTCTTTTGTATGCCCTCTTTATACTTCCAGTGTGCCGCAATTCCGTATTCGGCGGTGTGGTGCATATCAAAAGTACGAATTTGGATTTCAAAAGGAATGCCCTCTCGGCTTATAACGGTAGTGTGTAGCGACTGATACATATTCGGCTTCGGGGTTGAGATATAATCCTTAAACCTGTTAGGAATCGGTCGGAACATATCGTGCATTATTCCGAGAATATTATAGCAGTCGGCTATGCTGTCGGTGATTATACGCACAGCATATATATCATAAATTTCGTCAAAGTCCTTGCCCTGAACATACATCTTTCGATAAATGCCGTGTATTGATTTCACGCGGCTCTCAATTGCTATTTCGGTATCGGGCAAAACCTCGTGCAAATGTGTTTCGATACGCTCGCATATCGTCCTTAAAACCTCTTCCCTTTCCTGTCTGCGAAGAGATAGCGACTGCTCAACTTCGTGATAAGCTATAGGATCAAGGTGCATTATCGCAAGGTCTTCAAGTTCCTCTTTTACCGCACGGATACCGAGACGGTGTGCGATAGGTGCGAAAATCTCAAGCGTTTCAAGCGACTTTTCACGCTGTTTCTTCTCGGTCATCGCATCAAGCGTACGCATATTATGCAGGCGGTCGGCAAGTTTGATTATTATAACGCGGATATCCTCGTTCATTGCTATCAGCATTTTGCGAAGATTTTCAGCTTGAAATTCTTCTTTTGAAATAAACTGAATTTTGCCGAGTTTCGTAACGCCTTCAACAAGATTGGCAACGGAACTTCCAAACTCCTTTTCGACATCCTCGTGCGTTACGGGTGTATCCTCAATAACATCGTGTAGGAGTGCGGCTTCAATACATTCGCTGTCCATTCCCATTTTCGCCAAAATTATCGCAACCGAGAGCGGATGAATATAGTATTCCTCGTGAGAAAAGCGATACTGTCCTTTATGCGCCGTTACGCAACATTCATACGCGCGTCTTATTGTATCAAGGTCATAAGAATGGTTTTGCTCGCTTAATACGTCGAGTAGTTTTTGATAATCCTTTTCATATACTTCATCCATTTTGTTCCGTTCCCTCCCTCAGGCGTTTTAATGTTTCGGATTTTTCAAGGTCGGAGCGTACGCCGTCAACTCTTTGCAAAAACGTAACTCCGTTTTCGGTCATTTCGGTGCAAACACCGAGTTCGCAAAGCACATCGCACGCGACATTCACCTTTCCGACGGGCAGTCTTCCGACAAGTTTGTTTATCAGTTTTTGCTTTGAAAGCGGTTTTGCAATACAGCGAAACACCAAACCGACTTCATCACGGCAGGGCGTTATCCGCTCGTTGTCCTCCGACAAAAATCCCGCTTTAAAATCTTCATAAAGCATTTGTGTTTCGATATCTGCGTCGCTTTCGCCCGACGGACGTATCTCGCGTACCGTAATGCCGAGATTTTTTTCGCCGCGGTATTCGTTTATGTCAAGTGTTGCGGCGATATCAACGGTATCACCGACATCAAACGGAAAGGTGTTTTGTGTTTTTCCGAAACAGAGTGCCTGTATTACCGCCGACTCACGCGTTAAGATAAGGCGCAGGTGTTTGCCGTTTCCTATAGGAGTTATTCTTTCGATTTTCAGCGAATATATCCCGAAAAGCGGGTTTCTGTTTCCCGTGCCAAACGGTTCAAGAGCGGAAATAAGTTCACCCATTTCAACCGAGAGTGCCACGGGATTGAGTTTGCAATCGAGCGAAACCGACTGAACACAGTGCGGCCGCATTCGTGCAAAAGCGTTTATTCTCTCACGCAAGAGCGGTATTTTTTCGGTTTCTACGGTAAGACCCGCCGCAAGTTCGTGTCCGCCGAATTTCAAAAGCAAATCCGAAACAGAACTTATAGCATCGAAAAGCGAAAAGCCTTCAATACTTCTGCCCGAACCGACAGATGTGTCACCCTCGGACGAAAGCACTATAACGGGTTTGCCGTAGCGATCGACAAGATGCGATGCCGCAATGCCGACAATTCCCCTATGCCAATTTCCCGAAGCAACGACAATAACGCGGTCATAGTAAAGTTTATCTCGCTCTATTATCGCGACAGCCTCTTTTTCGATTTCCGCCTCAATTCGTTGACGTTCGGCGTTTTGGCGGCAGAGTTCCTCTGCCAAAGGAGCGGCATCCTCGGCAGTTTCGGCACACAACAGTTTCACCGCACGCATAGCATCGCCCATACGTCCCGCCGCATTTATTCTCGGAGCAATATTGAAAGCGATATTGCCCGACTGAACGTTTTTTTCCGAAAGTCCCGCCGCATCAATAAGTGCGGCAAGTCCGAAACGTGATGTGTTGTTAATATACATAAGTCCTTCACGGACGATAACACGGTTTTCGCGCACAAGCGGCATAACATCAGCAACCGTGCCTATTGCGGTTAAATCAGCATACTCAGAGAAAAGTTCTTCAGGTTCGGCATTTTCAAGCGCACAAACGAGCAAAAAAGCCACACCGACGCCCGAAAAATCACGAAAGTCACAGTCGCAGTCGGCACGGTGCGGGTCAACAACGGCAGCGGCATCGGGCAACTCACCCGCGGGAATATGATGGTCGGTTACTACAACCTGTATTCCACGTTCTTTTGCGGCAAGAACCTCTTCTGTGGCGTTAATTCCGTTATCAACTGTTATTATGAGTTCAACCCCCATACCGTCGAGTTTTTCTATCGACTCAACATTCATACCGTAACCCTCGTCTGCACGACTCGGAATGTAATAAATAACGTTTGCGCCGCGCGAAGTGAGGTATGTATAAAGCAACGAAGTTGCGGTAACACCGTCACAGTCGTAATCGCCGTATATTGCTATCAGTTTGTTATCTTCAACAGCGGCATTTACCGTCGCAGCGGCTTTATCCATATCGGTGAGCATAAACGGACTGCAAAACGGCTCATCACACGAAAGAAATGTTTCGAGTTCAAGCGGGTCATCATAACCTCTGACAACCGCAAGAAGTGCCAAAAACGGATCAATATTACATTCTTCTGCCAGCATATTCACCGTTTCTTTTGAAAACTTCGGCAAAATCCAACGTTTCATTACGCCCACCTCCCCAAAATACATAAATATACTATTGTATTATACTACTATATTACATATTTTTCAAGGGAAACAAAAAAGCCTGCCGTTGGCAGACTTGCACAGTAAAATATCCATAAAAAACGGGAGAGGTTAATACTCTCCCGAGATTATACGGTTTTTCGCAAAAATGAGGAAATAAGTTCCCTACATTACGCTTTCTTTGCAACAGCCGCCTTAGCCGCTTCAACAAGGTTATCGGCACGAAGACCGAACTCGTCAAGCAAATCGTTTGCGGGGCCGGAATGACCGAATACGTCATTAACACCGACACGAACAACCGGAACGGGGCATTCATCGGTAACGACTTCGGCAACAGCACTGCCGAGACCACCGATAATATTATGCTCCTCGGCTGTAACAATAGCACCGGTTTCCCTAGCTGCCGCTACTATAATATCGCGGTCGATAGGCTTAATGGTGGGCATATTAACAATACGTGCGGAAATGCCCTCTGCCTTTAATTTTTCACAAGCCTCAAGTGCCTCGGCTACCATAAGACCGGTTGCGATAACGGTAACATCTGTTCCGTCCTTAAGCATAACGCCTTTACCGATTTCAAACTTATAATCATCGCCGAAAATAACCGGAACGGCAAGTCTGCCGAAACGGATATAAACAGGGCCTTCATGCGAGAATGCCGCACGCAAAGCCGCTTTTGCCTCTGTATCGTCAGCGGGGTTAATAACCGTCATACCGGGGATAGTACGCATAAGTGCAATATCTTCACAGCACTGGTGTGTTGCACCGTCCTCGCCTACCGAAATGCCTGCGTGTGTTGCGCCGATAATAACGTTAAGATGAGGATAGCCTATCGAGTTGCGAACCTGCTCATATGCACGTCCTGCAGCAAACATTGCAAAACTACTGCAAACAACACGCTTGCCTGTTGCCGCGATTCCCGCCGCAATGCTTACCATATTCTGCTCTGCTATTCCGCAATCATAATGACGCTCCGGAAAAGCCTTTTTGAAAACGCCTGTTTTGGTTGCCGCCGCAAGGTCAGCATCGAGAACGACAAAGTCGTCACGCTCTTTACCGAGTTCAACAAGAGTGTTACCGAAGGAATCTCTTGTTGCAATTTTCTTAATATCAGCCATTGTAATTCCTCCTTAGTTAAGTGACTCAAGCATTGCGGAAATTTCCGCTACTGCGGTATTATACTGTTCCTCGTTGGGGGCTGTTCCGTGCCAACCAACCTGATTTTCCATAAACGAAACGCCTTTACCCTTAACGGTGTTTGCGATAATAGCATAGGGCTTGTTAAAAGTTCCTACCTTGGCAAACGCCTGCTCAATCTCGTCAAAATCATTTCCGTCTATAACGGCAACCTCAAAGCCGAAAGCTTTGAACTTTTCGTCAATCGGATAGGGTGAATTTACCTGCTCTATCGTACCGTCAATCTGAAGATTGTTGTTGTCGACAATAACGGTCAAATTGTCAAGTTTTTTATGAGCGGCGAACATTGCGGCCTCCCAAACCTGACCCTCCTGAATTTCACCGTCACCAAGCAGAGTATAAACTTTATAGTCTATACCGAAATGCTTTGCCGAAAGTGCCATTCCGACAGCGGCGGAAACGCCCTGTCCGAGTGAACCGGAAGACATATCAACGCCAGGTATTTTTTTCATATCCGGATGTCCCTGCAACATAGAGCCGATGTGGCGCAGTGTAGAGAGTTCCTTAACATTAAAATAACCTCTGTTTGCTAAAACGGAATAAAGCAGAGGTGCCGCATGACCCTTTGAAAGAACAAAACGGTCTCTGTTTTCCGTTTTCGGATTTTCGGGATCAATATTCATCTGCTTGAAATAAAGATATGTAAGTATATCGGCAGAGGAAAGTGAGCCGCCGGGGTGACCCGATTTCGCATTGTAAACGCCTTCAATAATTCCCATTCTTACGTTTGCGGCAATTTTTTGAAGTTGTTTCTTTTCTTCACATTTCATTTTGTAAGCATCCTTTCTTCTATATAATCCACAAACTGTCCGACCGCTCCGTCAGTTACATCGCACGAAACATAATCAGCCAGTGAAGATACATCGTCGGGTGCGCCTGCCGTAACAGCCGCAACATCAACCGCCTTCAGCAAGGGTATATCGTTATAATAGTCTCCAATGCCGAAGATTTTTCCCTTTTCTGTTCCGAGATATTCCGCAAGTTTCAAAATGCCTGTTCCTTTATCGCTGTTCTGCGGAATAACCTCTAAATAATCGTGTACGCCGTCCTCAAGATACGCGTTAGTGAAAACAAGTTGACCTTCGGAAATGCCCATATCAATCAATCTTTGTTTTAACACCGCTCTTTGCGAACGGTCTTCAAAAGTAAACAACACCTTATTCCATTCGTATTTTATCGCCTCATCGGGTGATAAAAGCAAAGGATTAAGATTTTCATACTTATTGTGTTTATAAACCTCGGGTGTCACAGAAAGGTCGATAACGCTGTCTCGGCTGTGCACCTCAAAGCCTATTCCGTCGTGCGGTTCAAGCGCGATACGTTTTAAAATTTCTTTATTGCTATCGCAAAGGCCTGCACTCCAAACAACACTTCGCTTTTCATAATCATAGATTACCGTACCGTTAATGATAGCCGCCGGAGCATTAAATCCAATACGAGCGTAAAGTTCAAAACAAGCATCGGCACACCGTCCCGTGGCAAAGGTGAATTTCCCGCCCTCTGCCATAAAACGCTTTACGGCATCAATATTCCTCTGCGGCACCGAATCGGGCGTTATAAACGTGCCGTCAACATCGCTTGCCAACAGGCAACCGTCAAATAAACCCATTATTTTTTTACCTCGTTTAAAAATGCCTTGAAATAATCCGGAAGTTCACTTTCAAACTCCATATATTCCTTTGTTTTCGGATGAATAAAACCAAGCCGTTTTGCGTGCAAACACTGCCCCACAAGCACGCCTTTTCCCACAACTTTTTTTGGGCCGTAAACCGTATCACCCGCTACCGGATGACCGATATATGCCATATGCACCCTGATTTGATGTGTCCGACCGGTGTAAAGTCGCAGTCTGACATGGGTAAAACCGTTGTAGCGTGCCAAAACAGTATACTCCGTCAGCGCATCTTTGGAATTCTTATCGGTAACCGCCATCTGCTTTCGCTTTACAGGATGACGTCCTATCGGTGCCGATATGCTCCCACTATCATCTTTTATACAGCCGTGCACCACAGCCTCATACTCACGCATAAAACTGTGTTCCTTTATCTGCTCGGCAAGAAAAGTATGAGCCTCGTCATTCTTTGCCACCATTAAAAGTCCGCTCGTGTCCTTATCGATACGGTGCAAAATTCCGGGACGCATTACACCGCCAATTCCCGACAGGCTATCCCCGCAGTGATAAAGCAGTGCGTTTACGAGCGTTCCGTTATAATTTCCCGCGGCGGGGTGGACAACTATTCCTTTCGGCTTGTTGACAACAAGCATACAGTCATCTTCATATACTACATCAATGGGAATATTTTCAGCCTTTGCTTCGGTCGGAATCGGGTCGGGTACTGCAACAGCAATATTGTCCCCCGCTTTGAGTTTATAATTCTTCATAACGGCTTTTCCGCCGACCGTAATCGCACCATTCTCGGCAAGAGAAGCAATGCGCGAACGGGAAAATTCCGAAACGGCTGTTAGAAAAACGTCAAGCCTTTCTGAACCTTCTCCGCTGTATACAAAATTTTGTTCGGTCATTATTCGGCACTGTCCTCGCCGGAAGGTTTTGCCTTTTCGCCCGATTTCGGAAAAAGCAAATCCTTGACAAAATAGATTATAAGCAGTCCCGCGCCGATAACAACAGCACAATCGGCAATGTTGAATATCGGGAATGAAATAAATTGCAGACGAATAAAATCAACTACATTGCCGTCTCTGAAAATACGGTCAATCATATTTCCGACACCGCCGCTTAAAATGAGGCAGACCGAAAAAAACAGAAGTTTATCGTTCTTTCCCGATTTTACAAGCAATGCAATACAAAGAATAAGCGCAACGGCAGTAAAAGACAGCAGCAGCCATGTTTGACCGTCCAAAAAGCCCCAAGCGCCGCCCTTGTTGTGAATATAGGTAAAGTCGAACAAACCGTCAATCGCGGGTTTTGTCTCCGCAAGAGCAAAGTTTTCAACAACATAAAATTTTGATAACTGGTCGGCGACTAAGAAAGCCGCCGCACAGATAACAGCAATAATATATGCCATTTCGATTCCTCCAACGCTTATCGGTTAATACCCTTTATAACCTCCGCACAGCGTGCGCAAAGGGTCTTGTGCTCTTCGTCCGAGCCGACGGTTTCGGAATACGACCAGCAACGTTCACACTTTTCGCCGTGTGCGTGCAAAACGGTTATTCCTACACCCTGCTCGCCGGCAAAAGCACCACCCTCACCATCGGTTACGGCAACTTCGGAAACGATAAAGACCGCTTTGAGTATGTCCGCAACGGAGCAAAGGAAGTTATAATCGTCGCCTGTGGCATAAAGTTCAACACGTGCATCAAGCGATGCACCGATAACTTTTTCGGTACGTGCCGTTTCGAGAGCCTTTTTAACATCCTCACGCAGAGCAATAATTCTATCCCAACGTACCATAAAGGCCTCATCGGTGTTGCCGCTCGACTGAGGCATATCGTTAAATATAACATTGCGTGTATCGCAAGACGAGTCGTGCGGCATATACTGCCAAATTTCGTCGGCTGTGAAGGCAAGTATCGGGGACACAAGACGTGTCAATGTATCCAAAATACGATACATTGCGGTCTGTGCGGCACGACGGCTTTCGCTGTCCGCTTTGCAAACATAAAGTCTGTCCTTTAATACGTCCAAATAGAAGTTTGACATATCCAAAACGCAGAAATTGTGTATTGCGTGGAAAACAAGGTGATATTCGAAATTGTCATACGCTTTGCGGCAATCGGCAACGAGTTTATCGAGTTTTGCGAGTGCCCAACGGTCAATCTCTTCAAACGACTTTTCGCCTACCGAATCACAGTTCGGATCAAAGTCGGATATACAGCCGAGAATAAATCTTGCTGTGTTGCGGATTTTACGATAAACCTCTGAGAGTTGTTTTAAGATATCCTGAGATATGCGTATATCGGCGTGATAATCCGAAGATGCAACCCACAGACGGAGAATATCCGCACCGTACTTATTGACAACATCATCGGGAATAATGGTATTGCCGATTGACTTAGACATCTTCTTGCCCTCGCCGTCAACAACCCAACCGTGTGTAACAACGGTCTTATAGGGTGCTACACCGCGAGTGGCAACCGATGTGAGAAGTGAAGACTGGAACCAACCTCTGTACTGGTCGGCACCCTCCAAATACAAATCGGCGGGGGAAGAAAGATAGTCACGGTTTTCAAGCACTGCGGCATGAGACGAACCGGAATCGAACCATACGTCCATAATATCCGTTTCTTTTACAAACTCACTGCAACCGCAGGAGCAAACTGTGCCCTCCGGCATAAGTTCCTCTGCCGTATGTGTATGCCAAGCATCTGCGCCCTCTTTGCGGAAGATGTCGGCGGTTTTTGCTATTGTTTCGGGATTGATAACTTCTTTTCCGCATTCCTTGCAGTAGAAAATCGGAATCGGAACACCCCAAACACGCTGACGTGAAATACACCAGTCACTGCGGTCACGTACCATTCCCTTTATTCTGCCCTCGCCCCAAGCGGGAACCCACTTGACGGTTTCGATAGCGTTAACCGCATCCTCAACAAAATCGGAAATGGAGCAGAACCACTGCTCGGTCGCACGGTAAAGAATGGGTGATTTACAACGCCAACAGTGCGGATACTGGTGGATAATCTTTTTGAGCGCAAAGAGATAGCCGTTTGAGTCAAGCCACTTTGCGATTTCTTTGTTTGCCTCGTCGGTAGTGAGTCCGGCAAACTGACCCGCATTTTCGGTAAAAACGCCCTTGGCGTCAACCGTTACGACAATCGGAAGTTCGCTGTAATTGCGGCAAACCTCAAAGTCATCGGTACCGTAACCGGGAGCGGTATGAACACAGCCTGTACCGCTTTCGAGCGTTACGTGGTCACCTACTATAACGAGTGATTCACGGTCAACAAACGGATGGCGTGTACGCATATACTCAAGTTCGGAACCCTTAATAGTTCCTACAAGTTCATATTCACTTATTTCGGCGGCGGCAAAAGCATCTGCGGCAAGTTCTGTCGCCATAACGTAAAACTCTTCTCCGCAACGGAAAACACCGTACTCATACTCCGGTCCGACACATATCGCAACGTTGCCCGGAAGTGTCCAAGTTGTTGTTGTCCAAATTACAAAATATGTCTTTGAAACATCTGCGCCGATAGCCGAAAGTTTGCCCATATCGTCAAGCAACGGGAATTTAACATAAATCGAATAGCAGGGGTCTTCCGCATACTCAATCTCAGCCTCTGCCAAAGCGGTTTGACATTCGGGACACCAATAAACAGGTTTAAGACCCTTGTAGATATATCCCTTGTTTGCCATTTCGCCGAAAATTTCAACCTGTTTGGCAACATACTCGTTTGAAAGGGTAAGATACGGGTGATCCCATTCACCGATAACGCCCAAGCGCTCGAACTGACGGCGCTGTTCGTCGGCGTATTTAATGGCAAATTCTTTACACATCTTGCGAAGTTCAAGTGCGGAAATACGCTCGCTAGACTTCATTCCCGCGGCTTTTCTCGCCTTGAGTTCGGTCGGGAGACCGTGTGTATCATAACCAGGGACATACGGCGCTTTGTATCCTGTCATATTTTTATAGCGAAGAACAAAATCTTTAAGAGATTTGTTAAGAGCCGTTCCCAAATGGATTATACCGTTAGCATACGGAGGGCCGTCGTGCAGAACATAAAGCGGTTTTCCCTCGTTATGCTTCATAAGTTCGTTATAATAATCCTTTTCCTTCCACTCTTTGAGTGCTTCGGGTTCTCTCTGCGGCAGACCTGCGCGCATCGGGAAATCTGTTTTAGGTAAATTAAGCGTTTTATTGTAATCCATTTTAAAGGTTTCTCCTATCTTTTACGTTTAAAAAATCCGCGTGATTGCTTTTTGTCCTCGATGTCATCATCGTCATCTTCGGTTTCGTATACATCGGTTTCAAGCGGTTCCGCCGTTATTTTAAAGCCGAGTTTAACATCGGGTTCGGTCACGGGGTCACCCGCGGGTTCTTCGGTCAGCACCGGCTCTGCGGGAATATCCTCCGCTGTTTCCTCTTTAATAAGTGTTTCCAACTGGGGTTCTTCACGTCTTTGGGCGAAGTCGGGTTTGCTGTCATAAGCAAACGCCGCAGCCTCAGCCGCACGTGCGGAATCAAACGGAACCTCATCCGGCAGTTTTGAAATAGCATCGATATGTTCCTTGTAAATCGCCATTATCTGTGATTTGAAGTTGACGATATCAAGTTTAAGTTTATCGAAAAGAAGTTGCTGTCTTGCTACGCTGTCGTGCGCGGCGGCAATCATCTCTTGCGATTTTTCGGCAGTCATTTTCATAACGGCGGCATATTCCGCATCGGCGCGCTGCTTGTTTTGCTCTGCCTCACGTTTGTCGCTCGCAATCTGCTCTTCAACGCCGTCGGAAATTTCGTTTGCGCGAACCTTTGCCTCAACAATAATTTCTTCAGCTTTTTGCTTTGCCTCACCCACAATTTGGTCGGCAAGTTTTTGTGCGGATATCAGCACGTTCTGTATGCTCGACTGCGATATACGCAAATCTTCATTCTCCTGCTTAAGTTTTGTAATCTGAGCGGAGAGTTCGGCAAATTTCGAATCAAACTGCTGATAATCCGATTCAACGCTGTCAAGGAATATATCAACCTCTTCCTGCTTGTATCCGTTCATTTGTTTAGGAAACCTAACGTTTCTGATGTCATTGGCAGTATACATATTCTTCCCCCGTTTATAAAAAAGTCTTAAAGCCGACGGGGTATTTGCCCCGTCAGCCTGTTATTAAAGATACAAATTTCCGCTTTCAAAATCATCAAGCATAAGTTCACCCATAACGTTTACGTCATCGGGTGTAACAATAAAGGTGCTGTTTGCGATTTTCTTTATATTGCCCTTGTTAGCATAGGCAACGCCGCTCAAAAAGTCGATTATTCGGCGAGAAGTATCACGGTTTGCCGATTCGAGATTGAGCACAACGGTCTTCTTTTCGTTTAAATGGTCTGCGACCGATGGAACATCCTCAAAACGCTCCGGTTTGCAAAGGACGACCTGCATTTGCGATGCGCCCTGTGCGGCATAACTTACAACCTTTTTGCTCGAACCACCCTGAAAAAGTCGGGGCACGGGTTCACGTTTGATTTTCGGCTGAGGTTCTTCCTTTATGACCTCTTCTTCATCTTCGTCCTCTTCGATTTCGTAATCGTCCTCGTAATCGTCATCCTGTTGAGAAAATACCTTTTTCATATCATCGAAAAATCCCATAACAGTTTCTCCTTTTGCTTTAATTTCTTTTTCCGAATAACGCAGTGCCTATACGCACGATGTTTGCTCCGCATTCAACAGCAAGGTCATAATCGTCAGACATTCCCATTGAAAGATATAATATATCTCTATTATCTGTTTTTTTGCTCCGTATGTCAACAAAAATATCATAAAGTTGTCTAAAAAATGCTTTCTGTACGGTTTTATCGGTACAAACCGGCGGTATGGACATAATGCCGCGCACACGTACGCCGCTTATTTTTTCAACCTCTTCAAGCACTGTGTATATCTCGATCGGAGCAAAGCCGGATTTGCTTTCCTCGTTTCCTATGTTGACTTCAAGCAATATATCCATCGTTTTACCGCACTTTTCACACTCAGCGCCGATTTTCTCGGCGAGGTGCAAAGAATCGACCGACTCTATCATTTCAACGCGGTTTATGACATCTTTGACCTTATTGGTCTGCAAATGACCTATAAAATGGCGGTGTACCGTGCGGTCAACCGCATCATCCTTTGAAAGCATTTCCTGCACTCGGTTTTCACCGATATAAGAAATTCCTTTTGATACTGCATAGTTTATATTCTCGGACGGAACGGTTTTTGTTGCGGCAAGCAGAATTATATCACTCGCACTGCGACCGGATTTTTCCGCCGCCGCAGAAATCCGGTCTTTAATTTCCGCAAAATTGCGGTCAAAACAATCAGCGAATGATTTTTCCGTCATAGATATTTCGTCCCTTCTCTATTACTTCATCATACAGACGCAAGGTATCTTCCGAAGCGTTGTTATCCGCTTTGCAGAGTGTGTATCCGTCGGTCGAATGAATAATTTCAACCGTTACAAACCTTGCCTGCATACCCGAAATGACATAAACACCTGTTTTACCGTCAACAATACGCACTGCCTTATTGCTGACTCGCAATCCTTCGTATGTACCGGTGACAAGTGTTATCGGTAATGTTCTCATCGCCGCAAGATCGCCGTTCATATTCTGACAGGCAAAAACCAGAACGGCACGGTCATCATCGCCCAGATTAACGGCGTCGACCGTAACTTTCAGTTCATCTGCCGATTTGAGTGTTGTTTTTACTGTTGCCGTATCGCCGACCTTGAAGTTTGCCGCCTCTTTAAGCGTTACGGTACAGGCGATATACCAAGTGTAATCCGAAACGATTTTTCCGACGGTATTCTCGGCAGGCTCTTCCGCACTCAATCCGTCAAGCAGACTCGGAGTCAAACTGTCTACCGTATCGGGTGTCAGCACCGATTCAAGTCCGTCCGCAGTGGAAACGAAATATCCCGATGCGTCCGAATATATTCCCGCAACGGCGGCTGGAGCGGATGCACTCAGCGAGTCATACTGTGCCTGAAGAGAGGCAATAATCGCCGAATAGTCCTGTTCTTCGCCTGTTGCTATTTTTTTACGGTTAAGCAGTTTTAAAAGTTCTGCGGAATATTCCGCGCTATCGTCGAAAACACCGTCTTGACACGAACCGATAAGCGACAGAAGAGCGGTGTTGATTTTTGTATTAAGAAGGTCGATATCGACCGCCTCGGTATTGTTATAACTCTGCACCTCGCTTATAGATGCGAGTTTCTTTGCAAGGGCGTTCATATCACTGTAAAACTGAACATCCTGCTGTGAATTATATAAATTGGCGATAATTCCGTTTTTGGAAACCTTTTCGCCGTCGGCAACGGTGTAATAACGCACACCCTGCACATCGGATGTGATAACACGTTCGTCGCGTATTATCATTCCCGTTGTCTGTATTCCGTCATAAGCCGAGTAATATACGGCTGTACCTGTGGTGAGGGGCATAAGGGCGGCGAACGCCTGATAAACGAAGTATACCGCAAACAGTGCGACAAGCAAAAAGGTTACGACCTTTCCGCCAAATCCTACCGGCGCTTTATCCTTCATTTTTCTCCCTCCCGATAATTTTCAGTGCCGATTTGAAAACGTCTTCCTCATCGGCATATATCCAATTTATTCTTTCATCACGCCTAAACCACGTGAGTTGACGTTTAGCGTATCGACGCGTTTCGCGCTTTAAAACCTCAACCGCCTCGCAAAGGTTGCACTCCCCACGTAAAAAAGGAAACAGTTCTTTATGACCTATTGCCTGTGCACTTCCGCCGCGGTTAAGTTCAAAACAACGCTTTGCTTCTTCAAGCAAACCGCATTCCAGCATACTGTCAACACGCAAGTTTATACGGTCATATAAACGCTGTCGGTCACGAAATGTTATTCCTATAATAACAGTGTCATAAGGCGATGGAAGTTCCTTGGAAAGTCGGTTCTGTTCCGTAACGGTCTTCCCTGTTTGCTCATACACTTCAAACGCGCGTATGATACGTCTGCGGTCGTTTTCGTGAAGTCGCTCTGCGGTGTCTTTATCAAACTCAGAAAGGCGTCTTAACATTTCACTGCCTCCGACAGCATCGAACTCACGTTCGAGAGTTTGACGACAATGCGGGTCAAAACGCTGTTCGAAAAAGGTCGTATTATCAATAAGCGAGTTTACATAAAGTCCTGTTCCGCCAACCAATATTGGCTGCTTTTCTCGGCTGTATATATCGTTTATGGCGTTTTTAGCCAAGTTTACATAATCCGCAACGGTACACTCATCTTCGGGTGGCATAATTTCCATCAAAAAATGTGGTATGCCCTGCCTTTCTTCCTCTGACGGAACAGCCGATGCAATAGGCATAGAGCGGTATATCTGCATCGAATCGGCAGAAACGATTTCACCGCTTAGATGTTTTGCGAGTTCAACCGACAACGCCGTTTTTCCCGATGCGGTTGGGCCTACCACCGCAATAAGAGGTATTTTCTTTTCCATTACTGAATCCTGCCAAACTGTTTTTCGATTTCACGTCGTGTGAGCCGCATTGCAACAGGTCTGCCGTGTGGGCAGTACATAATATCTTTAGACGAAAGCACCCTTGCGGCTAACTCGGTAAGTTCGCGCTCGGTAGAAAGATTGCCCGCCTTTATCGCACTGCGACAGGCGACAATATGATAAATATCGTCTATACGTTCAAGTTGCGCCTTGCCGGTTTTTATGATACTCTCGGCGATTTCCGCAACGGCGGATTTAATATCGGCATCTGCCAATACGGACGGAACGGCACTCACAAGGACACTGCCGTTTCCAAAATCCTCAACCTCAAAACCGATTTTTTCCAAAAGTTCCGGATTTTCGGTTATAGCGTTATACTCGTTTTTTTGCAATGTCACGGGAATTGCCGACAAAAGCAACTGTTTTTGCGGCGTTTCCTCGGATTTAAGTTTTTCAAACAAAATGCGCTCGTGCGCGGCGTGCTTGTCCACCAAATAAAGTTCGTTATCTTTTTCGACAACGATATATGTTTTAAAGGCTTCGCCGACAAAACGGATTTCGACCGTCTCCTCGGGTTCTGCCGTATTTTCAATATTTTTTGAAACCGCGGGCAGCACCGTCTTTATTTGCGGTTCTTCTTCCACATATATATCGACCGACGGTTTTTTCGGAATAATACTTTCCGTTTTTTCAAAATCGGTACGTGTGAATAGCGGCTTCTGCACATCGGAAAGCATACTGACCGCAGGTGTTTTAGGCGCTTCACGCTCTGTTTTCACGGGTTCTCTTTTCGGTGTCGGCAAAACCGTTTGCATGAACTGCTCAACCGTCATATGATCAAAACGCGGCTTTTCAGCGGGTTTTAACTTCATTTCGGGGCGGGTATCACCAACCGAAAGAGCGGTTTTAACGGCATAGTATATACAGGAAAACACACGCTTTTCGTCCGCAAATCGCACCTCAGTTTTTGCAGGATGAACATTGACGTCCACTGTACCGAAAGGCACGGTTATGTTCAGCACGCAATACGGAAACTTGCCCACCATTGCGCTGTTTTTATAAGCCTGTTCCAATGCGGCGCAGGCAGTGCCCGATTTAACAAGACGTCCGTTCAAAAAGAAAAACTGACCGTTTCTGTTAGGACGGCAATGCACCGGCACACAGACAAATCCACTCACCGAAACACCGTCCTGTGTGTTTTCGGCAGGTATAAGACCGCTGTGATAATCACGTCCCAAAACCGCATAAATTGCGGAAGAAAGTTTACCGTCACCCGATGTTGTTAAAACATTTTTGCCGTCACGGATAAAACGAAAGACGATTTCCGGATGAGAAAGCGCAACGCGATCCATAATCTGTCCAACGGCGTTTGATTCGGTGGCATCGGTCTTTAAAAATTTCATACGTGCGGGAGTATTGTAAAAAAGGTCACGGACGATAATAGTTGTGCCCTTTGGCGCACCGGCATCTCCGATTTCCTGCTCTTCCCCGCCGAATATTGCATATTTTGTGCCGATTTCGTCATCCTCTGTGCAGGTCAGGAGTTCCACCCTCGCGACCGAACAAACAGCGGCAAGCGCTTCACCTCTGAAACCGAGCGTTTCGATTTTATTAAGGTCTGAGTCTGTTTTTATTTTGCTTGTGGCGTGGCGAAGAAAGGCGGTTTTTACGTCCTCACGTGCTATGCCACAACCATTATCGGTCACGCGCATATACGTAACGCCGCCATGCTGAATTTCAACGGTTATCGCCGTTGCACCCGCGTCTATTGAATTTTCGACGAGTTCCTTTATTACGGATGCAGGACGCTCGACGACCTCACCTGCCGCAATAAGTTCCGCAACGTTTTTCGGCAACACGTTAATTTTCGCCATTTTTCACCACTCTTTTCGTTTTGGGTTTATACCGATTTTGCTTTATCGATCAGACTGTGAAGCACATTCATACACTCAATGGGTGTAAGTGTGTTCACATCAAGATTTTTAAGTTCTTTTAATATCTCGGAGGCGGACTGCACTTCAAGCGGAATCTGTACCTCATCACGCGGCTGAACGCGGTTCACCGTTATGCCCTCCGAGAGCACATCTTTGAGGATTGCCTTTGCGCGGAGTATTACCTTATCAGGTATGCCCGAGAGTTTCGCAACCTCAATACCGTAACTGTCATCCGCGCCGCCGCGAACTATACGGCGAAGGAATGTTATATCGTCGCCGCGTTTTTTAACGGCTATATTATAGTTTTTAACACCCTTTATCTCATCTTCCAGTTGTATAAGTTCGTGATAATGAGTGGCAAAAAGCGTTTTAGCACCGATACGTTTTTGGTCGGCAACATATTCGAGAACCGCACGTGCTATCGCCATTCCGTCAAAGGTCGCCGTTCCGCGTCCGATTTCGTCGAAAATGATAAGACTGTTCTTTGTTGCATTTTTCAGAATATATGCAACCTCATTCATTTCGACCATAAAGGTTGACTGTCCCGACGCCAAATCGTCCGACGCGCCGACGCGGGTATATATTGCATCGACTGTGCCGATATTTGCCGACTGTGCCGGAACGAAACAGCCAATCTGTGCCATAAGAGTTATTATAGCAACCTGACGCATATATGTTGATTTACCCGCCATATTCGGGCCTGTTATAAGGGCACAGCGGTTATCGCCGCAATCAAGCAGTGTATCGTTCGAAACAAAAGGTGTTTTTATGATCTGTTCCACAACAGGATGTCTTCCGCCGACAATACTGATACTTCCCTCGGTATTGAGCACGGGACAACAGTAGGAATTTGCAACCGAAACACCCGCAAAAGAGCAAAGCACATCAAGAGCCGCTATAGCCGATGCAGTCGCCTGAACTCGCAAAAGTTCCGCCGCAACCTTTTTTCTCACATCGTCGAAAATTCTGAACTCGATTTCCTTAACACGTTCCTTAGCACCGAGAATTTTACCCTCCAGAGTTTTAAGTTCATCGGTTATGAAACGTTCTCCGTTTGTCAAGGTTTGTTTACGCATATAATCTTCGGGTACGCGGTCAAGGTATGAATTTGAAACCTCAATATAATATCCGAAAACCTTATTATAGCGTATTCTCAAATTTTTAATTCCCGTACGCTCGCGCTCGCGCGCTTCAATAGCAGTCAGATACTCCGAACCGTTGTTAACGATTTCTCTGAGTTCGTCCACCTCGGCGTTATATCCGTCTTTGATTATTCCGCCCTCACGGACAATCGCCGGAGCATCGGGGTCTATCGCATTGTCGATTAGTTTTTTAATATCGTCAAGTGTGTCGATTTTTTCGCAAAGCGTTTTAAGCAAACGGCTTTGAACGTTTGAAAGCACACTTTTTATCAGCGGAAAACGGTTGGCGGTTTCGGCAATTGCAAGCAGTTCCTTTCCACTTGCCGTTCCGTAAACAACACGCGATATCAAGCGCTCGATATCCTTAATTCCGGAAAGATACTCCGTGGTTTCTCCGAGCAACATACAGTCCGAGACAAGTTCGTTTACCGCGTTAAGACGAAGGGTTATTTCGGCAATATTTTTAAGCGGCTGTTCAATCCAACCGCGTATCAAACGCTTGCCCATAGGTGTTTTGGTTTTATCAAGCACACCCAAAAGCGAGCCGCGTTTTGAATGACCGCGCATTGTTTCGAAAAGTTCGAGATTATGTATTGCCGAAACATCAAGTTTCATATAACTTGTCTGATTATAGCAGTTTATACTGCTGACAGCCGAAACCTGACTGAGTTGAGTTCTGTAGAGATAGCAAAGCGTTGCACCTATTGCGCTAACGGCAGAAGTGCCGCACTCAACCGACAGGTTTGCAAGGCTGTTGACCTTAAAGTGTTCACAGGCTATTCGCTCCGAGTGTTCGGCATCAAAATCGGCTGTTTCCAAAACCGTTAAAAGGCAGGCAAGGCGTTCTTTAATATATTCGCACACAGTGCCTTTTGTTTCGATTGTTTTATCACACAAAACCTCACTTGGTGCAAAGCGACCGATTTCATCACAAACACGCTGTTCGAGATTATCCCCCGAAATTTCGGTCACGTTCATCTGCCCTGTGGAAATATCCGTAAAGCAAAGGCCTACAGTGCTTTCACCGAAGTATACCGAACAGAGATAGTTATTTTTCCCCTCTTCAAGCATACTATCCTCGGTAACCGTACCGGGGGTTATAATGCGGACAATATCGCGCTTGACAAGTCCCTTGGCAGTCGACGGGTCTTCAACCTGCTCACATATGGCAATTTTATAACCGCGTTCAACCAATCGGGCAATATAAGACTCACAACTGTGATAAGGCACGCCGCACATCGGTGCACGCTCTTCCTGTCCACAGTCGCGTCCGGTCAAAACAAGGTCAAGTTCCTCCGAGACAAGGCGGGCGTCATCAAAAAACATCTCATAAAAATCGCCCAATCGGAAAAACAATATGCAATCCTTGTTCCTTTCCTTTATATCAAGATACTGGCGCATCATAGGTGAAAGTTCAGCCAATTTTTTACACTCCCTCGGTGTTTTTTATCTGTCAGTGACAGCCTCCGCAGGTTGCACAACTTCCGCTGCAACCCGATGCGTGCGGGTCACAAGTGGCGGGATCTTCGCCGTTTGCACACATAGTAATAATCATATTGACATCGTTTATGAGTTCATCCATTGCTGTTTTCGCATCGTTAAAACGAGTCATACTCTCGGTGCTCATAATTTTCGAATAGAGTTTGCGAAGTTTTTCGTTATACTCCTTTACGCGCTCATCGCTCTTCTCTTCGGAAGAAAGCTCACGCTCGAGCGACATACGGATAAGGTTAAATTCACCGATTTGCTGCTGAAGTGCTTCATCGGCATCATTAACCTCTTTTGCGGCAACATAAGCTGCATATCTTTCATCCGCTTGTATAGCGGCACCGAGTTGTCTTGTAATTTCAATAACGTCCATTTTAATTTTCTCCTTTTATATTATTGTACCGTGAAGTACATTTGATAACTCATCTACATGAAGGGTCAACTGCTTTCCGTAGAAAGAACTGTCCCCCTCAAATTCTATAACCACGTTGCCGTCGGTTCTGCCCGCCATAAGTCCGTCGGTTCTACCCTCGCCGTCACACAGTACGCGGAATTCCTTCCCGACCATATCGGAATAGTTTTCTTTGGATATTTTTTCCTGAACAGCGAGAAGTTCCGAAAACCATCTCCCCTTTTCTTCACGTGTTATGGGGTCATCCATAACGGCGGCAGGCGTACCAGCACGTCTGGAATAGATAAAGGTGAAAAGCGAAGTAAAGCGAACCTTTTTAATGATATCAAGCGTTGCCGAAAAGTCTTCATACGTCTCACCGGGGAAACCGACGATAATATCGCTCGTGAGCGATATATCAGGCATTTTTTGCCGTGCATAATCAACAAGGTATAAATAACGCTCGGTATCATAGTGGCGGTTCATAAGTTTTAAAATTCGGTCACTTCCGCTTTGCAATGGCAAATGCAGATTATGACAAACCTTTTCGCAATCCGCCATAGCATCAAGCAGTTCCTCGGTGCAATCTTTCGGATGTGAAGTCATAAAGCGAATTTTAAAATCGCCCTCAATATCGTTTATCATACGCAAAAGTTTTGCAAAGTTAACGCCATGCGTTTCGCCCTTGCCGTAGGAATTAACGTTTTGTCCCAAAAGGGTGATTTCGCGGAAACCCGATGCAACCATTTCCCGCACTTCCGAAAGCACCTGTTGCGGGTCGCGAGAATGTTCTCTGCCGCGGACATACGGCACGATGCAGTATGTGCAGAAATTGTTACAGCCGTGCATTATGGGAAGCCAACCTTTAAGGTCACCGTCGCGGTGTATCGGCATCGACTCAACAATATCGCTGTCGGTTTCGGAAATCTCAAACACACGTTTTCCGTTAAAAAGAACGGTATATATAAACTCCGGCAGACGGTGTCTTGCGTGCGTTCCGAAAACAATATCAACAAACGGATAACTTTTCTTGACGCGGTCGCAAACGGCCTGTTGCTGCACCATACAGCCACATATCGCTATTATCATTTCGGGACGGCGGCGCTTACAATGCTTTAAAGCACCCAAATTTCCGAAAACTCTCGCCTCGGCGTGTTCACGCACGGCACAGGTATTAAAAAGGACAAAATCTGCCTCATCTGTACTGTCCGTAAGGTCGTATCCCATCGCAACCAACAGACCTTTAATATGCTCGCTGTCGCTCACGTTCTGCTGACAGCCGTAGGTTTCAACACAGGCGGTCGGCGCACGTCCGTACTGCTCGCGCAGACGGTTATATACCCGTTGCATATATACCTTTTGCTCGGTCATAAGCGAAAAATCATTGTTTTTTTCAAAAATCAAAATAAATTCTCCTCGAATGCAGAAATGCAGATATGTATTTAAATTATTTTATGTAGCCGTCAAAGCACAACGGTGCACGAAGTGCGCTCGGCACAGCCGCGATTTAGCCGTTCAATGTTCTCTCAGGCGTAGAACGGCTTGCGAAGCAAGGCTTTCGCAAACGCCGTGAGGTTATTATACCGCAAAGCAATATTTTCTTCAAGTAAAATATTATATAAAAGCGGTAGTATAGAACCGATATTAACCATTTAGACAAAACTAAATATTAAATTGCAAGTGAATAAGTTCGACATTGCACCGGACTCGTTTGTTTTTTGTTTCAAAAAAATTATTTCGTTGTAATAATAAATAATATTTCTTTTATACAATACAACACCATACGCACCAAATTAGGTGAGTATGGTGTATTTATACATCAATTCGTCTTTTGTCTTTAGAAACCACTTGTTTTGCGGTTCACCCTGTAAAACATAGTTAAATTTTTCGATTAAATGATTATAATATCTTTCAACGTCAGCGACACCATATTTGATATACTCTCTTTTTCGACCTTCTAAAACTGCATTTTCAAAGCCGAATTTTAAAGCATAATAAATTTCTTGGCGAAGGTTACGTTTATAGTCTTTAGAAACGGCAACCTTTTCATTTACCGTAAACTCTGTAACCCTTTGAGCAGAAGCGTTTGAAATGAATTTTGTCTTGCTTTCATTAACCGTAAATCCGCGGCGATTTAGCATATCACAAGCCTTGAAGTAAATATTTTTGCAAGGGAATATCAGCCGAAAATGTTAAATCATCACAATAACGAGTATATGTTATATATTTCTCTCTGCACCAGTTACCTAAAATATCATCAAAATTCTTCATTACGATATTAGATAGAGCGGAAGAGGTTGGCGCACCTTGCGGCAAAACATCATCTTTACAACAAAGCGATGTTAAAATTGCTCCTATTTGAGCGGGATACATTTTAGAATTAAAAGCAGAAGATATAACTTGCAAATATGTTATACTTCCAAAAAAAATCATAAATATCCATTTTCAAAAGATATTTATGATTTGTGTGTGGGTCGGCGTTGCTTTTAAGTTTTTTACCCGGAATATACGCTGTGGCAAATTCGGAAATCGAAATTTTATATAGTATTTCTTCCAAAATTCGCCGTTGATAAAATTTAAAATGTGTACTCGGTGCGTGAATTATTCTTTTTCCGCCGCCCCGTTTATTTAAAACAATTCTTTTATAATGTTTATCTATATTTCATATGGTATCAAAAACGTTTTTATTAAGGTCACGCAACAAAGCAGATAATTGATAAGTATCGTTTATAAAAGGAACACTATATTTTTTATAATGTTCTATAACCATATCTGCCGCTTTGAAAAATCCGTATTTTTTAAGAAAATACATATCCTGTGAATCAAAAGAAACGGTAAATTTTTTGACTTTCATATTTTCCTCCATAAAAACACACCCCGAACCGTTGGTTCGGGGTGCTAATTTTATTTACGCCATTGCGCCTGATGCTGTAATCCGGTTGTTTCCTATATAGCAGTTAGTAGCCATACTACCGCCCGAATAGAAGTAATACCAGTTTCCCGATATATACTGCCAGCCGGTTTGCATTACGCCACCGGCGTTCAAATAGTAATACGCTCCGCTGACGTATATCCAACCTGTTTGGTATGCTCCGTCAGCACCTACATAATAGTATGCTCCATTGTAGTACACCCAAGTGTTTACTGCCATCTTGCCCGAAGCGTCGAGCCAGAAGTTGCCTACCCAAGTATTAGCTGCCATACTTCCGCCTGATGTCAAGTAATAGTATGCTCCACCAATATACTGCCAGCCGGTCTGCATTACGCCGGCTGCGTTGAGGTAATAATACGCTCCGCCGAGGTAGAGCCAACCTGTCTGATACGCTCCGTCAGCGCCGACATAATAGTATGCGTCGTTATAGTACACCCAAGAGTTCACTGCCATCTTGCCCGAAGCGTTGAGCCAGAAGTTTCCGAACCAAGTATTAGTCACCATACTGCCGCCTGCGTTGAAATAATACCAACTGCCGCCTATACCCTGCCAGTTTGTGAGCATCTTGCCGTCGGTGTCGAGATAATACCATACACCGCCGAGACAAAGCCAACCGGTTTCCATAACACCGTCGGTTCCGAGGTAGTAATACGTTCTGTCTAAATAAAGCCAGCCTGTCTGCATTACGCCTTTTTTGTCGAAGTAATAACGGTTTCCGTCAACAGTAACCCAAGCGTTGCTGTAACGAACGTTATTACAATCGTTGCATACGGCGTCTAAATCGTTATCATAAGTATGACCGGAAGTTTTTCTCTCCTCGTGACAGATATTGCAATCGCTGTCACAGGGACCGTCATAAACGTGATTAACACATTTACTGAGTGCCGAAATCATAACCTGTGAATAAATTCTGCAACCGAAATCGTTTGCGTGGTTATAGTTGTTTTCAAACAAATCTGCTGTTTCTTTGCTCTTTGCAATGTCAACAAATATGCTAGTGAGGCTCGTTGCGGCTGTGTTGGTGTTTTCAAGTGCTAACTCTCTATGAGCCGCTTCATATGCCAAAAGTGTTTCGGTATCGTAAATTTTCGCATAGGGGTTTGTGCTGTTTGCGCCGTAAAGCAATACAGACGCTGTCGGGCATTTTGCCTTAAACGCATTTATTATTGCCTGCTCATTGGACTTAAAGGTAGCGGCGGTAACACCCGCACCGTTGTCGTTAATACCCCAGCCGAGCAAAAGCAAATCAACATTTGTGTTCTTTAAAAGTTTAAAGCGTGCCTCGAAATTATTTTTGCCCCAGTTGGAATCTTTACCGCCGAGGGAAAGATTTTCCCAAGTTATCTTTGCGGTCGGATATTCCTTTTTAAGGCCGTCGATAAACATAGTCATCCAGTTTGGAGCAAAGGGAGCGGTATAGAGTCCGCTTTCGGTGGTCGTGCCGTCATTTTTATCGGTATAAACATCGGTCTTGCCGCCGCTGATACTCCAACCCGAAGTCATTGAATCGCCGTAGAATACAATATGAACGTCCTTGCCGTTTTTTAGTTTTTCAAAAACGGTGAGTTGACCGTCAACGGTTTCCTGTTTTTTACCGCTGTAGCCTTCTTCGCCGAGGTCTTTCCAAGTCTTGCTGTGCTTGTATGTTACATCAACGGCAACGGTATAAAGACTTCCGCCGCTGTACTGTGTAACATAAATTCCCTCATCGTCCGACTCCCAAACGCCGTCGGTTGTTGTGGGAGTGCCGTATGTTTTTATAGATGAACCCTCAAGACGGACAAGTTTTCCGTCACGAACTGCAAAATCCACGCCCTCGACAAAATAGTCATTGAGTGTATAGGTGCGTACCGAAACGATTTCGTCAATCGGGTAAAGAGTTTTAACCGCGCCTCTGCCCTCATAGAATACTACCGTTTCGTGATATACCGTATCGCCGTCCCAAACAGGAGTGTTATAAAGCGTATGGTCATATTTTGTGAGGTCGTTTCCGTTTTTGTCCTTGCCCGAAATCGGCAAATTTTCATCACCGTCACAAATAATCGTAATATCGCGCGAGTCGGTTAGTGTTACGGTATATTTTCCGTTTGTATCGGGTATTACGGTTTTTCCGTCATAAGTAACTGTGGCGTTCTTGCCCTCTGCCTTGCTCAAAGCAAAACTGTAATCCATTCCTTTTGAAACAGGGCCGATGCCAACGCGTGTTGCGCGTACGCTCTCCTTGTTTATGAAGTTAACGTCGTCACTGTTTTCGAAAAATGCAATATTATCGAAATCGACATCGCATCTTGCAAAGTTGTAACCGAATGCCAGCGCAACCGTGGGAGAGTCCATCTCGAAAATATTTTCGCAGGTTGAGCAGGTCGTATCCGAACCACTGTTGAATTCCAACGTAAATTCAAGCCAGCCGTCACCGCATAGATTTTTAATATCGTTCATCGATATTTGATGATTTTCCACGCTGTCTATGCCGCTATAAGTATAAACCTTGGTGTCCCAAACGCCGACATCAATATCGTTATCGCCCTTGCTCATAGTCACATAAGTATCATCAGTGCGATCACTTACAGGGCGAATTGTGATTTTCCAACTAGCGAGTTTAGGCCAGTTGCCCCAAGTTGTATTTCCGTCCTTGTTACCACCGACCATAACGGAAAAAATCGGCGTCTGAACTTTGCCGTTGCTATCAATCGAAGTCAAAGAATTTATTCGCATATTAAACGAGAGCGTATAATCCTTGTTCTTTTCGATTTTGACAAGCGGCTTTGTGTTCATAAGACAGTTGCCGCCAACCGTCATTTTAATACCGTTGCCGCTCATACCGGCGGTTGATGTGATAACATTGATATTTTTATTTCCGCAATAACTGTTAAAGTAATCAAGTCCAACTGTGCCGTTATCAAACGCACCGTCGGTAATTTGGTTGTTAATGGCGAATTTTGCAGTCAATCCAAGGCTGTTCGCTTTGGTTATTGTAAAGTCGGAATAGAGTTTTCTGTCCCCGCTATACCAACCGTCAAAACTGTTGCCGTAATACGGCACCGCCGTTACCGTGCTTGCGGTTTCGTTCTTTTTAATATATCCGCCCTCACCCGAAAGCGCACCAACCATATACTTTGCGGTGTATTTGCCCTCGGTGTAAAAACTTTCCGTCGCATTGGAAGAAACTTTTATTCCTTTTTCGTCGTACCAACCCTCAAACTCATAACCGTTGTCGGCAACTGCGGTATAAGTTGTTATAGCCGCCTTTGAATAGGCTTCTGTTCCCTCTACCGTCTTGTCGGCGAATTTGTCAAATTCGCCGTGTACCGATACGTGAACAACCGAAAGCGGAGTTTTTTGCGCTGCAACAACCTTGCCGTTTTTCTCGGCAACAGCCGTTACGGCGGTTGGAGCGGTTTTGGAAACTTCGGTAAAACTTACGTTATCAAGATAAAATTCAATATTGCCGTTATTATGACCGCCGATATCGAACCAAATTTTTGCGGTATCGGATTTATCCTCGAAAATTGTCGAGTCATCACCAGTATCGATATATGCCCAAACATCAGCCCAAGTATTTACTTTATCGGCATCATTGTTATTCCAATTAATACGCTGACCGATAATATTGCCTCCGTTCGCCCTGGCACTGCCGGGCCAACTCGGATAATTTTTACCTTCCGATGTCCACGCAACGGTGATTTTTTCAAAATTACCACACGCCGTCCAAGCGTTGGTAAACGATTTCTCGGCTTTGACACCGAGCGACAACTTTGAGTCCTCATACTTATCGGTTAAATAATACGAAAAATGAAGAACGTATGACGTGTTTTTCTTTACGGTCAAAGGTGTATTCAAAAGATATGCGCTTGTGTTACTGCCCTCAACGGTTGCATAGAGTGCTTTTTTGCCGTGAATGACACTGTCACCGCCCGGTATATCCTTTAAAACGTTGTTTCTGCCCTTGCCCGAGCCGGACTGGAGATTGAAATAATCTACGCCCGCCGTCGTTCCGGATTCAAAACTTCCGTCCGGAATCTGATTATAAACATTAAACCTCGCTTCAAGGTCACCCGTAAAGTCGCCCGAATAATCGGCACTATCGGACACCTTGGTGTCTGTTCCCTTTAAGTACCAACCCTTAAAGGTGTTTCCGTAATACGGACGTGCGGAAACGGTGCTACCCGCTGTGGCCGTCGCGGATAAAACATAGCCGCCTTCTGCCGCCGTCACGCCGACCGAAACGCCATCTGCCGCTGCGGGCAAAGCCGCAAGGCAGGAAAGCATACCCAAAATCAGCATTACGGAGAGTAAAACGCTAATTGCTTTTCTCATAGTCATTCTTCCTTTCACAGCCCGACAAAGCAAATGCAAGTCGGGCAATTTTCACCTATATAATACAACCAGAGAATAACTTTTGTCAAGATTTATTGTTAAATTGCACAGTTTATACTTTAAAAAGCATATAGTTTTTTGTTTTTAAAAATGTTAAAAGCACCCCTGTACCTTAAAAAATACAGAGGTGCTTTTTCATAGCGTTTTCCGCAACAGTCTATGCCGTTACCGACCAATAATTAACTTCAAGTTCGGATAACTCAACGCTTGTGGAGGAGGTCGGAATATCAAAACGGTATGTTTTCGAAGTTCCACCGTCGATACTTCCGATTGTGATTTTTTCCTTCTTTAACTCTTTGCCGTTTTTGTCTTTGCAGATATAGCAAACCGACGTATCATCTTCGGGAACCCAAAGTTTAGAGGTGTTTTCAATCTCCAGAGTCACGGTATTTTCCGAAAGCGAAACCGCCTTCACTCTCAGCCTTTCGTCAAGTCGATATCCGACAGTCGGCAAAGACACCTTTGTCTCTTCGGGAGTGTCTTCTTTGCTTTCATTACTGCTCACAGGAGCCGATGTCTGTAAAGAGGAACTGTCGGCTTTTGCGCCGTTTTCTTTACTGCTTTCGGTATGTGACTCCGACGAATTTTCGGTTTTACTTGAAACCGAAACGTTATCCTTTACAACTTGCGAACTGCTCGACGGATTTTTATAACTCTCATTCTCGACGTTGTCGGGTTCGGACAAAACATCGGACACAACAGATGATACATCTTTCGATGAAGTATCGTCAATGCTACCCTGCAATGTGCTTTTTTTACAACCGCCGAGCAACAGCGCAACCGCCGCCAACAAACACAAGATTAGGCAGTTTTTTACATATTTAAACTTCATAAGCATTACTTAACGTTGATTTTGATAACGTGACCGTTATCATAAAAATTACCTGTCAAAACATACTGCGGTATGATGACATCATTACCGCTCGGTGTTTTTGCCTTTATCTCGGTATAGAAATCGGCGTGTTGATGTCCTGTGAAGACGCCCTTAATAACGTCACCGTTGTTCTTTATCAAATCAACAACGCGGCCGCTGTTTACAAATGTTTTAACGCTCAAGCCGTTAAGATGCGGGTCGGAGTCCAACATTGATGTATAAACCTTATCATTGCTGTCGCCTGTGCCGACCTGAATATGAGCAAAAAGGAGAACCGTATAATTATTTTCACGTGCAGTTTTCAAATCCGCTTCAAGCAGTGTTGCCTGTTCATCGTAGAATTTATTCTGACCGTTATCCAACTGGATTACCATTACTTTATTTTTGATAACTTTAGAAGTGTAGAACAAATCATTTGTCCAGTACTTTGAAAGTATCACATTACGTGATTCCAGTGAAGACAAATCATCAATCGCTCCGTCTGGTCTTGCCGAACTGTTCGCACGAACAACATCGTGATTTCCCTGAAGAAGTATAGCGTTTTTATCAAAATTGCATATATAACGCTTCATCAAGTCAAGACTGCCGTATGCGAGATAGTCTATAACATCACCCGTTACCATTGTTTGGTCACCGTAGGCTTTTGCAAATTCAAGTGCATTCACCAAATTCACAAGATTTCGGTCATAATTTTTTCTTCTGCCGTTTAAATTATTCATATTATTTACGCCGCGCCATTTCAAGTTTGCCATTATTGCGGGGTTGGCTTCTGCAATATCTTCGGCATTCTGATAATTCAAGTGAGTATCTGTTATCTGAATTATATTAACTGTTTCCGTATTGGAGTTGCCCTCAACTGCGTCGATATCGATATCTCTGACGGTGAGACCGGTTTTGTTAAACTGTCTGTACGTCATTGCGACATTGCCGTCAGAACCGTAAATAATATTGTCGGACATTGTATACGGCTCATAATTAACGCTGTAGTTTATAGTTTCTGAGGTATCGGAATAATCATATTTTGCCTTGAGTGCCGCAATCGAAGAAGTTCCGATTTCTTCGAGCGGTTGACGGTCAACGTTGCTGAGACCGTCTACAGAAAGCATACGCTCAGCCGCCTCAACCATACTGTCATTAAAGCAATCGGTATATACGACACGGTCAATGCCGTTTGCGTCGGTATACTTAATATATCCTCTGACAGCGTACAATGTGCTGAATTTCACCGATTTTATGCCTGTCAGGCAAATGGTATATTGCAAGCAGTCGTCACTGTCCTTGAAGATTTTTTCCGCCTTGACAACAGCGGGTTTATATGAAACGCCGTTGTATTCATAATCGCCCCAATTTTCAAGTTGAGCATCGGTATTGTATACCTGCTTGCCGTCAATGAGAAGTTCCGAAACTTCAACATAAGCGGACGGAAGAGCAACAGCACCGTATTCGTTTACTGTAATTTCGCTCTTGTTTAATATATCTTTTCCGAGTTGCAACACAAAACGCAAATCCTTTTTAGCGTTGCTGCTGTCGAGACGTATCTGAGTTCCGAGAACCGAGAACGCAGAAGACTCCTCGGCGGTATCGGATGAAACATCAATATAATCCGCAACAAGTTCGTCTCCGGCTTTCATTACGCCGTTTTTAACATAAGTTGAATTTTCGCCGTCAAACTTTTTCCAACCCAAAAACATTTTTCCTGATTTTTCGGGAGGTGTCAAATCTGCAATATCGATCGTTGTGTCCTTGAAGAACTTAACAAGCGAGCCTACGTTAATAAACGCGGGGTCATCGGCATAGGAAACGGTATATTCGCCTGCGGGAACGGTCAAATATCCATCGCTTGATTTATAAACGGCAGTTCCGTCTTTGCTGTATGCAAATGCGGTTTTACCGCCCTCTACCTTGAATTTACCTGCAGTGTCGGTCACTTTTATGCTACCGCCTGACTGACTGTGTCCGTCCATATACCAAACACCTTTCTCGGCAACAATTTCGGGCATTGCGCCTATATATCCGTTTTCGTTAACAATAATTTGAACGGCAGATTTGAATACCGTATTGCGAGTGTTCTGTGATTCACCTTCAGGCGACATAACCACGAGTGTACCTATCTGTCCGCTGCTTACGGTAACCGAAACGTTTCCGGTGAATATCGTATCATAGAACAATGACGGTCTGCCCGATATATCATAACCGTGACCGCCCAAACGCAAATATCTGAGTTGTGCGCCGTCGATGGTAATATTTGCACCTGCTGTGGTTTTGCCGCTTGTATCACGAACATCATTTGTACCTACCCAAAGCGCATCAATGTGTCCGCTCTTGAGTGTGGCGGTTTCAACAGATGTGTTATCGGCATTGGTGAGACCGGTGTAAAATCTCAAATAGGGATAGTTTGCTATTGTAACGCTTTCGTCGACCGTTACTTCGCCACCGTTTGTTTTAACATCGCGGTTACCGGCGGAAAGCGTGAGTTTAACGTTTTTAAATATAACCGAACCGTTTGTATTAAGCGTTTCGGCAAGATTAAGTGCCGATGTGTTGTCTGCACCGCTGAGCGTTATTGCCTTTGTGTGGGTCGGCAGAGTGTTGTTAGTTGAGTCTATAGTGTATGTTCCTATGATTTTAACTGTCGGATTTTCGTTTTCACTGCTCTCCAAGAGGGTAAATGCTCTGTCAAGCGTTTTCAGAGCGGCAGTTGTCGACGAACCGGTGTTTGTATCCGAACCGTTTGCAGAGTCAACATACAAAGTCTGCGAGATTTGTGCGGGAACAAAACTTACCGTATATGTTCCGGCTTTTGCGAGTTTTAAAACTCCGTTTTCGGAGCGGGTCTTATTTCCGTCCTCGTCGACTGCGAGTGCGTCCAATTCCTCGGTTGCCGTAACTTTAAATTCGCCGGTTTTGTCGGTGGTTGAAAGATAGCAGCCGGCTTTCTTTTCGGACTTCAAAACATAAAGTTTTCCGCCGAAACCTTCAACCGCTGCTGCTTGCGGAAGTGTTGAAACGCTTATACCGTTGTTGAGAAGAATTTGTATCGCGTTTCCGTTAAAACTCGGCGACTTATACTGTGCGCTTGTCGATACGTTATCAAGCACCGATATTCCACCATAAATATTACCGCCGTTGACGGTTATATTTACGTTGCCTTTATAACTGTTTTCGCCGCGGTTGCCGTCCCAGGCGTTTCCACCGATTCTCAGATTGTATACAGCGCCGCCGTTCATCTCAAAATCAGCGCCGTTTGTAACGCAAGTCCATTCGGTTCTCAGCGCAGACTCGCCCAAAAATACATTCCAGAATTTTCCGCTGTTTACCGTCATTTTATGTGCGGGTGTAGTATTTGAATTGGTATAAGCAGCATATCCGCCGCTGACAATCTCCGGTCTGAAATCATTCCAATCGTCGGTTGCGTTGCCGTTAATTTCGCCGGTTGAAACAACGCCTTTTCCGAACTCCAAGGGATTTCGCATAGCAAAGATTGCGTACTTGTCCTTGTAAAGCATAGTAATATCGTCAATCGTCAACGCGCCGCCGATATCCGTTATACTACGGGAAAGAACCAATTTATCGGCAGTTCCGGTGTTTCCGCAGAGAGTTATTGCGTTGGTGTGAGTCGCAAGTTTTTGGGGCAATTCATAATCGCCGATAATCTTTACAATACGTTTATCGGCAGTCACATTATCAACTGCTGAGATTGCTTCGTCCAAAGTTTTAAAAGCGGTTTTCTCTGTTTTTCCGTTGCCGCTTACCAAAACAGAAGAGTTTACGTATACGGTAGCCGTAACATCGTTATCGGCAGAGCAGATATTAAATGAGAAAACACTCAATATCATCAATACGGAAAGAAAAACCGCTGCTGTTTTTTTAATCATAAAATCACTTCCTTATATATATTTATTTATTTATTCGTCGTTATCCCAACCGCTTACATCAAAATCATTATCGCCATTGCTCATAGTTGCACAGATATCATCGTTGCTTTGAAACAAGAGCACCTGTATTTTCGGTTTTTGATAAATTTTTTCGGTTTTTAGGGCATTTTTACTCATTTTCTACACCTCACAATCTCTTGTTTATATAATATAACATTTTTTCGGGGGGGGTAAATTGCAAATATTATTTTATATCGATTTTACATTGCTATTTTTGCCGTTTTCATCTTTTATAGGATAACGTCATTTGTAAAAAACTAAAATCACAAAAAAGCACCCACCTTGGGTGAGTGCTTTAATAATCTGTGAGTAGGCGGAGTGTAATTATACATTATTCATTTTGTAAAAATCCATTCTCTTTAACAAATGATGAAAAGCGAATAATACAAAATAAAAATCCGCCCTCACACGAGAACGGATTTTTATTTTGGTGCCGGTGGCCGGACTCGAACCGGCACGGTATCGCTACCGGTGGATTTTGAGTCCACTACGTCTGCCAATTCCATCACACCGGCACATTACAAAAATGATTATACACCATATTTTCAAAATAATCAAGTGTTTTATTCATTTTTCTTAAAACCTTCGCCTAAAATTTCTCCGGCGTCGGAAATCACCATAAAAGCATCAGGGTCGGTAGTCTTGATTATGCTTTGAAGAGCGGACACTTCGGACGGTCGAACGGCGCACAGCATAAGCGAACGACGCTCCCCCGTATATGCTCCGACTGCATCAAGCAGTGTAACACCTCTGCCGAGTTTTGAAAAAATCGCATCCGAGATTTCCTGCGGTTTGGCGGTGATAATATGAATAAGTTTTCCTCTGTCCGTGCCGTAGAGCAAACTGTCCATAACACGTGACGAAGCATAAAGCGAAACAATAGAATAAAGTGCGCTTTGGAAATTTTTATAAACGAGGGCGGTCAGCACGACAACAATCAAATCTATGACAAGCACTATTCTGCCCATTGAAACAAACTTAAACTTTTTGTTTATAAGTTTTGCCGCAATGTCCGTTCCGCCTGTTGTCGCACCACGCAGAAAAATAAGTCCCAGTCCCGCGCCCATCATTATTCCGCCGAAGATAGCCGCGAGTATTCCGTCGGTATAATACGGCTTTACAACGCCCGAAAGCGCGTCCAGCGAGACAGACATTATAACGGTGGCAACAGCCGTATTAAGTATAAAACGCTTGCCGAATACCAAATATCCCGCGATTATAAGCGGAATATTTATCGCAAGCACCATCATACCTGTCGGCAAAGAAAAAAGGTGATTTAGAATAAGGGCAATGCCGGTAGCACCGCCTGGCGATAATTCATTCGGGTCGGTAAACATTATTACAGCCGCCGAATAAACACAACAGCCGACAACATAAAACAGCAAATCAATAACCGTTTTTTTGATGTTTTTCTTCATACCGACGGTCACTCACCTTTCGTTTTTATTACAAATTTTCCGAAAAAGAGTCCCAAATCACCGTAAAAAGTTCACGTAAGCGGACATCATTCCCCGAAAGATAAATATACCCAAACAAGGCTTCAAGCCCAGTTGCGGTGTGATATTCTCCGCTTGTGGAATGCTTCGGAGTTGTGCTTGTATGTGCGTTACGACCGCGCTTAAAAACCGAAAGTTCGTCTTCCGAGAGCATTGGCTCAATAAGGCGGAACGCCTTCGCCTGCGCAGTGGCATTCACAAGTTTTACCGAGCGTGAATGAAGTTCGCCGGACGGACGGTCACATTCGCAAAGTTTCTCACGTACGAGCAGTCCGAAAACGCCGTCGCCCAAAAAGGCAAGCGTTGTCGGACTGAGTTGTTTTGGTTTTTCAATCATACGCTCACCCTACGATACATAATCAAATTCGATATCGTATACCCTGACGGTATCACCGTCACGAACGCCGTTTTTCACAAGCGCATCGATAATTCCGCTTTCGTGAAGAACGCGCTGAAAATACTGCAAAGACTCGTAATCCTCGGGGTCGACGGTTTCCAAAATTTTAAGAAGCCATTCGGCATCGTCAATGATAAACACGCCGTTTTCAACACGCACTTTAAACGTGCGTTTATTATGCACGGCGGTCGGCTCTTCTATTATTATCTCCGGCTCGTAACGAATTATCGGGGGCAGTTTTGCGAGTTCAGCCGCAACATAATTTATGAGTTCTTCCGTGCCCTCGGCAATAGCCGCCATAATCGGAAAAAAGGCGTATCCGCGTGAAACAAACCAGTCTTTAACACGTTCAATCTCTGCCTCATCGATAAGGTCACACTTGTTGGCAACAACGATTTGTTTGCGTGTTGCGAGTTCGGAACTGAATGTTTCGAGTTCGTGATTTATTTTTTCAAAATCCTCAATCGGGTCGCGTCCCTCACTGCCGGAAACATCTATAACGTGGAGCAAAAGACGGCAACGGTCAACGTGACGCAAAAACTCGTGTCCGAGACCCGCACCCTCGCCTGCGCCCTCTATAAGGCCGGGGATATCCGCCATTACAAAAGATGTTCCCTCGCCCATACGGACAACGCCCAAAACAGGAGTGAGTGTCGTGAAATGATAGTTTGCAATTTTCGGCTTAGCCTCGCTGACAACCGAAACAAGGGTTGATTTTCCGACGTTCGGAAAGCCGACAAGACCGACATCAGCCAAAAGTTTCAACTCAAGCGTTACATCAAGTGACTGTCCCGCCATACCGCTTTTCGCAAAGCGGGGCACTTGACGTGTCGAGGTTGCAAAATGCCAGTTTCCCCAACCGCCGTTACCGCCCTTAGCGATAACAACAGGCTCGTTTTCCGAAATATCGGCAATGATTTTACCGCTCTCTGCATCCTTTACAAGCGTTCCTCTCGGCACACGTATCACGAGATTTTGTGCGCTTTTTCCGGTACAGCGTGCCTTGCCGCCGTTTTGACCATTCTCGGCGCAGTATTTGCGTTTGTAACGGAAATCCGCCAACGTGGAAAGGTTATCGTCCGCAAGAAAAACAATATTACCTCCCCTGCCGCCGTCACCGCCGTCCGGCCCGCCCGCCGCAACATATTTTTCTCTGTGAAAGGAAACGGCACCGTTTCCGCCGTCACCCGCTTTAAGGTGTATTGTTGCTATATCTACAAACATAAAACCTCCGCGGTTTAACCGCTTTTCTTAAAAATAAAACCCGGCTGAGATAACTCATCCGGGCTGTCCGATTTTTTGATTATTCGGCTGCGTAGATGCTAACCTGCTTGCGGTCGCGTCCTACACGCTCAAACTTTACCTTTCCGTCTATAAGAGCGAAAAGTGTATCATCAGAGCCCTTACCGACATTATTGCCGGCGTGAATGTGGGTTCCTCTCTGACGGACAAGAATGTTACCTGCCAAAACGAACTGACCATCTGCGCGCTTTACGCCGAGACGCTTGGACTCACTGTCACGTCCGTTCTTTGTAGAACCCATACCTTTTTTATGAGCGAATAACTGTATGTTAATCTTTAACATCGGTTTACACCTCCAAGTTTAATTCAATGTTACTGTACTGTTCAGCCAACTGACGCAAATGGAGCAAAAAGCCCTGCAATGTTACCTGTGCGTTTTCGATATTTGACGTTACGAAAAGGGACATAAAGCCGTCTTTCTCGTCAATATCACACCTGCAACCCGCAATTTCGGTCAGTGTATTTGCGGCCATGTATGCGGCACTCGAAACCGCCGCACAGACAATTTTACCTTCAAAATCATCACCGTTTAGGGTGCTGTGTCCGGTAATCTTAAAGCCGGAAAGAACGCCGTCCTTTCCGTAGAACGAAGCCTTAGTCATAGACTACGCGATTTCGTTAATCTGAACCTTTGTGTAGGGCTGTCTGTGACCCTTGTGACGGGCATAACCCTTCTTGGGCTTGTAAGTGAAGATGTTAATCTTCTTGCCCTTGCCGTTCTTGAGAACAACGCCCTTTACAACAGCGTCTTTAACATAGGGCTTGCCTACCTTGAGTTTCTTATTGCATACAGCAACAACCTTGTCAAAGGTAACCTCTTCGTTAGCCTCGGCATTGAGTTTCTCGACATAGATAACGTCACCGCTCTCTACACGGTACTGCTTTCCGCCTGTTTCAATAATTGCGTACATTTTTCCTTGGCACCTGCCTTAATTCAGTCTCGCTACGATGGGCGTGCCCTGAAAACGGACAACTTAACAAAGCCCACAATATGCGGCTCTACTACTATACCACCGAAAAAGGCAAATGTCAAGTTTTATTTTGTGAGTGTTCCGCCCTCGGTTTTTATAACCGTGAAAACCTGTTCTTCTGCCGGTGTATCGCTGTTTATATAAACCAAAATCTCGTTTTTTTCGCCGTCCTCGCACAAAAATTCATAACAGGCAATTTCCTCTCCCCAAGCCGATGGTATGAGCGCACGTTTTACCGATATTTCCTTTAAATTCTCACTTAAAACCGCGCGTGCCTCGCTTTCTGTCACTAAAGGCGTTTTTATCGTCCGCCTTGTATGATTGGCAATATATCCGCCCGCCTCATAAAGCACCGTTTCTCCGCTGTCAAGCGCTATTCCCACTTTTATCAAATCACTGTAACAAATCGTATTTCCCTCTTTATAGGCGAAATTCACGGTACAAACTCCCTCGTCGGCAAAATAATAACTTTCTTCAAACTGCTCGCCTTTGTATTCGCAAAGCCGCTGTTTGGCGAGTTCCACCGCCTGTTCATAGGTGTAGGTTGCTTTTCCGGTTTTGACATAATCTCTGTAATAAAGCACATAACCGCCCTTTTGGGTAACCTCGGCAACGGCACTGCCGTATTCAAAACGATAGGTTTCGGTCTGTCCGTTGCTCTCGCCTACAAATTTCAGTTCCGCGCCGTCGCAACCGAAAAACACTGACGCCGACTCTGCCGCCGTTTCAACCGTTACATAATCCGCTTCGGAGAGCAAGCGCGACTCGCGGTTTAGCATATGGTCGGAATACGGCCCATCGTAAATCAGCGACGGATAACTCTCAACGCTGTCGTGCAACGCCGCCGCTTCGTCCGAAACAAAAGCCGTGTCCGCTCCCGAAACCATTTCTTCTCCGTTTTGAAAACGGATACGCATATTCTCCGCACCTTCCGATAGGGTTTTTGCAGTTTTTGAAAGAGTATTGAAGTTTTCTCTTTCTTCTTCTCCCAAAGCCTTGCCCGCTATGCTTTGTCTGGCAACCGAGAGTGAATAATCCCCCGCTTGAGAGAGAAATTTGTAAAGCGCCGACAGATCGATATCACCGAGCGGCAACCGTGACAGTGCGGACTTCACACTACCTGCATCACGGTAAATATTTGCCGCAATGGAACAAAGTTGGCTCGATGTTGTAATATTGGCACTCTTTTTCAGTTCCGTATTTATGCTTGCAAGACCGTCGCACACATCTTCAAGCGAACTCATATAGCCGCTGTATAACATTCGGCTGTAATGTTTGCTTTCGGCTCTCGCCTTTGTGAGCATACCTACAGGTACTAAAAACAGTGCAACCGAAAACGAAATGATTCTGACAGCACCTCTTCTTTTCAATAAAAACACCTCAAAAACAGTATTGGCATTTTTTCGGTTATTATTTCCTTAAAATCGGCACAAATAAATGTTGTAATATGAATCTTTCAGTATTATAATATTAAAAGATATATTATTTTGGAGAGTATTCGCCTTGAACAATATTATTTATCTTGACAACAGTTCCACAACCGCAGTATGCAAAACGGCAACAGAATACATAAACCGTGCGCTTGAGAATTACGGCAATCCCTCTTCGTTGCATATTATGGGTATGCAGGCGGAAGATACCGTTTCGGCGGCACGACAAGAAGCGTCGAAACACCTTTGTTGCCGCAGTGATGAAATATATTTTACCGGCAGCGGCACCGAGGCCAACAACACGGCGATTTTCGGCACGGCATATACCCGCAAAAAAAGGGGCAACCGAATTGTCACAACGTCGATAGAACATCCATCGGTATTGCGAGCGGTCGATAGACTTGAAAGCGAAGGCTTTGAGGTTATACGCCTGTCCCCCGACAAAAACGGCGTTATCAAAACCGACGAACTCTATAATGCAATAAACGACAAAACGGTGCTTGTCAGCATTATGCTTGTCAACAATGAAATCGGTTCGGTTATGCCTGTCAACATCGCGAGAGATGCCATTAAAAAAGCGAACGCTCCCGCACTGCTCCACTGCGATGCCGTTCAGGCATTCGGCAAAATCAAATGCAGTGTTAAAGAGTTGGGTGTGGACTTGCTCTCGGCAAGCGGACACAAAATCAACGGGCCAAAGGGCATAGGCATTCTATACAAGAAAAAAGACGTTCACATTCAACCGCTTATTGTCGGCGGCGGACAGGAAAACGGTCTGCGTTCGGGAACCGAAAGCGTTCCGCTGATTGCGGGACTTCACGGTGCACTCTGCGAACTACTCCCTTTGTCCGAATTTGAAACCGCTATGGGTGAAATCAAGAAATATGCACTCGGCAAACTCTCGGCACTCGGATTTGTCGATATCAACTCACCCGATAATTCCATACCGTATATACTTAACATTTCGGTAGTGGGATACCGCTCCGAAACACTTTTGCATTTTTTGGAAAGAAAAAATATTTTCGTTTCAAGCGGCAGTGCCTGTGCAAAGGGTGAAGGCAGTTATGTTCTGAAAAACTTGGGACTTTCCCGTGAACGCATTGATAGTGCGCTGAGAATAAGTCTCGGAAAATATAATAAAAAAAGCGATATCGACGCACTGTGTGATGCACTGCGCGAAGCAAAACAAAAATTGAGAGGTAGCAAATGAAAGAAATAATTCTTATTAAAAACGGCGAACTTGTGCTTAAAGGTTTAAACCGACGCACATTCGAGGACATACTCATAAAAAACATCAAAAAGAGTCTTGGCTCGCTCGGCGATTTTTCCGTACAGAGAGCGCAGTCAACAATCGTCATAACTCCCACAGACGACGATTTTGATATGGACGAAGCTGCCTGTCGCGTAGGCAAGGTTTTCGGAATTTCGGCATACAGCCGTGCGGCGGTGTGTGAAAAGGATATTGACGAAATTATAAAAACGGCAAAACTTTATTCAAAGACCTACCTTTCCGCCGTTTCCACCTTTAAGGTTGAGAGCAAGCGTTCGGATAAAAAGTTCCCGCTCGGCTCACCAGAAATATGCCGCGAGGTAGGCGGAGCGTTGCTTTCGGCGTTCCCTCACTTGAAGGTTGACGTTCACAATCCGGAAGTCACTATAACAGTCGAAATTCGCGACAGCAGCGCATATATACACGCAAATCAGCAAAAAGGCGCGGGAGGAATGCCGGTTTCGAGCAGTGGACGTGCCGCCGCTATGATTTCCGGCGGAATTGACAGTCCGGTTGCGGCATATCTTATGGCTCGCAGAGGATTGGAACTGAACGCAATACATTTCGCAAGTCCGCCATACACAAGTCCGCGTGCCGAACAAAAGGTACGCCAACTCCTTTCACGCGTTGCGGCATACAGCGGAACAATACGTCTCGGCGTTGTAAACTTTACGGAAATTCAAGAAGAAATAGCCGATAAATGCCCCGAAGAATATTTTACGCTTATTATGCGCCGTATGATGTTACGCATAGCGCAAAAACTCGCCGCCGAACGCGGTTGTGGTGCACTTATAACAGGAGAGAGTCTCGGTCAGGTTGCAAGCCAGACTATGCCCGCTCTTGCCGTTACGGATGCCCTTGCCGAAATGCCGGTTCTGCGTCCGCTCATTGGTATGGACAAAGAGGATATTATTGCAATATCCCGCAAGATAGATACCTTTGAAATATCCATACAGCCGTATGAAGACTGCTGTACGGTATTCACCCCGAAACATCCGCGCACACGTCCTACCGTTGCACAGTGTGAACAGGCAGAAGCCGCACTTGATATTGAGGCACTGATAGAGCGTGCCGTAAACAGCACAGAATATTCCTATATTGATTAACAAAGAGGGTTAGTAATGAACGGTGAAATCATTTGTGTCGGCACAGAGTTGTTGCTTGGTGATATTGTAAACACCAACGCACGCTTTCTTGCCGAAGAACTTGCCGGACTCGGAATAAACGTATACAGCCAGACGGTTGTCGGCGACAATGAAAAGCGAATTAAACAGGCGGTGTTTGAGTCGCTCAAACACAACAGGGTAATTATTCTAACAGGCGGTCTCGGTCCTACCGAGGACGACCTCACAAAAGAAAGCGTTGCCTCTCTTTTTTCCATTCCGCTTGTTGAGGACAGCGAAAGTCGCCGTCGCATTGAAGAATATTTTCGCCGCACGGCACGCAACGCGACCGACAGCAATTTCAAACAGGCACTCATACCGAAGGGTGCAACCGTACTTAAAAACGATATAGGCACAGCACCCGGCTGTATTATAGAAAACGGCAACAGCACGGTTGTTATTCTCCCCGGTCCGCCGGAAGAGATGAAACATATGTTTTTAAAATATGTAAAACCTGTGCTTGCCAAATTGACAAACAGCACCATAATTTCACACAGCATTCGCATTACGGGCGAGATGGAGTCTGCGATTGAAGAAAAACTCAAACGCTTTACAAAACTCAAAAACCCAACCGTTGCGACCTATGCGAAAGAGGGCGAAGTGCGCGTTCGCGTAACGGCAAGCGCACAAACTGTCGACGCCGCGGACAACCTATGCAAACCGATAATCAACGACATAAAGCAATCCGTCGGTGACAGTGTTTACGGAACCGACTGCGAACCGCTCCAGCACGTCGTTGTCGACCTGCTTAAAAGCAAAAAATTGAAAATAGCAACTGCCGAGTCTTGCACGGCGGGTCTGCTTTCCTCACTTATAACCGAGGTTGCCGGCTCATCAAGTGTGTTTGATTTCGGAATTTCCGCATATGCAAATCGCATTAAAACCGCCGCGCTTGGCGTGCCCGAAAGTATCATTGAAAAATACGGTGCGGTCAGCGAACATACTGCGGCATATATGGCAATGGGCGCACGCAAGGTATCAAACGCCGATATAGGTGTCGGTATTACAGGCGTTGCGGGACCCGGTGCGAGCGAAAACAAGCCTGTCGGACTTGTTTACATCGCCATTTCCGACCGTGAAAATATTTGGGTCAGGCGCACAACACTCGGTCACGGTTCGGACGAGCGCAAGAAAGTTCGCCGCAATTCCGCCAATATCGCACTCGACCTTGTAAGACGATATCTGTTGTCGTTGCCCGAAACGATGCCGGGTGGATTTAAAATCGGCAGTGTACCCACCGTGCTCACCTCACAGCCACAGATTGCAGGTCCGGCACACATCGAACCCACCGCTGTTGCGGCGGCAATACCCAAGTCTGCAAGAAAAGAACACAACAGCGGCAACTTCATCACTGACGAGGCAATAGCGCAACTCATACAAACGGTTGCCGACAGTGACTATTCCGACGAACTCTATATTCCCACCGAAAACGAAAAAGACAGTCAGTTTATCGCCGAACATTTTGACAGAGACGACCTCAAAGTCAGCCTTTACGACCGCATATTCACCGACAGAAGTCAAATCTACATTGACGACAGCGGTTTGGTAACAGAAAATTACGGAGAAAACGAAGAGGTTGAAAAAACCGACAGCAAGTTTGTTTCGTTTTTACGTTCGTTCTTACCTTGGAAAGGTGACAACAAGGGTGATATAATACGAAAACTTCTCTTCACACTCTCGCTTGTTGCACTTATAATCTCTTCAACATATATGGTTTGCTATTTCCGAGAGGGATACAAGCAAAACAGCATTACCGAAACGGCGAGAGAGAATTACAGTCCGACAAATCTTCAGAAAAATTCCGACGGAACGTATGAGAGTTTTGACGAACTTTTGGCTCAAAACGAATATACGATAGGTTGGATAAAGGTTTCCGGAACGAATATTGATAATCCTATCGTCCAATACACCGACAACGACTATTATCTGCGTCGCAATTTCTTAAACGAAAAAAGTCGCTACGGCACACTGTTTTTCGATGCAGACGCCGTTATAACAAGGAACTCCACAAGTAAAAACCTTGTTTTGTACGGTCACAATATGAATGACGGTTCGATGTTCGGACAACTTAAAAACTATAAAAACGTAAATTTCTACAAAGAAAACCCGACATTTAACCTACGCACACTTTATAACGACGCAAACTATAAAATTTTTGCGGTTATGATAACCGGCGCAACACCCGATGAAGGGAACGGATATATTTTCGATTACCGTCAGCACGATTTCTCATCAAGCGACGAATTTTTAAAATGGGTTTCGCAAGCGAAACAGCGCAGTATTATTAACACAGGCGTTGAGGTTGATGAGGGTGACGCGATTATTACCCTTTCAACCTGCTCGTATGATTTTGACGATGCACGCCTTGTTATTATGGCAAAGAAAATCAAAAGCAGCGAGAATTCGTCTATTGATAAAACCGCCGTTTCGGTAAACGCCTCTCCCCTCTATCCTCAGGCATATTACGATAAAAAGGGTCTTGAAAACCCCTATAAAAATCTAAGCAGTATGCCGCAGGTTTCTTCGGACGAGTCCTCGTCGAACGGTTTTGATGACAGCAGTATCACATCGGATGACAACACAGACAACAGTGCATCAAGCAGCGCCCCCGACTCCTCTCTGCCGTCGTCATCAGCAGTTTCATCGTCCGATAAATCATCATCCTCAAAAACATCTTCTCCACAAAGCAGTAACACACAAAGCGACATATCTTCTGCTGTTTCCGAAAGTTCCTCGACATCAAGCAAAACTTCCTCTGCCGATACTTCATCGGCAAACAACGGTTCACGACAATAAACGAAAGGAAAGCGCAAAAAATGCCAACACCACTCAAAGCCGACATTATATATTATAAAACCGCATCGGATTTTGAACTCGAATTTAATCTCGGCGGTTGTCTTCCGCTTCGTCTGCTGTCAAGCCGACCGCAAAACGAAAACGAACTTTTGCAGTGTCTCAGCCGTGCGGTGGCACGAAGTGAGATTATATTTGCCATAGGCACGCTTTCGGGGAAAAACTCTCTGCTTTGCAATGTCTGCAACGCAATAGGTTATTCTCAAAACGAACGCGACCTTTCCGTATTCGGCATAAACGAAACGGTACTCTTGCCCGAAAGTTCTATACCTCTTATTTCACAAAGCGGTATTTTGGGCGGTTGTGTTATAGAATGCGGACCACAGGCAATAATAGTGCTCACTGACGATAAAGCCTTGAGAAAAGAACTGATGGGAGAACTTGTTCACCAATATGTTAAAGATTTCGGGCAAAACAAGCGGGCCGTTTCTTCTACGCCTTCCGAAAATAAAGAAAACGATACTCACGCCGAAACGGTTACAGACCAATCCACAGACAACAACACCGAAATTCCGAAAACCGAACCGAATCAAAAAAAAGCAAACACGACAGACCCGTATATTCTGCCGGAAGAAAAGCAAACAATGCCTGATTTTTCCACCTTTGAAAAAGAATTTTTAACCGACGCAGAACCTAAAAAACACAAAAAAGGAAAAGTATTTCTATCGCTGTTTTTCACACTTCTGTTTTTGGCTGTCGGTATTGCGGCATACGTTTTTTACGCCGAGCCGATACTGATAGACAAACTATATTCCGGTTATTCCGATATGCTCGGTGTCAAGGGTGATTTCCCGAAAGACGGAATTTTGAGTTCGTTCGGCACGCTCTGCAAAGAGAACAGCGACACGGCAGGATTTATTAAAATCGACGGTACAGACATAAATTATCCCGTCGTGTACGACAAGAAGCAGAACGGTTATTATAAAAATCATCTCTTTAACGGAAGTTTGAGTTTTATTTACGGCACACCGTATACCGAGCAAAACCCAGAAGAATATAACCGAAACACCGTTATACACGCGAATATGCCCGAAAACGGCAGAATGTTTTCACAACTTGAAAAACTCTCTTCACTCGGTGGATACCGCCTTTCTCCTGTTATTGATTTTTCATCGATTTACAGCGAGGATAAATATAAAATTTTCTCGGTCTTCACCGTTTACGGTGAGTCTGCGGACGAATTTCTGCAAACGGAGTTTTTTGACGATACCGCATTTTCAAATTATGCCGAAACGCTTTTAAATAAATCGGACATTGCGGTAACGGTTGACGTTAAGCCGACAGACAGTATAATAACTCTTGTAGGTTACGGCAAAGGAAGGTGTATCGTTGTTGCGGCAAGACGTCTTCGTCCCAACGAAACAACGGCGGTCGATACGCAAAACGCAACCGAAAACATCGGCAAAACAGCAACTGTCAGCACCGAAAAGGACGGCATTACCGACCCACTGACATTAAAACAACTCACTCCAGTTCCCTTTTCGATTTACAGCAAGTGGTTTGAGCAATACATTCCGCCGACGGAATATTCACCGAGTAAACCCGAAAAAAAGCCGAAAACGGACGAAACTCCTTCGACCGACGCTAATGACGATACAAACGCCGAAACGCCCGAAGAAACCGCTCCCGACGAGTCACACGCAAACAACACCGACAACGTGATTTTGAAAGTTACAAACGCCGAAACCGGCAACATCGAATCGGGCAGTGTGCTTGATATCGTTTCAAGGATAGTCGAAGCCGAAATGGGTTCATCATACGAACCAGAGGCACTCAGAGCACAAGCAATAGCAGGTTACGGTTGGTTGCTATCAAACGGTGCGGCAGACGATGCCGCTCCCCTCGTGGCTCTTAAAACCGCATCCGTCGCTACTCTTGAAGCGGTGAAATCCGTAGTAGGACTCAAGCCTTATTATGACGGACAGATTGCCAATACTATGTATTTTTTATGCTCTGCCGGCATAACCGCCGACGCATATAACACTTGGGCGGTAAACGTTCCATACCTTATTCCCGTCGAGTCATCATTTGACCGAAACTATGAATGCTATCTTACAAGACGCACCTACAAAGCCACCGACATCGCAAAGTATGTAAAAGAAGCGACCGGAATTGACCTTTCGAAAATCGCCGATAAATCGAGTTGGTTCAACGTGACATACGACCAAAACGGCACATATGCGCTGTCACTGCGTTTCGGCACAAACGGCGAACTCTATCCCGCAAGGTTTTTAAGGGAAAGTGTTTTAAACATTGAACGTGTCGGTGCAGGCAAAACGCTTTGTTCTTCGGCATACCGTCTCAGTTTCGACGCCGAAGCGGACAGTTTTATTTTCGAAGTTGCGGGCAGCGGTCACGGCGTCGGTATGAGCCAATACGGCGCTAACGTTATGGCGCAAAACGGAAAAAGTTATACCGAGATATTACAGTATTATTACAGAGGCATCATAATTGATTACTGATATGAGTATTATCGGTAGTAAAGAAAAATTATATTTAAAAGGAGAAACTCTATGGCTGAACAGTTAACACATTTACTTGACGGAATTCTCCGTCCCGAGTTTATCATCTTCATTATATCTATGCTTCCCGTATTGGAACTTCGCGGCGGACTTATTGCGGCGGCAATACTCGGCGTTGATTGGGTTGTCGCTTTCCCTCTGTGTGTTTTGGGCAACATTCTTCCGATACCTTTTGTTTTGCTATTCATAAACAAAATTTTCGCTTGGCTTAAACGTTTCCGCCCCTTTAGAAAGGTTATTGTTTGGCTCGAAGAGCGCACAAAGGAAAAAAGCAAAAAAATCGAAACCGGCAAGGCTATCGGTCTTTTCTCCTTTGTTGGAATCCCTCTCCCCGGCACAGGTGCTTGGACAGGCGCACTTGTCGCAAATGTTCTTAATATGAACACAAAACGCTCCTTCTTTCTCATCGCCGCAGGCGTTATAACCGCCGGACTTATCGTTTCGTTTATAAGTTATGTTATTCCCGCTTGGTTTTAAGCAATATTAAAGCAACACCCCACACTGCCAAGGCAGTGTGGGGTGTTCTTGTTGAATCGCTTTTACTGTGCGTTATTTGAAGTGAGGGTAAGTTTTGTTGTGTAATATCTGCCGGAACGGTAAATTTTAACGATTACCGTATCCCCCGCTTTACAGTTCGAAATAGCATCGTAAAAGTCATCATAATTTGAAATTTCATCGTCGCCGAACCGGGTTATAATATCTCCTCTGCGAATTCCGGCGTTATACGCAGGGCCGTCGTCCGCAACTGCCGAAACAACAACACCGGCAGGATATCCGAACATATTAAGAGTTTTTTCATCATAAGTTTGGCTGAGTGTTGCGCCGATATAAGGAGTCGGGTCGTCCTTCTTTGCGATTATGCTGTCGCAAATTTCTTTAACCGTATTAACGGGAATTGCAAATCCCATACCCTCATATTCGGTTGATGCGATTTTGGAACTGTTGACACCGATAAGTTTGCCCTCAATATCAAGCAGTGCGCCACCCGAATTTCCGGGATTGATTGCCGCATCGGTCTGGATAAGGGGAACGGCATCTTCGGCTGAGGCGTTTACCGTGCGGTTGAGTCCGCTTATTACGCCGTAACTTACCGAACCCATAAAATCAAGTCCGCCGGGGCAACCGATAGCCGCCACAAACTGTCCGCGTTTTAATTCGTCCGAGTTTCCGAGTTCGATAGCCGGAAGCCCTGTTTTTTCGATTTTTATAACCGCCAAATCGTAGTTTATGTTATAGCCGATAATGGTTGCCGGACAGGACTCGGTTGTGCTTTCGTTCAAAAAGACATTGACCTTGGTGCCGGAAGATTTCGCGGCGGTTTGTATTACGTGATAGTTGGTTATTATATAACCGTCGGCACTGTATATAATTCCCGAACCCTCGCCCGAATTATAATCTTCGCTGCCACCGAAAAAGTTATTTACCGCCATTGTCGTTCTGATACCGACAACACTCGGTGATGCCTTTTCCGCAACTGCCTCGATAGCCGAATTTGAAACCTTATCGACGTTTATTGTGGTGTTTGTCACACTGCCGCTCTGCGAAGTTGTCAGCAAATTGTCTGCATTGGCAGCATCACCTTTAAGACAAAGCACAGCACCGACGCCCGATGCCGCACCGATTATCGCCGCCATCAGCACACACATAACGACAATACCCAAACCGTATTTCCGTTTTTCCTTTTTCGGTCTTTGCGATTTCGGCTGTCTGTAATAAGAATATTCGCGCACCGGTTCTTCCGATTTTTTTACATCTTCTGTCGGCGTTTGCGGAATTACGCTGTCAACAAAACTGTTATCGGCAGGCGGCGCTTCACCGTTTTCTTCGGTGCGATTTTCGAAAAAACTTCCGTCCGGAGTAACGGTATATCCCCTTTTTGCACTGTCAAAACCGTTAATCTCGGAATTGTTAATGTTTTTATTTTCATCCATATTTATTCCCTCTTCCAAGAACTTTATAATGTGATTATACATCTGCTTTATGGTCTTGTTTAATCGAATATATGAATTTTTAGTTAACAATTTCCGATTTAATGATTATCTTCCTTTATCTTTGTGCGGACAAAAAGTTTTAAGAAGTCCTTTGCGTTAAAAGGAAAGAGCGGATAAAGATAATTTCTGCCGGAGAGGGTTTTGCTGAATAGAAGCGTCAGAACCGCCAAAACCGTTCCCGACGCCAAACCCCAAACGCCTATAAACCGAACAAGCAAGAGCATTATAATCCGCAAGAACTTTGCCGAATAACCGATTTCGAAACTCGGCTGTGAAAAAGATGCTATCGCCGTAAAAGCGGAAAAGATTATTACCTGCGGCAAAAACCACCCCGCATTCACGGCAAATTCCGAGAGTATAAGTCCGCCGATTATTCCTATGGAATTTGACAAATTGTCGGGCGTATTGACCGATGCCAAGCGCAGTGCATCAACCACAAATTCGAGCAACAAAAACTGCCACAAAACCGGAATTGCCGCCTCTTCACTCGGCAAAAGAAATGAAAGCCACTGCGGCACGCGGCTTTGATTGCCGTAAAGCAGAAGTATAAACGGCAAAAGGTATACCGTGAGGAATGTTGATATATCCCGCACTATACGCACATAGGTGCCGGTCAGCGGCGGAAAATAGTAATCGTCCACCTCTTTTAAAAAGTCGGCAAACGACACCGGCATTATCATAACCCCCGGAGAATTATCCATAACGATAACGATTTTGCCTTCAAGCAGACAAGCGCTTGCAAAATCGGGACGTTCTGAAAATTTCGTTTTAGGCAAAGGATTGAAAAAACTCGTTGGAATGAGGGCTTCGCTGAGTGCTTGCTGTGTCATTGAAATCCCGCTGATTTTAACCTTTGAAATCCGCTCACGCAGGCGTTTTATAACCTTGTCATCGGCAAGACCGTCGATAAACGCTATTGCTATATCCACTTTTGAGGATTTTCCGACCTGATGATATTCCATTCGCAATCGCGGGTCGCGAATTCGGCGGCGTATGAGTGCCGTGTTCATAACAAGTGCTTCGACAAAGCCGTCCTTTGAACCTCTGACCGAACGGTCTTTTTGCGGTTCTTCAATACTGCGGAGTGGATATGTTCTCGAATCTATCAGGAGTGCATCGCAAATTCCGTCTATCAGCAAAACCGCAGGGCCTGACAGAAGCGACGTGATTATTGTATCGATATTATCGCTTGCGTCTGCTTCGGTATAGGGCATATGGCTTTTTGAAAATTCAGTCATATCGGTTATACCCTCAAGTTCTTCGGGCGTTATCTTATACAAAAATTCCATAAGTTTTTCAAAAACGGCATCCTTCATAAAACCGTCCACAAAATAGAGCGCCGCCGCCCTTCCGCCTATTATCAAATCACGCTTTATAATATCGAAATTCAAATCCGGTCGTACCGCTGTGTCAATATCATATATATATTTATCAATCGAATAGGTCAAAAAAATGCCCCCTTTTAAGATATATTGTATCCTAGAAGAGGGCATTTATTTACTTTTTTAATCTTCTCCGCGTAATAACGGCTCTTTTTTCGTCGGTATTTTTCTTTCCCGCGATTTCAACCATTATGGAAACAAAAATCGCAACCGATACTGCCGCCGCCGCAATAATCAGCAACCAAACGATTATAACTTCCGCAAGATTTTCGGCGGTTTTGACCGCTTGTGTTCCGCTTTGTGCGATTGAGAGCGAAGATATACACTTCTCGGCAATGGCTGAAAAATCGGCTGTGAAGGCAGTTCCGTTTTCAAAAAAACCAATACTGTAAAGCCTACCGCCGCGTATTGTAATATACTGAAGTCCGCAAAAACTTCCGCCGCTGTCGGCGGAAAGGGACGAAACTTCAAGCATTGACATTCCGTTCACCTCGACAATACCATATCCGCTTTGCTGTCCGCTCGGCAAAAGGTTGTCGGCAATTTCGAAAATTCCGTCATTCGACAAAAGCGACAAATCTCCGAGTTGTTTTGAAAAATCCGTTTCGGTACACTTGATTTGGATTTGTCTTGTGTTATCATCGTTCGATGCGAAAAGGATAAGTCCATTGTCGGAAAAATATTTCTTTGCCGATTGCACGGTATGACCGAGCGACGTTACATAATCGTTTTCGGAAGCGATTTTATCGGCTGTCAGCACCGAAAAATCAGACTCGATTTCAATATTGAGATTATATCCGTCAAGGCTCAAAGCACTTGCTCCTAAGGCAAGACAGACACAGAGAAAAACCGTTAACAATATGCGTCTTTTCACGTTATATACATTCCTTTTTATTTTGCTTTTTTACAGCCGTTAAGGTATTCTTCATAAGCATTGCAATAGTCATAGGTCCGACTCCACCGGGGACAGGTGTTATGAGTGATGCTTTTTTTTCAACCTCGTCAAACAGAACATCACCGCAAAGATTTCCGCTTTCGTCACGGTTCATACCGACATCGATAACGACCGCTCCGTCACCTACCATATCAGCAGTTACTAATCCCGCTCTGCCTACTGCGGAAACGAGAATATCGGCTTTTTTCGTAACTTCCGCCAAGTTTTCGGTTTTAGAATGACAAACCGTAACGGTTCCGTTTTTATGAAGCAAAAGCATTGCCATAGGCTTTCCGACGATGTTGGAACGTCCTATAACGACACAGTTTTTTCCCTCGATTTCGACACCCTCGAATTTTAACATTTCCATTATTCCCGCAGGTGTGCAGGGAAGAAAATCAAAATTGCCGGTCATAATCTTTCCGACATTAACGGGGTGAAATGCGTCAACGTCCTTTTGCGGTGCTATCGCACCGATAACAGCCTGCTCGTCAATCCCCTTCGGCAAGGGCAACTGACAGAGTATTCCGTTTACCGTTTTGTCATTGTTCAGTTTTTCTATCAAGTAAAGCAGTTGCTCTGTCGATGTGTCGGCAGGAAGCGAAAAGCGTTTTGATATTATTCCCGTGTATTCACAGGCACGCTCCTTGTTGGAAACATATATTTTCGATGCGGGGTCGTCACCGACTATTATAACGGCAAGACAAGTATTTATGCCTTCTAATTTCAGGCGTGCCACTTCGTCACGTATGCCGTCTTTAACCGCCGTCGATATTTTTTTACCGTCTATTATCTTTGCCATATTACTCTTCCTCTACCGTTACTTCGGTTTCAACCGATACTTCTTCCGTTTCATCGGTTTCTGCGTTTTCCGCAAACATCGGCACATATTCTTCTGTCGTATTCTTCATTTTGCGCTTTACAGCCACCAGCGTTATAAACGCTCCGATACAGACAACAAAAGAAAGCAGAGCCGAAACTCGCAACGAACCGATATAAAGACTGTCGGTTCGCAACAGTTCTATAAATCCTCTGCCGAAGCCGTACCAAACACAGTAGGAAAGTGCTATCTCGCCGCTGAACGAACGTCTTTTACTGAGCAAATGGAGCAAAATGACACCCAAAAGGCACCAAACCGACTCGTATAGGAAACAAGGATGAGCCAAAACGCCCTCTCCCAAAACAGAATCGACCGCCTGACTGCTCATTCCGAACCAGTCACTGCCGGTTGCACTTCCGAAAGCCTCTTGATTTATGAAATTTCCCCAACGGCCTATTCCCTGTCCGATAAGGAATCCGATAGATGCGATATCGAAAACGTCCAATATTTTGAGTTTACGTATTGCACACATAAGTGCGCCCGATGCAAATGCACCGATAACACCGCCGTATATTGCAAGACCTGCAAAACCGCCCGACGAAAAATTGAAAAAATCTTTTATCGTCATACTGTCGCTGAAAACAATGTAATAAAGTCGTGCCGAAAGAACCGCCACAGGCGTTGCCACCAAAACAACATCAAGCAGACGGTCAAAATCAATATTAAAACGTTTTGCGTTAAACACGGCATATGCCACGGCAAGCAAAAATCCAAGCGCGATTATTATGCCGTACCAATAAACATTCCAACTGCCGAAAAGGGTAAATGCGACCGGCTTTAAGGTCATATGAATTCCGAAAACAGTAACATCGTATGTCATTATCATTTCCTCCGATTTTTAGGCAATATTACCGACAGCACCGCGTTTTCGGGATTCATCGGTAACAGGCGTTTTTCAACATCTTCTTTTGTGACGGTACGCAAAATTTCAATATCGTCAAAAGGTCCTTGCGAGAACATTGCACAATCACAAAGACTCATAGCAATTCCGTCAACGCTGTTGTAACGCTTTATTGCAGAACCGTAAAGACTGCGTCTTGATGACTCGAACAACTCGCTGTCTATGCCATCTCTTTTAAGGCGTTCTATCTCCGCCTTTATTGCATCGGTGACTGCCTGCGGATTGTCTGACTCGCCCTGCCACATCGGAACGGCATAACCGTTGCCGTGGAAGTATTCGCTTTCAAATTCATCGTTAAGCAGACCTTCGTTAACAAGTCTTTCATAAAGTGGTGAAGTGTCACCTGCTATTATATCAAGCAATATTTCACTGCAAATATCTTCAAATAAGGTTCGCTCGCCGTCACACTTTTCTTTAAATCCGAAACAGAAAATCGGTTTTGCAATCTCCATTTCCTTTTCGACATAATTCGCAGTAACGGCGTCAGGCTCAGTAAATGTACCACGCGTTATCTTAACGGGAGCGGTAGGTTTTATTCCCTTTTCAATATGTGCGACAACCTCATCCGCACAAACATTTCCCGCAATACATATAAACATATTGGCGGGATTGTAAAAAGTATTATAGCAGTCATAAAGCAGTTCGGCGTTTATCTTGGCTATTGACTCAACCGTGCCCGCTATATCTATACGCACAGGGTGATTTTTATACATAGCACCGAGCATATTAAACAGCACACACCACGGAGCGCTGTCATCATACATTCTTATTTCCTGTCCGATAATTCCCTGCTCTTTTTTAACGGTCTGCTCGGTAAAATAAGGACTTTGAACAAAATCAAGAAGAATGTCCAAATTGTCATAAAAACGGTCGGCACAGGAAAAGAGATAACAGGTGCGGTCAAACGAAGTGAATGCGTTGGCGTTTGCACCGGTTTTTGAAAAACGCTCAAACGCGTCACCGTCTTCACTCTCGAAAAGTTTATGCTCAAGATAATGCGCTATACCCTCCGGCACGGTTATACTCTTGCCTCCGTTTGCCGAAAAACAGGTGTCGACCGAACCGTATTTTGTACCGAACACGGCATACGCCGTATTAAAGTTTTTCTTTTCGGTTATATATATTTTAAGACCGTTAGACAACACGGCGCTTACGGTGCGTTCGGGCATAACTTTATCGGTAACAAATTCCTTTTTCATACTATTTCTCCTCCGGCAAAAGTTTGTATACAACGCAGGGCGAAACCGCTTTGGCGGCGTTTATTACGTCACTGCGTGTAACAGACTTTACAAGGCGTTCAAGTTCAGTAGGTGCTCCGACCGAGCGGTCAAACACGCGTGCCGCATACCAGTTGTTGAGTGCGCCCGCACTGTCCTCGGCAGATTTTATACTGTCGCATATGCCGAAAATCGACGCCTCAAATTCATCGTCGGTAAAACCGCCGTTTTTCATAACTTCAAGTTGGTTCAGTATTTCTTTTTCGGCGCGCTCGGCGTTTACCGATTCAACACCCGAATCAACAAGCATAAACCCTTTGTTTTTCACCGCCTGACAAGCGCAGTAATAGCAAAGGCTCATCTTCTCACGCACATTGGTAAACAGGCGTGAATAAGGACCGCCGCCGAAAATATCCGCCATAACGGTCAATGCCGCCGTATCGCATTCCGGCGCTGTTTTGCCGGTTGAAAATCCCATAACAAGTTTGCCCTGTGCAATATCCATACATTCGGTCTTGTCAATACCGCTCACAAAGTTCGGCGTGCCAAAGCCCGAAAAGGAAGTAACATTATCACGCTTTATCGCACCGAAAGCCGAAGAAACGGCACTGAATATGCCGTCGGGCAATTTTTCACCTATGACGTTCACACGGATATAGGCACTGCGAAGAAGTGTGTTCCAAGCAGAAAACAAATCCTCACCTGTCACCCGCCCCATATCTTCATACCTGCCGTAACGCGGTATGCCGTACGGGTCGGAGCCGAAAAGCAAAGAAATCGCCGATGCGCGTGCATAACCGCGCTTATCGTTTATTTCGCCGTTTATGCGGTCAAGCATTTGGCTTTTCTCACGCAGAACATCGCATTCTCGGAAACTCTCACCCTCAAGCGACGGATTAAAAACAAGCGATGCCAAAAGTTTTGCCGCCTCGCAAACAACGCTCTCTCCCGACAGCGCATACGAATCGTTTATCACACTTATCGCAATGTTAGTCCACTGATAATCCATAAGTTTTGCATTACCTGTGGTCACGGTTGCACCGTACAGATTGCCGAGTTTCAAGTTAAGTCGGCGAAAATCGGGATAATCCGCCGAGCAAGAAGAAAGCACATACGGCAACAGTGCGTTTGCGGCATATGTTTCTTTTTTTAGCGGAAGATAAAAGTTAAAAGATATAAGCGTTGTATTAAAACGCGAGTTTTCAATAAACAGACCCTCTACTCCGTCTGCCAACTGTATAATATTCGGCAAAAGTCATACCTCCAAAAATTTTTGTAACCTATGTTAACATTATTGTAACACAAAAGTTTTATAAACACCATAGAAAAAATGTAAAAAATATGTTATCATTTCTGTATTATTGAAAAAGAGGTGTAAAAATGAAACTCTTTAAAAAACGCGGTATCCGATTGCCAACCCGCATTATCGTTGCCGGCGTTATGATACTGCTCCAACTTTTTCTGCTGATAGTAATGCTCTATTCACTTTCAAGCAAATTCTTTTGGGTATATCCGCTCGTATATTTTTTGAGCATTGTTTTTTCAATATGTATAATAAACAGCCGCTCAAATCCATCCTATAAAATTTCGTGGATAGTGTTTATTCTTGTGGTACCTGTCGTGGGTGTAGCATCATATCTTTTGTGGGGTGACGGACGTGTATTTCCCACATTCAGAAAGAGAATGAAAAAAAGTGAAGAACATTACATCAAATACCTTTCACCCGATACAACATCCTACAGCCGTCTGAAATACGAAGACCTTATGCACGCTCGCCAAGCGGAATATTTAACCCGCGAATCGGGATATCCCCTTTTCTCCGACACAACAACCGAGTATCTTTCTCCCGGTGAGGTGTTTTTGCCCCGACTGCTTGAAGAACTCGAGTCCGCACGCGAATTTATTTTTATAGAATTTTTCATTTTGGCTGAGGGCAAAATGTGGGATAGTATCCACGCAATACTCAAACGAAAAGTTTCCGAGGGTGTTGAAGTCAGGATTATTTTCGACGATTTCGGTTCGATTAACCGTCAAGGTCGCGACTTCATAAAACAACTCAAAAGTGAGGGCATTTCGGTTTCCGCTTTCAACAAAATACGTCCGTCGGTCGATTTGTTTATGAACAACCGAGACCACCGCAAAATTGTCGTTATAGACGGAAAAACAGCTATAACAGGCGGCATAAACATCGGCGACGAATACGCAAACTTCATTGAACGCCACGGCTATTGGATGGACTGTGCCGCAATATTCAAAGGTGACGCCGTTAAAAGTTTCACTGTTATGTTTATGAGTATGTGGACATTCACAACCGGAGAAATTTTGGACGGAGCACGGTATATTAGGGATTACCGCGAACAGCACGACGGCTTTGTCCTTCCCTACTGCGACAGTCCCCTGAACGGACGTGACCCCGCTGAGGGAATATATATGCAGATTTTAAACAGCGCACAACGCTATGTCTATATCGTAACACCCTATTTGATAATCGACAACACAATGATAACTGCCCTGCGCCTTGCAGCAAAAAGCGGAATTGATGTACGCATTATCACCCCGAAAAAGTGGGACAAGTGGTATGTACACCCCGTAACGCAATACAACTATGAGCCTCTTTTGGAAGCGGGAGTCAAAATTTACGAATACACTCCCGGTTTCATTCACTCAAAACTCTTCGTGTCGGACGACTCCATAGCCACGATAGGCACGATAAATATGGATTACCGCAGTTTCTTCACTCATTTCGAATGCGGTGCTTGGCTCTGCCGAAGTGACGCTGTTTTCGACATCAAAGACCATATAAACTCCATTATCGCGCAAAGTGAGGAAATTACCCTTAAACGATGGAAAAGAAGACCGCTGAAAGCCAAACTCAAACAAGGGCTTCTGCATTTGTTCTCGCCGTTTATGTAAATATTGACAAAAAGCGAAAAAAACTATATAATACCCTTGAAAGGCGGTTGATTTTTATGAAAAAATTCTTATCACTTGTATCTACTGTTGTAGGCATTTTTGCCGTAGCGGCGGGCATACTGCTGGTTTTGGACCGCTACTTTTACAACAACGGTCAAAAAAGCGGCTATATAAACTGCGATTGCGAACCGGACGGAGAATAAAACACTGAGCGGAACACCTAAACCGGTGTTCCGCTTTGTTTTTTACCGTTTTTTGTTCTCTTTTGCTATCAGATTTACAATTTTTAGTGTTTATAAAAACTTTTTTGTATAAAACAGATAAAAAATAGGCTTTTTTAACTACTAAGGCGGCACTTGAAATCAGTTGCCGAATATTATATTATATATTAGAGAGTTTTACGGCAATAATAATCTTGAAAACATAACGGAGGTAATAACCGATGGAAAAATACACTCAAAAAGAAATGGCACAACTTATTGAGAAAAAACTATCCCACAATTTCGGCGTAACGACCGAACAGGCTTCTGATGAATTTTTTTACAAAGCCTGTGTCCTTGTTCTACTCGATATAATGCGCGAACGCCAAGCGGCGTTCTCCGAAGCCGCCGATAAGGCAGAGGCGAAGACCGTTTACTATCTGAGTATGGAATTTCTTATGGGTCGCTCACTCAAAAATAATCTTTTCAACTTAGGTCTTGAAGACACCGTTAGACGTGCTCTCTCGACCTACAAGGTAAAACTCGACTCACTTTACGAACTCGAACCCGATGCCGGACTCGGCAACGGCGGTCTCGGAAGACTTGCCGCCTGTTTTCTCGACGGACTTTCTACGGGCGGTTACCCCGCTATGGGTTATTGCATTAACTATGAATACGGCATTTTCCGTCAAAAACTTGTTGACGGTTGGCAGACCGAAATGCCCGATTTTTGGCTTCCTGGCGGCAGTGTTTGGCTTGAGGCGCGCCCCGCAAACGCCGTTGACGTAAACTTTGACGGATATATTGACGAGTCGTGGGACGGCAACTTCCACCACATTACCCACCGTGACTACACAACCGTACGCGCTATGCCGTATGACCTTATGGTTGCGGGAAAGGACGGAAAAACCGTAAATATCCTGCGTCTGTGGAGCGCCGAAAGTCAAAAAATCGATATGGCGGCTTTCAATCAGGGTGACTATGTTCGCGCGCTTGAACAGCAGGCTATGGCAGAAGCAATAAGCAAAATTCTTTACCCCGAAGACAATCATATGGAGGGCAAGGCTTTGCGTCTCCGCCAGCAATATTTCCTTGTTTCCGCATCGATACAGGATATTTTAAACCGCCATTTGCAGAAATACAACACGCTTGACAATCTTCCCGAAAAGGTTGCCATACACATCAACGACACCCACCCTGCCCTCTCCATTCCAGAACTTATGCGCTTTTTGCTTGACGAGTGCGGTTACAGTTGGGACAACGCTTGGGATATTGTAACAAAAACAACGGCATACACCAATCACACCGTTATGAGCGAGGCGCTTGAATGTTGGCAAGAATCTATGTTTAAACATCGCCTGCCACGAATTTATCAGATAATCGCCGAAATAGACCGCCGCTTTAAGGAACAGGTCATACGCGAAACCGGCGACTATGCACTTATGGGTCGCACCTCGATAATACAGGGCGGTATGATTAAAATGGCGAACCTCTGCGTTGCAACCTGTCACAGTGTTAACGGCGTTTCAAAACTTCACAGCAAAATTTTGACCGATTCACTCTTCTCTGATTACTACCGTATGACACCCGACAAGTTCAAAAACGTCACAAACGGTATCGCACACCGCCGTTGGCTCTGTCAGGCTAACCCCCTGCTTTCATCATTCTTAAAGGAAAAAATCGGCGACGGATTTATTATGGACGCTTCGCAACTCTCCCGCCTTGCCAAATATAAGGATGACAAAGAGGTATTGCAAAAACTTGAAAGCATTAAGCGTTCCAACAAGGTTCGCCTTTCTAACTATGTAAAGAACGAGACCGGAATTGCGCTAAATCCCGATTCGATATTCGATATGCAGGTTAAGCGCTTGCACGAATACAAACGTCAGCACCTTAACGCGCTCCATATAATAAGCGATTATCTTTATATAAAAAACAATCCGAACGCTCCCTTCACGCCCAAAACCTATATTTTCGGTGCTAAGGCCGCCCCCGGATATTTGCTTGCAAAGAAAATCATTCATATGATTGCACAACTCGCAAAGGTTATAAACAACGACCCCGCCGCAAAGGATAAACTCACCGTTCTGTTTATGGAAGATTACCGTGTAACACTTGCCGAACTTATGATTCCCGCCGCCGATATAAGCGAACAAATTTCGCTTGCATCTACCGAGGCGAGCGGAACAGGCAATATGAAACTTATGATGAACGGTGCTATAACCCTCGGAACGGATGACGGTGCCAACGTTGAAATTCACGATGTTGTGGGCGATGACAACATTATAATCTTCGGTATGAAAACACCGGAAGTCCTTTCACTCCGTCAGTCGGGATATTCACCATCGGAATATTACAACAACAATCCCCGCCTACGAGAAGCAATCGATTTTATATCGGGCGGTATCGACGGTGTTTCGTTTGAAGATATTGCAAACACTCTTAAAAACACCGACTATTATATGGCTCTTGCCGATTTTGCCGATTACTGTGCGGCGCACGAAAAGGCAGACCGTCTCTATTCCGACCGCGACACGTGGAACCGTATGTCACTTATAAACATTGCTCAATCGGGTTGTTTTGCCGCAGACCGCGCTATTTCCGATTATGCAAAAGATATTTGGCACACAAAGCCGTTATATAACGAAAAATAAAACACAATACTCAGTGTAACAGGAGAAACTTATGGAACATTATCCGTATGATTCACGCAATCCTCTTTACCGCTCTCATATCGGCGCTGTGGCCGCAGGTACTCCCCTGCGGCTGCGGCTGCTTTTGCATAATGACGCACGGGTGCATACCGCTTTTATAAACCTCTGCCGCGACGGCGAGGGCCCGCGCGAAATTCCTCTCACGCCCGCAGAACAGTTAGAAGATTACCGCTTTTACGACTGCACGCTATGTTTGGAAGAGGGGCTTTATTGGTATTCTTTCTTTTATGACAGTGATTACGGCAGAATGTTTGTCACCAAAACCGACCACTCCCTCGGTATTGTTTCACCCGACGGTGAAGGTTGGCAACAGACGGTCTATGACGCCGACTATGAAACGCCCGATTGGATAAAAGGCGGAATAATATATCAAATTTTTCCGGACAGATTTTGCCGTTCGGACAAGGAAAAACAAAGCGTCCCGCAGGACAGATATATTCAAGAAGATTGGTCGGCGCAACCCGCATACCGTCAAGACGGAAATATCCGTTCGCTCGGAAACGATTATTACGGCGGAGACCTTGCGGGAATTGAAAGCAAACTCGAATACCTCTCTTCTCTCGGTGTCAGTTGTATATACTTAAACCCGATATTCGAGGCGCATTCAAACCACCGTTACAACACTGCGGATTATCTTAAAATCGACCCACTGCTCGGTAGTGCGGATGATTTAAAAAGTCTTTGCAATCACGCAGAGGCTCTCGGAATAAACATAATACTCGACGGTGTTTTTTCGCACACAGGTGACGATAGTATTTATTTCAACAAATACCGCCGTTATGACAGCGACGGAGCATATATAAGCGACTCCTCTCCTTACAGAAGTTGGTACAGTTTTCAAAACTACCCCAACCGATATTCCAGTTGGTGGGGTGTTCCCTCACTGCCCGAAACCAATGAAAGCGACAACAGTTTTTCAGAATTTATAACAGGCGATAAAGGCGTTTTACGTTATTGGATGGATTACGGAATTAAAGGTTGGCGACTCGATGTTGCCGACGAACTGCCCGACAGTTTTTTGGACAAAATTCGCAATGCCGTAAAAAGCAAAGACCGCGATGCCTTTATCTTGGGTGAAGTTTGGGAAGATGCTACCAACAAGATAAGTTACGGTTACCGCCGCCGGTATTTGAGAGGGAAACAACTTGACTCGGTAATGAACTATCCCCTTTCCAATGCCATAATACACTTTGTAAGAGGCGGCAACGCGCGCGAACTTATTGACTTAACATTAACTCAGGCGGAAAACTATCCGAAACCCGCACTCGATACACTTATGAATCACATAGGATCTCACGACACTGCACGAATACTCACCCGACTCGGCTGTAACCGCAACGGAAGCCGCGAATGGCAGGCATCGCAACACCTGAACGATGGGGAACTCGCTCACGGAAAACGGTTGCTTAAACTTGCCGCCGCACTGCAATACACTCTCCCCGGAATACCGTCGCTTTATTACGGTGACGAGGCAGGTATGGAAGGTTACGGCGACCCGTTTTGCCGTGCTGCCTATCCTTGGGGCAATGAAGACCGAGAACTTTTGGAGTTTTACCGCAAACTGGGACGAATTCGCCGCGAGAACTCCGCCTTTAAAAACGGAGATTTTTTGCCGCTTTACAGCGAAATCGGCTATATTGCTTTTTTGCGAAAAAGTGATAAAAGCAGTGTCTTTATCTGCGTAAACCGTTGGCACGAAGACGCGAACGTTTCCCTGCCGAAAGAATTCGAACACGGCTGTGTGCTTATGGGAGAAACACCAAACGGCAACACCGTAACGGTAAAAGGATACGGAATAAGTATTATAAAAGCATAAAAAACACCTTTGAAAACTTCACAGTTTTCAAAGGTGTTTTTTTATCGCTTATTCGCTTTTAATCCTGCAAACTTTTAAACTTGTAAAATGCACCTTTCTTTTGCATCAACTCGTCATATGTGCCTATCTCAACACATTTGCCGTCTTCGATTACGGCAATGCGGTCTGCATTGCGTATTGTTGAAAGCCTGTGCGCCACAATAAACGTTGTTCTGCCGATTGTCAGATTGTTTATTGCTTCCTGTATTTCGCGTTCGGTTGCGGTATCAAGCGCACTTGTTGCCTCATCAAAAATAATTACGTCGGGGTGGCGAATAATCGCACGCGCTATAGATATTCGCTGACGCTGTCCGCCCGAGAGTTTGTTTCCATGCTCGCCTATGAGCGTATCGACACCGTTTGGCAGATTATCTACAACACTTCGCAGTTTAGCCATATCTATAACATAGTTAAGTTCCTCATCTGATATATCCGTTCTGCCGTATGTAATATTCTCGCGAATAGTCCCCGAAAACAGGACAGTGTTTTGCGGTACAACCGATATAAATCGCCTGTATGATTGCAGGTTTAACTCACTCATCGGTTTTCCGTCAATCAAAATCTCGCCCGAGTTCGGCGATTCAAAACCGATTACGAGATTTATTATCGTCGATTTTCCCGCACCCGATTCGCCTACAAGCGCAATGGTTTCGCCCGACTTGACGTTCAAATCAAGGCCGTCAAGCACTTTTTTATTATCATCATAGGAAAAAACAACATTACGAAAATCATAATTTCCGTAGAGCCGCTCAGTTTTGATTTTGTTTTCGTTATCCTCTATATCGTTATCGTTAAGAATTTCACCTATTGAACGTATAGACTCGCTGCCCTTGATAATCGTTGGCAACAACCCCATAAGCGTGGATACACATCCGATAAGCGTTGTAAAATAGGATTGATAAAGCGTTATATCGCCGATTTTTATCTGTCCGATATATGCCATATATCCCGTAAAGAAGAGGCAAGCAACCTGAAAAAGCGTGAACGTTACCCAGTGTGCCCCGCTGAATATGCCGTGCACGTAATCCATTTTATATCCGTGTTCCGCCACTTCGGTTACACGTCCGGTAAATTGCTTTATTTCCACATCTTCCAACGCATGAGCGCGTGTAATCGGAATGAGTTCCACCATATCCATAACCTGTGCAGAAGTATTCTCAATCTCTTTTCGAAAATTACTGTTGGTGTTCCGCATAGATTTTCTGAATTTTGATGTAATCACCGCTGCAATAGGCGCTATAAGTATAAATATGAAAAATATTGTTATATTCTTGCTGAGAATAACGCCGAGTGCTACCGTAAAGTTTACGACAAGACCCAAAACACTGGTAAACACCTGTGCCATCATCTCTTCGACCGCTTCGGCATCGCGCATAACTTTTGACTGTATTTTTCCGGATGCGGTATTCTTGTGAAAGTGCATGGAAAGTTGTTGCAGTTTTCTTACCATTGCTCCGCGCAAACCTGCTCCAACAGTACGCTTGGCTTGGTTAAACGCCTTTAAAAACACGCCGAATGTAACAAAATAAAACAAAAGCAAAAAAACCGCTCCCAAAGCGTTTAAAGCAAACAGCAATAATGCGTTGTCGGGTTTGTCACAGGCAATATTGATTACGTTTGCGGTAATAAGCGGAATTATCATCGCCGGAAACGATTTAAGCAAATAGCACACCGTGGAAACGGTCATAAGTTTTTTGTGGTTTCCGTAAATCGCAAAAAGCGTCTTTATCGGCTTTGCGTTATATTTTCGATAACAGTGCATTATGTTTTCTTCTTCACGCATCGTCTTTTCGTTATCGAATGTTGTGGCATACTTATCTTTCTTAAGTCTCATAAAAGCACCCGCCCCATACGGCAAAATTCGCCGCATTTTTCACATTTACATTATAGCCATATCACATAGAATATTCAACAAATAAATTCAAAAAAAGGCACTATTTTATTTTTTCAGAGCGACAGACTGAAATCAAAGTTTTAACTTTGTGCTTTTTTCATCTTCTGCCAGTTGTAAAAACCGTACAAATCATTTACCAGGAACATCACAAAGCATAATATCATCGGGAAATAGGATATATCGCTGGCAGTTGCCATCGTCCAAAGAATAATAAGCACAACATCGTTTGCGGCATAACCCACGGCATAAAACGGACTTCTGAAAAGTGTTAAATAGGATGCTATGAAACTCGTTGCTACCGAAACTGCACTAAAGAAAAGATTTGCGTTTCCGATAAAGCGGAGTATAAAATAAAATCCGCACGTTATGAACGCCGCCGATACCCACATAACCGCACACTGTCTTTTTGTCAAACGGTTCACATCTACCGTTCCACTGTTTTCATACGGGTGCTTTATCCATTGAACCACAGTTGCCACAGCAATGGGAGAAGTCATACAAAGATATGTTATCATCTCGCCGTAATAGCAGAAACAAAACGAAATCATTCCGTAAAACACGGCAAATACCACCGTCAACACCTGACCGAGCACCATTCCCTTTGCGACAAAAATCAGTGCCGTAACGCCTATCAGCGATGCGGCGGCAGTGAGAAAAATTTCCCCGCCAGAGAAGAAAAATGACAGCAATATAACCGTCACCGAAAGTCCCCAAAGCACCCTTTCGGCGGGTATCAGACTTTTAATGGGATTTTTCATAACAATACCTCCAAAAAAATAAGCACCCGCCTTGCACATCTTCAAAGACCTAACGATGTGCAGACGAATGCTTTTTATTGCATTTTCGTTACCCGGTGGCAACGCTTGGAGTATAGCATAATAAAAAAAGTTTTGTCAAGACAATATTTCCGGATTTATCTTCGGCAAATTCCAACGAAAATATGCAGCAAGGAAACGGAGTACAACAACACACATAAAGCCGGAAAGCACCGCAACGCTTTCCGGCACAACACCCTCAAGCAATATGTTGACGACGCCGCCCGCCGCAGATGCAACAGCGTATATATGCTTTTTGAAAACGTCCGGCACTTCAACACAAAAAACATCTCTCAAAACACCGCCGCCGACACCCGTTATAACACCGATAAACATCAGCGACACAAAACTGTCTATTCCGCATTCTTTCGCAATGCGGATACCCGTAATCGTGAAAACCGCAAGTCCAAGCGTATCCGCCACAAACATAACATTGCGGTCGTATTTTTGAATAAAATCACGTATTTTCTTCCACAAAAGGCGTGCAACCGCAAAGGTTATTATTGCCGTAGAAAGCGCGACAAGCGTAAAAAAAGGACTTTTAAAGGCGACAGCCGGCGTATTTCCGAGAATGGAATCACGCATAACACCGCCGCCGACACCCGTAACAAGGCCCAGTATCGCAACACCAAACAAATCCATATTCTTTCTTATTCCCTTTACTGCTCCGGAAAGGGCAAAAGCAACCGTTCCGACAATTTCAAAAATATAGAAAAATTTATCCATACTACACCTCAGCACATTTTTCAACGCAAATAATAACACTAAAAAAACATATTGTCAACAAAACTCTCGCCGCGCTATCGTGATTTACTGAAAACACGACTCAAACCCAAGACTTTTCAAGAACATATAATATTAAAATACGTTTTTTGAAAAAATTATAGTTTTCTTGCAACTTTTGCTTGACAAACCGAAAAAAAGTTATATAATAGATGTGTTGACTATCCATTGAGGAATAGTGTAACGGTAGCACGACAGACTCTGACTCTGTTTGTTGGGGTTCGAATCCCTATTCCTCAGCCATAAACGAACGACAATCTTCGTCAGGGAAGATTGTCGTTCGTTTTTTTACTTTTTCTCTCTTGTATCTTTCCGATAATGATAACAGAAAACAAAAAAAGCCGCCCTCGAGCGGCTTTAAATTTATTCAACGGTAACCGATTTTGCGAGATTTCGCGGTTTATCAACATCACAGCCGCGAGCGACCGCAACATAGTATGCCAACAACTGGAGTGCTATCGCACCTATTACAGGTGCAAACAGGCTGTTTACATCGGGCAAAACCAAAGCGTAGTCGGAAACGGCACGTACGTCTTTTTCACACTCGGCAGTACAGAACGAGAAAATTTTCGCTCCCCTTGCCTTTGTTTCGCGAATGTTGCTGACGGTCTTTTCGCAGAGCGAGCCGACCGTTACGAGCGATACTATTGGAACGCCGTTGTCGATAAGCGAAATCGTTCCGTGCTTTAATTCACCCGCAGGATAGGATTCGCTGTGTATATAGGATATTTCCTTTAATTTTAGCGAACCTTCCATACAGATTTCCGAATCTATTCCCCTGCCTATGAAGAATATATTCTCACTGTCGCTCAGTTTTTCCGCCATACGTTTTATCCTTCCACTCATACGCAGAACGGCATTTATCGCCTCGGGTACTTCGTTTTGCTGTATAGCACAGAGTTCGCGACAACGTCCCTCGCTGATTTGACGCTTGACGAGTGCCGCCTTGAATGCGATTTGATAAAGCACGGCACACTGAACGGTATACGCCTTGGTAGACGCGACAGATATTTCCGGCCCTGCCCACGTGTATATTACGTAATCGGCAAGACGTGCTATTGACGAGCCCACAACATTGACAATAGCAAGTGTTTTCGCTCCCGACTCGCGGGCGAGTTCAAGCGCCGCAATAGTATCGGCAGTTTCGCCCGATTGCGATATAAGTATTACAAGGGTATTTTTATCGAGTATCGGGTTGGAATATCTGAATTCCGACGCTATCTCAACCGATACGGGTATTCGTGAAAGCGATTCAATCATATTTTTTCCAACTCTGCCTGCGTGCATTGCCGTTCCGCAGGCAACGATTTTGATATTCGACACCGTATTTATATCACGATCCAATATATCACAGTCGAAATACGGTATGCCGTCCTTGAGTCTTGGCATAACCGTCTTTTGGTATGCGTCTGCCTGTTCATTAATTTCCTTGAGCATAAAGTGGTTATAGCCGCACTTTTTAGCAGACTCAACACTCCAGTTTATTGCCTTTTTCTCGCTCGAAACCTCTTTGCCGACCGCAACAAAAAAGCGTGTTCTTTGCGGAGTGACCTCGGCAACAACGTTTTCTTCAAGTTGATAATAATTTTTGGTATACGGCAGTATTGCGGTTATGTCCGATGCGAGATATCCGCCGTCAGCCGTTTGAGCACAGACAAGCGGACTGCCGCAACGAACGGCATAAATATTATCACGCAAATTTTTAAAACAAACACAGAAAGCATACGACCCGCGTATAAGTTTCGTTGCCTGAAAAATTGCCTCTATCGGGTTTTGGGTCTTTCTGTAATAAAAATCGATAAGGTGTGCCGCCGCCTCGGTATCGGTCTGCGAACGAAAACTGTAGCCCTCGCGACGAAGCATATCCTCAAGTTCGGCATAATTTTCAATTATTCCGTTATGAACAAGCACAAGGCTGTTTGAAAAATGCGGGTGAGCATTACGCTCCGACGGCTCTCCGTGTGTTGCCCAACGAGTGTGACCTATTCCCGCAGTACCGCGAATTTTTCTTCCCGCTTTGATTTTGTCCGAAAGATTTTTTATTCTGCCCTCGGTTTTGATTGTCACAATGCCGTCCTCAAAAACCGAAATTCCGGCAGAGTCATAACCTCTGTATTCAAGCGCCGAAAGTCCGTTTAAAAGTATAGGCACTGCCTGACGTTTTCCTGTATATCCTACTATTCCGCACATATATTATAAAACTCACTTTCAATATTTAAAACATACGGCACGTAAAAATACCGCATAAGAAGTTAACTCTTTTGAAAAGTCTCTCTGTTCCGCACTTACGCACGGTTTTTAAAGACCTTCTAACGACAGTTTCCTGCCGGCAGAGCATCCGCCGAAAATTTCGATAACTCTGCTCCTCGTCACCCAAGCATGGGTCAGGCGCTAACCGGCAGATGCCGGTTTTGTTTAATTTAAGACAAACGTTTTTTAATAACGGCGGCAACTTCTTTTGCCACTGTCTCAATCTGTTTTTTATCATCGCCCTCGGTCATAACACGTATGAGCGGTTCTGTACCCGACGGACGAACAACAAGTCTGCCGCTGTTACCGAGTTCCGCCTTGGCGTTCTCAATCGCGGTTTTAATTGTTTCATCGGTGTAATAATGCAACTTTCCCTCAGCCGAAACCTTGATATTTATCGAGGTTTGCGGGCACTTCTTCATAACGCTTGCAAGTTCGGAAAGTTTTCCTTTTTTGCGGCGAAGAAGTGAAAGCAGTTGTGTTGCGGTAATTTGACCGTCGCCCGTTGTTGCGAAATCACGGAAAATAACGTGGCCCGACTGCTCACCGCCGAAAACGGTATCATCAAGCAACATCTCTTCAAGAACAAAGCGGTCACCTACCTTTGTGGCAACAAAACGAATATCATTCTCCTCGCAAAAACGTGAGAAGCCAAGGTTGGTCATTATCGTGCCGACAACGGTATTCTTCGCAAGTCTGCCTCGCTCTTTAAGATCGGTTGCACAGATTGCCATAATTTCGTCACCGTCGATAAAATTACCGTTTTCGTCAACGCACAAACATCTGTCGGCATCGCCGTCAAAGGCAACGCCCGCATCAAGTTTGTTATCAACAACATATTTCGCAAGTACTTCCATATGTGTCGAACCGCAATCCTTGTTGATGTTCTCGCCGTTGGGTGAGGCGTTTAAAATATGGGCGTTTGCACCCAAACCGTCAAAAATCTGTTCTGCTGTTTTGCTCGCTGCACCATTGGCACAGTCAACGGCAATATTAAGACCGTCGAGTGAATAAAGCACGCAACTTTTTACGTGGTCGCAATAATCCTTAACAGCATTTGCGGCAACAGTAACCTTTCCGACGCCGTGTCCGGTGGGGAGTTCGGGAAGAGATACTTTATTAAGCACGATATCCTCAATCTGTTCCTCAAGCATATCCGGCAGTTTGAAACCATCACCGCTGAAAATTTTTATTCCGTTATATTCCGAAGAATTATGCGATGCGGATATCATTACACCCGCCTCGGCTTTGTATTTTCCAACCAAGAAAGCAACCGCAGGAGTCGGTACAACACCGAGATTGATAACATCAGCGCCGACAGAACAAAGCCCCGCTATGAGTGCACAAGAAAGCATATCCGACGATGTTCTAGTGTCGCATCCGACAACGAAGACCGGTCTGCGGCGACAACCGTCTGCCAAAACAGCAGCGGCGGCACGGCCTATCTCCATTGCGGTCTCACAGGTGAGTTCGCTGTTTGCAATTCCTCGTACTCCGTCTGTTCCGAATAGTCTGCCCAAAAAAATCATTCCTTTCAATAATTAAAATCGGCTTTTGACGTTTGCTGATTAAATTTTAACATACACCGATTTTCATTTCATTATCTTTTCGTGACAACGCAGAAAAAATTGTGCATATTTTATACTAAAGTTCAATAATTTGATTTTAAAAAATAAATTTTAACTAAAAATATTTTTTAAAAACGCTTTTTGAATTTTATTTTTTCAACTCGAAAGATCACCGGATTTTTCACAAATTTTACGCCCGAAAAATTAAGATGTATTTAATATTACAAGATATATTTTTACCGCATTTTCAATATAATTATTATAATTTTTTCACAATACGCTATTTACAATTTGTTGATTTTGTTGTATTATGTTTCTTGGTATTTTATATATTTTGTGGAGGTGAACTATGAAAAAGCAATATGATAAGCCGAATGTCGATGTTTTTTCTCTCGACACAACAGATGATTTTTGCACTGTTTCAGGGAAAACCGATATCGACGGAAACTTCAACGATTACGGTAGCACTTCTTCCGAAGACGACGGCATTTAACCCTTAATAATAAAAAAACATCACCGGAGGAGCAACTTATGAAAAAACTATTAAGCATTTTGCTGACGGTTGCGCTTTTGCTCGGAACGGTTTCCGTTCTTATGCTTATGCCTGCCGTTGCGGAAAACAACTCGGCAACCCCCTCCCCGCTCTTTGCAACCAACGAAAGCGAAGTTAAAGGCACCGTCTACAATCTGATTGAAAACGGCGATTTTGAAAAAGGTCTCGCGGCCGACACCTTTGTTTCGGACAGTGGCGCATTCACACGTAAGAAATACGAAAAAGGCGAAGACAGAGGAAAGTATTATCTCGAGTACAAAACAAACAGACAGGAAACCTCTTCCTCCGCTATCAAACTTCCCGTCGATAAAAGCACCGAATACACAGTTTCGTTCGATTTGAAAATTACCGATTTCGGTGCAAACGGCGGTTTGCGTATCGGCTTTTATTATGCTCTCGGCAACTGGAATAATGTTGCGCTCATAGGCGGCGGCACACAAAAATATATCGGCAGTGAAAACGGCTATACATATACATATTCTTCTTCGGCAAACGCCGAGCACCGCCCCGGCGACCACTTTAAATACGCACAGTATCTCACCGAATTCGAAAACGGCTGGATGCATTTTACCTTAACATTCAATTCAGGTAAAGACGAGCGTGTTTTCACCGACGGCACAAGCGGCACACTTTATTTGGTACTTGCCAACTTTAACAACGGATTCACCGCAAAAATTGATAATGTCAGTTTCGGCACGAAGCGTGCTATAACCGCCTACACCGAAGGTTGCGGCACTGCCACTGCCGACAAGAATATCGCTCTCCCCGACGAAGAGGTCACATTTACCGCAACACCCGACTACGGCGCACGTTTTTGCGGTTGGTACAGTGATAATACCTGTGTTTCCTACGATAACGTATTTAAAACCGGCAGTTTTGCGAGTCTCACGGCAAAGTTTGAAAGTTATAACCTTGTCGAAGACGGCGGCTTTGAAAACGGAACGGTTTCCGGCTTTGTTGCACGCAATTCGGGTGTAAAACTTGAATGCATTGACCACACTGAAAATGTCACTTCCGAATTTGGTAAAAAGGTTTTGAAAGTTACCGAACCCGATAACGATACATATATCGGCTTTTATCTCCCCATTGCGGCAGAAGCAAACACAAAATATCTTCTCCATATATCATATAAAGTAGTAGCAGAACAAAACACAAGAACCGAAGTTCGATTGGGCGCAAACAGCGGTTGGAGCAGTTTTTCCAATTCATATTTCTATGCGTCATCTGCAAAATACAGTTACGCTCCACTCTCCGACCACGGCGCATTCAGTCAATATATGTCGGACAATTTGAAGGCTCACTTCGGCGACGGATTTATAGAACTAAATGCCGTATTCTCGACCGAAGACGAACTCACCGACGGCAATATGTATCTCCATATGGGTGCATATGACAGCGCAACTTTTTACATCGACAACGTTTCGGTATATAAACTTTCCGACTTGACTCCCAATATGCTCGGAGCATCACTCGTTACCGAAACAGGCGGCAAATACAAAGAGGGTACTATATCATATGCGGCAACCCTTAACTATACGTCACCCTCTGCGGTTTTAAAGGAAGTCGGTTTTCTTGCAATGCCGACACAACTCATTCCCGAAAACACACTCCTCACAAAAAATACCGACAACGTGAGCCGCGCATATATCAAGAGCGACGGCGGATTGAAATTAAGCGGCAAACGTGTTTATGCCACTTTTAAGAACACCGACAGCATAAACAGTTATACAAAAATATCAGCAAGACCGTATTGTGTGCTTTCCGATAAATACGGCAAATTCGAATGGACGTTCTATTCCGAAAACGAAAATCCCGCTATTGCCGTTCAAAACGGAACATATAACCGCTCTGTAAATCAGGTTAAACGCCTTATGGCGGTTAAACTTTTGGAACGCTATTCACAGAATGCTCCCGAAGATTTTTACAGTGACCACGACGTGACCGCCGCAACAAATGTAAAAACTTCATCCTTCCCCATCGACAAGGTTTGGAACTTTGTAAAACGCAATATTTATCTTATAGAAACAACAAGCCAAGGCAAGTCAGAGAGTGAAAACCTCTATATCGACGGCGGGTTTGAAGATGCATCAACATATTTGGGTGAACAGCGCACAATATATATTGATACAAGTCTTCCCGAAACTTCCGCACTATCCTTCAAACCAAACGAGAGAAGTTACGCCGTTATGCGTGATTATGACCCCGACGGTTGGATATATTATTCGGGAAGCGATTATGTCTTCGCATACGGCGATTTCGACAATATTTTCTCCCGCGTTGACAACAGTGTAATAACTCCACACAGCGGAGAATACTCACTGCGACTCAACACCCGTGCGGGAACTGCAAACCGTGTGCTTAAAAATCTTAAACCCAACACAGATTATGAACTTTCGTTTTATTGGAATTCGGATTATTACGTTACCCTCTCTCGCACATTCGTTTATCCGTATTCTTATGAAAGTGCAGGCACGGAAACCGTTAAAGACGAAAACGGAAAAACCAAAACCGAAACGCTCAACGGCAAGGAATACAACGTTAATAAACTCTCGCAGCAATACTATTTCGTTCCCAAAGATACACAACTGCAGTCCGAGGGTCTCGCCTACCGCATAGGAAGTTACTACGGTGACAACACTTGGCAAAAGGTAACACTCAAGTTCAACACAGGCAGTAACACCGAGGTCGTATTCGGACTCAACTTCGCGGGACGTGCAAATTCCGGTACGGTTTATATCGATGATTTTACGCTATGCAAATCGAAGCCCGTCGCAAGCGGCATAACCGACAGCACATTCAGCGAAGGAACAAAGAACTGGAGCGGAACCGCATATACATATAATATTGCGGGCAATCCGAGTGCAACGTTCACATCCGCCTCGCAATCGCTTATGCAGACGATAGGTGTAGAACCTATGACTGATTATACCCTCACGGTAAAGGCGTATACAAAGGAAAAGAACGCACTGTATTTCGGTGTTACGGACATATCGAACCAAACGCTCAATGTGCTTTCCACCCTTTCAAACACTTCAAATACCGTGACCGATAAAACAGGTCTCAAAATATATAAACTAAACTTTAACTCGGACAACAATCATTATCTCAACGTTCATCTTCAGTCACTCTGCGACAGCAAAGTAAATATATATGAGGTATCTCTCGAAAAGCAGGAAGACCTTATTGTTTACGACAAGGTGGATTTTGAAAACTCCGTGACTACCGTAAACGGCGGTGTTGCTCCGCAGTATAACATTGCAAAAACAAATAATAAATGGTTCTGGATAACTTCACAGTATGCACATTCGGGCAGAAATTCACTCGTTATGTATGCCACATCAAACGATACCAATGCGGAAACCGACGGCACAACAAAAGACGGTGATCTGCTCCGCCACCCGCTTTATCAAAAATGGAGCACATTCTCGGTACAACCCGGCACATACTATAAAATTTCGTACTATGCCAAGGCGGAAAAAGCCGGCACAACCTTTGAAAGTTCCGTTCGTACGCTCGAAGAACACGACTGGGACTATATGCACGCATTAGACAAGAAAACCATCACACTTTCGACAACAGATTGGACACTTATTGAGCACGTTTTCTGTCTTGAAACCGAGTTCAAACTTCATAACTTCGCCGACCTTGTAATATCGGGCTGTGAAAATCAAGCATCCAATATTTTCTTTGACGATATCGTGATTGAAGAAACCATTCCCCGCATTGACAGCGGTACACCGCAAAAACTCTATACCGAACAGATTTTCAATCTTATCCCCGATAACGATTTCGAAAACGGCAGTAAAAACTACTCCGACGGACAGGTTATAAAGAGCACAGGCGCATATAACGGAAGCCACTATCTGCGCGTAAACGCCGGTACTAAAATTGTCATTCCCATAGAAAATCAAGTTGAATACAGTTATATCCCCTCAACCCATTACACACTCTCCGCCGCCGTACGCAAATCGGCAAACGGCAAGGGATATGTAGGCATTTCATACACCTCGGACGGCAACAATCTTTTATGCGACGAAAACGGCAACGTCGCAGAAACACTGGTTCCGCAGTCAACCTCTTGGACTTTCGGCGGATTTTCATATGCAAGTCCTGTTGTGACGCACAATTATATTGTTATCGAATGCACCGAAGGATACATAGACGTTGATTATCTTTCGCTCTTCTCCTCGCTCCACGCATTCGCAGAAGACCCCAACAAAACAATCGCCGCATACTACGATTATGACGATTTGACGTCGGCTGTTAAAAACGGCGGAACAAAAGCGGAAAACGCCACCAACCTTTCAATCAAGAACACCACCCCGCTTACAACCGACTTTACCGGCGTCAACAAGACGGTTTACCACCCTGTAATAAGCGATGTTTTCGGCCGTCAATACACAGAGGCTCAGTGGGCTTTTGAAATCGGCAGAATGAAGGAAGCAGGCATTACCGCTATCCGCACAATGTTCAGGTCACAGTGGGCATACACAGGTGACGAAAACGATCCGTGGAATTGGGACAGCGAAGAAATGCAACAGTTTTACACTTGGTGCAACAAACTCAAGGAATACGGTATGGATGTTGCCGTAATTTTGGGTTGGTCTGTTCCCTATTTTGTATACGGTGCAACTTCAATTCCCGAAGTTAAATATCTTGCACCACGTATCTACGACGAAAACGGAAAGGTTAAATACACAATCTCTTGGGGTATTCTCCACCCCGCAATCGACTTTGATACTGCGGCAGAACGCTATGCCGAATGGGGCACACAGGCTATTACCGCTATAAATGAGCACGGCGTTACGAATGTCACCCACGCCCTCACCTTTAACGAACCGTCGCACAGAAACAGCAGTGTTTACGAGGGTGCACACGCAAAAGAAATGTTGCAACTCGTCGAGGCTTTGGTTGACAAGATGAACGTCACTACCCTCTCAAACGGCAAAACTGTCCGAGAGTCGATTAAACTTGTCGGTTCAAATCAAGCCAACCCCGTAAATGCAGGTCTTTCGGACTACTTCCTTAAAAATTCCAAATACGGCATTGACCTTTATGATATTTGGACAACGCACTATGTTGAAAGCGGTTACGAAACCATCTACGGTCCCGAAAACGACCATTACGATACACAACTTGCAACATACAAAACGATGCTGACAAACTATAAGGGAAAGAAACCGTTCTGGCTTGACGAATTCGCCTGCCACGGATATTTCCTCTCTGATGATGTTGATGATAAAACTCAGCGTTGGTGGGGCGTCGACTACGCAAGCCAATATGTTGCACTTATGAATTCGGGTATGTCGGGCGGTATTCTTTGGCAGTATTCCGACTGTCTGTGGTCATACATTTCAGGCTCCGGCGGTGCATTCCTTTACGGACTCCACCTCACCGGTGCAACACAGGCAACACTTAAAACACAAACGCCGTATTACAGTTATTATGCCATTACCCTGCTGACGAAATATATGTCATGCAAGGACAACTCAAGCACATACCTCGGCGAATCGGGTGATGCACACATCCACACCTCAGCAGTACAAACAGCAGACGGAAACTGGTCGGTACTTGTCGTCAATAACAATCTTGAAGATAAGGCAATCAGTATTAAGTTTGACAGTTCGATAGGTGGCAAAAACATGTATCGCCACGTATACAACTATGCGACCGTAACACCCGATTCACAAGCACGCGTTATCGACGCCGACAAGACATACAGCGCCGTTACCGATACAATAAACGACACTATTCCCGCAGGCTCTGTTGTGATCTATACCACGATGAAGGGTAACTCGCCAAAGATAGACACCGACGGCGATATTCAAATCGGAAACCGTCCCGAAGGCGTTCCGGATATTTGGGGATAAAGTTTAATAGTTTCAAAGGGCAAAGAAAAGCCGCCGATGTTTTCATCGGCGGCTTTGTGTTTTTTATTTACTTATTTGATGCCACTTCGTTTTCTTTTTTGTCGGCAGAAGTGTTAAAACCGAGTTCTCTTATCGAAATTGCGGCATCGTGCTTTATCGGTTTCCACTGTGCACGTGTGAAAAGCGCGACAACAGCAAGATACGGCCCTACCGAATCAAACCACGGGAAAAGCAAGGTGTAAAAAATCAGTTTGCCCAAAGGACACATAGTGTGTTTGTGCTCACGTATTACGACAAGTGCACCCTTTACAAACTTGCGAAGATAACTTCGAAATTTCGGTTCCAATATTACCCAAAGTGCCACAAAGAAGGTTCTGTGCGGTTTATCCTGAGATACCGCAACACTTCCAACGCACAGCGCCCAAAGCCGTGATGAGATAAACCGTATTATCGGGAATATAATCTGACGGAAAGCGTAGTATGTACTTCCGGGGAATGCGTAAACTATCATATCATAACAGGCAAATCCACGCCAACCTTTTGTGAATATACCCTTTAAAAGTCCGAAAAACGTCGTAAAGAAAGAATACATTCTACCCTTAATCCAACGTATGCGCTGGCGCGCCATAACACGCAACTCATACGGTTGTTCGTCAAAAAACTCAGCATCTTCGCAAAAGGCAATATATTCGCCCGCCGCAACGCTGTTAAGGGTAAACTGCGTATCTTCGGTGAGACAGGTATACTTCCAACCGTCACGCAATAAGCGCGAAGATATTACAAATCCCGTTCCGGCAATGTGGGTACTTGTATTAAGCCATACACGCGGGCGGTGATATGTTACAACACTCCGCATAAAGTGTATTCCGTAGCCTGCGGAAATAAAGTTTCGGTCAAAATTTTTGGTATTACGATATCCGACAACAACACCCGCACCTGTATCAAACGCCTTATTAAGTTCGGTTATAAAATCGGGGTGCAACAGATTATCGGCATCAAAGACGATATATCCGTCAAAACTTTCAATCCCGCGCTCCTCTTTTATTTTTTTCAAACAAAAACTGCATAGCGTAGCCTTTTCGCGCATGGGCGGGGTCATTACGCTCATAAACCGTGCAACCTTTACTGCGGCAAATTTTCGCCGTTGAATCGGTGCAGTTATCGGCAACCACAAAAATTTCGGTATATTCCGCCGGATAACTCTGCGCATGAATGGAATCTATAAGATTACCGATAACCTTTTCCTCGTTTCTCGCGCAAACCACGATACCGTAGCGATATTTGTTTTCGGTTTCTTTATATTTCTTCTTTGGGGCAAACAATCCCAAAAACAGATAAAACGTGTTATACTTCTTTGCCCACGAATAGCCCTTGTGAAAGCCGCGGTAAAAGCGTTTCCATATTACGCTTATTGCCTTTAAAAAACGCATCTTTTCAAACCTTTCAGTATTTTATTATATTATCGAAGGCAATTATAACACATATATTATGCAAAGGCAATTTAATATTATATTAAGAAAGGCAGCATCGCTTTGATGCCGCCTAAAACAATTTATTCGTTTGCCGCCTTGCCCGCTTTTTTAACACGAACAGGCTCTCCGCCGTTTACGGTTTCTTCGGTAATTACAACCTTCTCAACCGTATCATCCGACGGTATTTCATACATAATTTTTTGCAAAACGCCCTCTATTACCGAACGAAGACCTCTTGCACCTGTCTTGCGCTCTATTGTAATATCGGCAATTCGCTCCAATGCCTTTTGCTCAAATTCAAGTTTAACACCGTCCATCTCGAACAAAGCCTTGTACTGACGTATTACCGAATTTTTAGGCTCGGTCATAATACGTATGAGTGATTCTCTATCCATACCTTTGAGTGCGGTAATTACAGGAAGACGTCCCACAAGTTCGGGTATCATACCGAATTTTACAAGGTCCTGATGCGTGGGAACGACAAGTTCGGCTTCGCGCTTGATATCGCTTTCTGATTTAACTTCCGCTCCAAAACCGAGACTGCTACCGCCAATACGCTTTTCGATAACCTTATCAAGTCCGTCAAACGCACCCGCGCAGATAAAGAGAATGTTTGTGGTATCAATCTGTATAAATTCCTGCTGAGGATGCTTTCTGCCACCCTGCGGAGGAACATTCGAAACCGTACCCTCCAAAATCTTTAAAAGTGCCTGCTGGACGCCCTCACCGCTGACATCGCGGGTTATAGATGTGTTTTCCGACTTACGGGCAATCTTGTCGATTTCGTCAACATAGATTATTCCCTTTTCGGCACGTTCAACGTCAAAATCCGCCGCCTGTATTAAGCGGAGCAAGATGTTTTCAACGTCCTCACCGACATATCCCGCCTCAGTCAGTGTTGTTGCATCGGTTATGGCAATCGGAACATCCAAAATACGAGCAAGAGTCTGTGCGAGAAGCGTTTTTCCCACGCCGGTAGGCCCTAACATAAGAACATTGCTCTTGCTGAGTTCGACGTCATTTTCCGAGTTTGACATTATACGCTTGTAGTGATTGTAAACCGCAACCGAAAGGGTTATTTTTGCCTCGTCCTGACCTATTACATATTCGTCAAGCAACTGCTTTATCTCCATAGGTTTTAAAAGGCAAAATTCTTCCTTTTCTTTTTTGTCACCGTGAGGTGTATACGGCTCATCGAAAATCAGTGAACTGCAAAATTCAACACAGCGGTCGCATATATATACTCCCGGTCCCTCGACCAAACGGGAAACCTCGTCCTGCGTTTTACCGCAAAAGGAGCATTTTATCTGTTTATCGTTGGTATTATTAGCCATTTAAACACCTTTTTTATCGTTTGGTAATTACCTTATCCACCAGACCGTATTCGGCGGCGGCATCGGCAGACATAAAGTTGTCGCGCTCGGTGTCAAGACGAATTTCTTCAATCGGACGGCCGGTGTTTTCTGCCAAAATTCGGTTAAGGTTTTCACGAGTCTTTTCAATATGACGCGCGTGAATTAAAATATCGGTTGCCTGACCTTCGGCAGAACCCAAAGGCTGATGAATCATAATCTCGCTGTTGGGAAGAGCATAACGCTTGCCCTTTGCACCCGAAGAAAGCAGGAATGCACCCATACTTGCCGCCATACCTATGCAGATTGTGCTAACATCGCACTTGATATACTGCATAGTGTCATAAATCGCAAGACCCGAAGAAACGGAGCCGCCGGGGCTGTTGATATAGAAGTTTATATCTTTATCGGGGTCTTGACCTTCCAAATAGAGCATCTGTGCTATTATAAGGCTTGCAGACGCATCGTCGACCTGTCCGTTAAGCATAATTATTCTGTCATTGAGAAGACGTGAAAAAATGTCATAAGAACGCTCTCCGCGGCTTGTTTGCTCAACAACATAAGGTACAAGATTCATATTCATTGTAAATTCCTCCCATTACAAAACAGTATGAACAAATATGTGTTTTTATAATCAACCGGTAATCATTATAGCACAAAAGGGAGTAAAAACTCCCCTTTATACACAATATTAGTCTTCTTTCTTTTCCTCGGTCTTCTTTGCGGTCTTCTTAGCAGCCGGCTTCTTTGCGGCAGGCTTTTCAGACTTCTGCTCAACCTCGCTTATAACGGCAGAACTCTTAACAAGGTCAAGCGCCTTGCTGACAGCCATATCCTTTTTAATTTCCTTAACCGGAACGGCGGCCTTAACCTGCTCTTCGCTTACACCGTAACTCTCAGCCATCTTTGTGATTTCGGCCGTAACTTCATCATCGGTAACTTCGATGTTTTCAAGTTTAACAATCTTCTCAAGAGCCAAACGCATCTTAACCTGCTTTTCAGCCTGCGGACGGAAAGACGCCTTGAAATCTTCAACGCTGGAATTTGTATACTTTAAGTAGGTCTCAAGGTTCATTCCCTGCATCTGAAGTCTGTAGGAGAAATCCTGCAAACTCTGGTTGCAACGTGACTCAATCATAGCATCGGGAATTTCAGCGGTCATACCGTCAACAACGGCATCAACGAGAGTATTTTCAACGTCCTCATCGGCGTGATGAGCCTTGTGCTCAAGTTGATGTTTCTTAATATCTTCTTTGAGTTCGGCAAGAGTGTCAAATTCGGAAACGTCTTTTGCAAACTCGTCATCGATTGCGGGCAATTCACGCTTCTTAATCTCGTGAAGTTTTACTTTAAATACAGCAGCCTTGCCCTTGAGGTCTTCTGCCTGGTAATCTTCGGGGAATGTTACGTTAACATCAAACTCATCGCCTGTGTTGTGACCGACAATCTGGTCCTCAAAACCGGGGATAAACTGTCCCGAACCGAGAGTGAGCGAATAAGACTCGCCCTTGCCGCCCTCAAAAGCAACATCGTCAACAAAACCTTCAAAATCGATAACGGTGATATCGCCGTTATCAGCCGCTCTGTCTTCAACTGTTACCATACGCGCGTTGCGGTTTGCCATCTGATTGAGTTCGTTCTCAATCTCTTCGTCGGTTACAACGGGAGTAACGCGCTCTGCTTTAAGACCTTTGTACTCTTTGAGTTCAACATCCGGAACAACCGTCAAGGTTACCTTGAAGTCAACACCGTCTGCCTTGCTGATTGAAACAAGGTCAAAATCCATCTTGTCGTCAACAATCTCAACACCTGCTTCTTCTGCCGCTGCCTCAAGAGCATCGGAATAAAGAAGATTGAGAGCATCTTCGAAGAATACCGATTCGCCGTAATACTGCTCAACAAGGCGAAGCGGGGCCTTTCCTTTGCGGAAACCGGGAACGGAAATGCTTTTGCCGTTCTTCTTGTAAACCTTATCTATTGCGTCCGAAAAGGTTTGTCCGTCTATTGTGATTTCCAACTCATATCTGTTGGTATCAACTTTTTTTGATTCTTTTAAACTCATATTTTTACCTCCGAGTTAATCATTCCATATAAATATATCATATTACGAACAATATTTCCATATTTTTTTGAAATTTTTTAAAAAAATTTCGTTTATACTATAAGTACGGGCGAAAAATCGACACAATCCGCCGATAAAAGGCGAAATTCCACGCCACCATAGTTCGATTTTGCGTTGTTAAAACCCGAACCGTGTATATGTCCGTGCCAGACACGCTTTATTCCGTATTTTTCTATTACAGAAAAAATCTCATCACAGACCCATTCGCCGTAAACCGGCGGATAGTGAGTGAAAACTAGCGGTTCGAGTCCGGTATCGATTGCGGCTTTTATGGAAGTTTCAAGTCTGCCTGCCTCGCGCCGCACAACCTTGTCCTCGCCGCTAAGGTCATAAAACCAACCGCGCGTACCGCAAACGGCATATTTTTCGACGGGGATTGCATTATTAAAAACAAAAGAAATGCTGTCAAAACGGTTTTCTTCCAAAAATTCGGAAAGTTTTTTCGCAGTCGACCACCAAAGGTCGTGATTGCCTTTGAGAATTATCTTTTTCCCCGGAAGGGCATTTATAAAACGAAAATCTTCCTGCGCATCGTTAAGGCGCAACGCCCACGATATATCTCCCGGTATCACAACAGTGTCATTCTCGGTGACAATACGCGTCCAATTTGCCTTAATTCTGTTGACATAATCGTTCCAACCGCGAAAAACGTCCATAGGCTTGTCCGACGAAAGCGAAAGATGCAAATCGGATATTGCATATAAAGACATAAATCATCACCTATATTTTCTGCGTTTTAGCACATAATAATACTGCCGAATGGCAAACACTTTTCAAGGAGGAACAAAAAAATGGGAACCTGTAAAGAATGTAATATTATAAACGGAATTAAATGCAGTGTTGAAACCTGCGTTTACCATTCCGAGGGCGACAGTTGTCACGCCGGTCATATAACCGTAGGCGGCGATAACAAGGCGTGTCGTTGCTCTGAAACATCCTGCGTAACCTTTAAGGCAAAATAAAACCCGTTGCCCCCCAAAAAGGGGCAACGCTTTTTATTTATATTCCGAGATACTTGCAAACCGCCTCACGCATATCGTCGCGGTCGATAACCTCGCCGAAACGGCGTGCTTTACCTTTAAGTGCGGCAATGGGAGCGGGAATGGAAACTCCGGTCACACTGCACAGTTTGTCAAGTTTTTCAAAATCGTCCTGCGGGACGGTGTCACCCACCGCACCGAGAACGCTGTCGGCAAATTTATACGGGCTTGCGGTAGATGCGATTACCGAGGGAGCGGTATCGCCGGTTTTTTCACGATATTCGTTATAAACCGCCATAGCAACCGCCGTATGTGTATCCATAAGATAACCGTATTTCTCATAGGTTTCTTTTATTGTGGCAAGCGTCTTTTCATCGTCGCACGAGCCGCCGAAGAAAAGCGTGTTTATCTTTGCCTTAACATCATCGCTCACCTCAAAACGGCCGGTATCTTTGAGAGAATTCTGCCATTTTGCAACCGTCTTGTCATCGCGGTCGGAAAGGATATAAAGCATACGTTCGAGATTGCTTGAGATAAGTATATCCATAGACGGCGATGCTGTGGTGTAAAACTCACGGTTGCGGTCGTAAACGCCGGTGTTTATGAAATCGGTCAAAACGTTGTTTTTGTTTGATGCACAAATAAGTTTCTTTATCGGAACACCCATCTCTTTTGCGTAATACGCCGCAAGAATATTTCCGAAATTTCCTGTCGGAACGGTAACGTTGAAACCGTTTTCAAGGTTGCAACCGCGGTTTAACATATCGCAGTATGCCGATACATAATATACTACCTGCGGAACAAGACGTCCCCAGTTTATGGAGTTTGCGCTTGAGAAAGCATAGCCGTTATCGGCAAGTTTTTTATTCATCTCGGGGTCGGTGAAAATCTCTTTCACGCGGCTCTGTGCATCGTCAAAATTGCCCTTTATCGCATAAACGCAAACATTCTTGCCATCTTGGCTGTCCATTTGAAGTTTTTGCATTGCGCTTACACCGTCGCTCGGATAGAAAACAATAATATCGGTATTTTCAACATCCTTAAAACCTTCAAGTGCCGCTTTTCCGGTGTCGCCCGATGTGGCAACCAAAATAACCGTTTTGTCGGCGTTCGTCTTCTTTGCCGAAGTTGTCAGCAAATAGGGCAAGATCTGAAGTGCCAAATCTTTAAACGCACAGGTGGGACCGTGCCAAAGTTCCAAAATCTCAACTCCGTCACAGAGGGTGTGCAGAGGTGCGGGCTGTTCATTTTCGAAACTGCCGGTATATGCGCCCTCAACGCAAGCGGATATTTCCTCGACAGAAAAATCGCTCAAAAACTTTGAAAGCACCAGTTTTGCTCTGCCCTTATAATCAAGTTTTCTCAACTCGTCAAAATCAGCCTTTTCGAGTGACGGTATGCACTCCGGTAAAAAAAGTCCGCCGTCTGCCGAAATTCCTTGGCTTATAGCCTTTGCAGACTGAACAGTTACCGCATTGTTTCTGGTGCTGTTGTAATTCATAATTTTTCCTCCGTTATTTTAATAATTCCTTAAAAAAGCGAAACGCATTTTCATAAAAGAGTCTATCGACACTTTCGGTCTGAAAACCGTTGTTTATAAGATAGTAATAGAGTGATGGCAGTTTGTCAAGAGAATTAAGTGCAGGTGACATCTCCGCACCGTCAAAATCCGAACCGACGGCAACATTTTCCTCACCGCCGAGCGAAAGAATGTGTGAATAGTGCAATAAAAAATTTTTGAACACATCACCCTCACCAAGGAAACGCGGATAAAGACAAATGCCTATTATGCCGTTTTTGGATATCACAGCCTTTATTTGGCTGTCGGTCAAATTACGCCTGACACCCTGCACGCTTCGGCAACAGGAATGCGTTGCCGTAACATATTCAGCAAGCGAAACCGCCTCAAAAAAACAGCGGTCATTAAGATGTGATACATCAAGCGCAATCGAAAGTTCGTTCATACGCTCTATAACCTCGCGACCGAGCAAAGTCAACGGTGCATTCGTATTGACACCGCCCGCAAGAGCGTTTTTTCCGTTCCAAGTGAGCGACATAACCCTCACGCCGTCAGAAAACAGTTTATCAACATCTTCTGCCCTTTCGATAAGTGCGCTGCCCTCAAGTGAAAGCAAAAAAGCGTTATCGGCACTCAAGCCGTCTGCATCCGTTATAATATCCGTCTGCCTTTTGAAATTTTTCACGACGGAGTCATATCGCCCTTTCGGAGCACTGCACTCGTCCGGTATCCATACAGCGCAGACTTGACACCATTTATCAAAAATCTGCCCCTTTTGAACATTAACGGCATTATCACCGTCAAAAAACTCGCTGCCGTTCTTAAAACATTCATACGGTGTATCACAGTGCAGGTCGAAAAACTTCATTTAAAGTGCCTCCGGTTCAAAAGCGTTTTCAATATAATCGATTTTATATTCCTCGCGCCCTTTTCCCTCAAAGACGGTAATTTGTGCAACGTCAAACCGCGGCTGTAAATCGCAAAACGATTTCATAAGATATGACGATGCGGTCATTGAAATTTTTCTCTGCTTGTTAAGGTCGACCGCTTCGGCGGGTGAAACCATTGAACCGTCCTTGCGAGTCTTGACCTCCACAAATAATATATATTGTTCGTTTTCGGCAATAATGTCAATTTCGCCGAAACGCGAATGATAGTTTCGTTCGGTGATTATAAACCCGCGTTCCCTCAAATATTCTGCCGCAAGCCGTTCACCGTTTTTTCCTGTTTGCGCCCTCTTCATAATATTTTACCGAGAAAACTTTTGCGGTGTATCGGGCAAGCACCGTATTCGCGTATAAGCGCCATATGTTCCGCCGTTCCGTAGCCTTTGTGCTTTTTAAAATTGTACTGCGGATAGAGGCTGTCATATTCAAGCATAAGCCTGTCTCTTGAAACCTTGGCAAGAACCGATGCGGCAGCAATCGAATAGGACTTAAGATCTCCCTTAATAACCGTCTCGCACACAGCAGAGATATCGGGCGGTGTGCGGTTGCCGTCTATCAAAGCATAATCCGCGGGTATAGACAACCCCTCTACGGCACGTGTCATTGCAAGAAAGGTTGCACCGAGAATGTTATGCTCCTCGATCTCCTCAACCGAGGCATATGCCACATAGTATGCCAAAGCATTTTCGGTTATTATCGGGAAAAGGCGTTCACGCGCCCGCTCGGTGAGTTTTTTTGAGTCGTTAAGTCCCTCGATTTGACAGCCGTCGGGGAGTATAACGGCGGCGGCACAAACAGGGCCTGCAAGCGGACCTCTTCCCGCCTCATCAACACCGCAGATATTCACATATCCTTTCGCTCTGGCTGTGTCTTCAAAAATATAATCCGGCAAGGTTATACCTCCAGCGTAATTCTGCCTATTTTCTGAGTTCTGTATTCGGCAAGCAATGTGTTTGCGGCACGCTCTGTATCGCCCTCGCCGCCACGCACAACCATTCCGCGCTTTTTAGCGATGGCAGAGAGCATTTCGTAGGGTTCGCCCTTTTCAATGCCGTAACGTGCCGACAGAAGCGTCATATAGCGGTCGGACAAACACTCAAGCAGTCGCACTGCGAGCCATTCGGTATCTACAACCTCATCGCGCACCGCGCCGGTAAAGGCAAGATGCTCGCCGACGATTTTATCGTCAAGTTTAGGCCACAACACTCCGGGAGTGTCTAAAAGCTCAAGTTCGTTATCAATGCGAAACCACTGATTTCCCCTAGTGACACCGGGACGGTTTTCAACCTTCGCCTTGCTTCCTCCCGCCATACGATTGATAAACGAGGACTTGCCGACGTTAGGTATTCCGACAACCATTATTCTAAGCGGTTTACCGACCATTCCCTTACTTTTGTAGTATTCCAAGCGTTCTGCCAAAAGTTCTTTTACAGAGGACTTGAAAAGCCCAAGTCCCCTACCCGAACGGCAATCCACCGCAATAGCGGTAATACCCTCGGCACGGTAACGATTTATCCACTGCTCTGTAACGGCAGGGTCTGCCATATCACATTTATTAAGCAAAATTATGCGCGGTTTACCTGCAACGATACCCGCCAAGTCGGGATTTCGGCTACTGGCGGGTATTCTCGAATCAACTATTTCCGCAACGGCGTCAACAAGCGCCAAACTTTCCTTTAAAAGTCTGCGGGTTTTCGCCATATGGCCGGGAAACCATTGGATATTCTGCGCTTCACTCATCTGTAAAGTCCCCCAATCTTCGAAAAGGGATAAATTCTGTAAACCGCCTTGCCGAGTACATAACGCGTGTCAATCATTCCGTTGTCACCGATAAGACTCGAACGGCTGTCTAGCGATTCGTTTCGGTTATCTCCCATTACAAAAATGCAATTATCCGGAACATATGTCGGAAAATCAATATCAAATTCGTGTTTTACGGTCGTCAGTGTTCGGGTGTAATCCTCTTTAAGAGCAACACCGTCAACATAAACAATTCCCTTATCATAATCGATATCCACCGACTGTCCCGCAACGGCGATAACACGTTTTATTATCGGTTCGGCGTATTCGTCGGAATCAAGCGAATTGTCGGTGTTTCGCGATATTACAACAATATCCCCCTGTGTGGGAGTATATCCGATATCGGATATTATAATCTTTTCGCCGTTGTGAAGCGTGTCGAGCATAGAGTCGCCGCTTATTGTAACAACGCGGAAAAGAAAGGTAAAAATGAGCACAACGGCAATAATAGATGTTACAACAACATCTATCCAATCGAAAAGCGATTCTTTCGGCGTTGACGGTTTCTTTTTTTCTTCCTTATAATCGGAATGTTCATTCGTATAACAGTATTCCATTGCACTCACCTCTCAAAAAAACAAAAAAGGGACTTTAAAAGCCCCTTTTTCTTCTTCAGTATGGCAGGAGTCGAGCCTAACCGATCTGCTCTTTAACCTTTGCCGCTTTACCGACACGGTCACGCAGATAGTAAAGTTTTGCTCTGCGAACACGGCCGTTTCTTACCAACTCAACCTTTGCTACATTCGGGGAATGTACCGGGAAGACACGTTCAATGCCTACACCGTAGGAAACACGGCGTACGGTAAAGGTTTCGGCAATGCCGCTGCCGTTCTTGGCAATAACAGTTCCTTCAAATACCTGAATTCTTTCACGCTCACCCTCGCGAATCTTAACGTGTACGCGAACGGTAGAGCCTACTTCTACAACCGGAGCATCCTCGCGGAGTTGTGCGGCTGCAAGTTGCTTTACAGCATCCATCAAAATTTTCCTCCTTAACAATCTCAGATGTTCGTAACCGATTTCGGTCAGAGGACCACCCGCTTCAATGTCGAATTTCGGCACTCAAGCCGCCCGTAAGGACAGGGCGAAATCAAATGCTAAAACATTGTATCACAACCACCGAAAAAAATCAAGATATATTTTTGCAATCGGGCGAAAAATATTGATTTTTCTCCTTTTGTATGCTATAATAACCAATAAATTTTCAAAGGCACACAGCGCTTTAAGCAAAGGAGATTTGATATTATGGATAACATTCTGGAATTTTTGGAAAAAGACGCCCGTCTCACTCCGTCACAGATTGCCATTATGACGCAGCGTGACGAGGGCGATATTAAAAATGCCGTTGCGGAATACGAAAAGAACGGCACTATTCTCGGCTATCAAGCGCTTATAGATTGGGACAAGACCGACCGCGAATATGTCAGTGCCATAATCGAACTTCGTATATCGCCCCAGCGCGATTGCGGCTTTGATAAGGTCGCAGAAAAGATTTATTCCTATCCCGAGGTTAAAAGCCTTTACCTTATGTCGGGTGCTTATGATTTGCACCTTATAATTGAGGGACGCACTATGCGTGAGGTAGCGCAGTTTGTTGCCGCAAAGTTGGCGCCGCTTGAGTCTATTCTCACCACTTCAACTCACTTTGTGCTTAAAAAGTATAAAGACAAGGGCGTTATATACGGCTCGGGCGAAACCGATGAAAGAGGAAACTGCATGATATGATAAACTACGACAAAATTCTTTCCGGCAAGGCTGTGTCACTAAAGCCCTCCGGCATACGCAAATTTTTTGACCTCACCGAAAAAATGCAAGATGTTACGGCGCTCACGGTAGGTCAGCCGGATTTTGTAACACCTTGGCACATCCGCGAGGCGGCTATCGAAAGCCTTGAAAAAGGCAGAACGTATTATACCTCAAACGCCGGTCTCACCCCTCTGCGCGAGGCAATCTGCAATTATACAAAGCGCCGCTTTAATATGGAATACAACCCGCAGACCGAGGTTCTTGTTACGGTCGGCGGAAGTGAGGCTATTGACCTTGCCGTGAGAGCACTTGTAAACGAAGGCGATGAGGTTATCATTCCCGAACCTTGCTTTGTCTGTTACGCACCGATTGTAACTATGGCAGGCGGCAAGCCTATTTCGCTCCCGCTCAGAAACGAGGACAAATTCAAACTCACACCGCAGATGCTCAAAAGCGTGCTTTCTCCACGCACAAAACTTATCGTTTTGGCTTTCCCGAACAATCCGACCGGCGCGATTATGACCGAAGAGGACTTGAAACCGATTGCCGATATGTTGCGTGATACCGATATCGTAATTCTTTCGGACGAAATATATGCCGAACTTTCATATGGTCAAAAACACTGCTCCTTAGCATCACTCGACGGAATGCGTGAGCGCACCGTTATAGCGAGCGGACTTTCAAAAAGTTACGCTATGACAGGTTGGCGAATGGGATATACCCTAGCACCGCCCGAAATAACGGCACAGATGTATAAAATACATCAGTTTGCGATAATGTGTGCTCCGACGACAAGCCAGTTTGCCGCCATTGAGGCACTTAACAACGGTGACGAGGATATTGAGTATATGCGCGGAGAATATGACCGCAGACGCCGCCTTCTCCTTGACGGATTTAAATCCATTGGCGTTGAATGTTTCGAACCCGAGGGTGCATTCTATGCTTTCCCGAACATTGGAAAATTCGGTATGAGCAGTGACGAGTTTTGCGAACGCCTGCTTTTTGAAAAGAAGGTCGCAATAGTCCCCGGAACGGCGTTCGGCGAATGCGGCGAAGGTTTTGCACGTATCTCCTACGCATATTCTGTGAGTCACATTAACACGGCAATAGAAAAAATCGGCGAGTTTGTAAAATCGCTGTAAAAAAACCGCCGAACGGCGGTTTTTCTTTTATTCAATCTCTCCGGCGCAGCAGTCGCCCTCGCGTGAGTGAAGTTTCACCTTTACAATACTGCCGCAAAGGTTTTCGTCACATCTGACCTTAACACGGGTATAATTTTCGGTATAACCCTCAATAAATCCGTTCTGCGGGGTTTCAAGCAAAACCGAAACCGTTTTGCCCAGCATTTTATCAAGAAACGCTCGCTCGCTTTCGGCACAGGTTTCCGCCATAATTTTGCTTCTTTTTGCTTTGTCGGCGTTTTTGACCTGATTTTGGAATTTATCCGCCGCCGTTCCCTTTCGCCGCGAATAGGCAAAAATATGGGCTTTTGCAAAACCGATTTCCTCGGCAAACAAACGCGACTGTTCAAACTCTTCCTCTGTTTCGCCGGCAAAGCCTACCATAATATCCGTGGTTATCGCGCAATCCTCAAACACACGACGAATACGGCATATAAGGTCGCGATAAAAAGCGGTATCATAATGGCGGTTCATACGCAAAAGCGTGCTGTCGCAACCCGACTGAAGTGACAGATGAAACTGCGGACAGAACTTGCGCTGTTTTTTAAGGCGTTCTAACATTTCGTCGGTTATGTGGTCGGGTTCAAGCGAGCCAAGCCGCACACGTTCTATCCCCTCAATCTCGGCAACGGCATCGACCGCGTCGCAAAGGTTAAGTCCCGTATCCTTTCCGTATGCCGAAAGGTTTATTCCGACAAGCACGATTTCCGAAAAGCCTTTTTCCGCCAGCGTGTTTATTTCGGTCTTGATGCTTTCAATACTGCGAGAACGCACACGGCCACGCGCAAAGGGAATAATACAGTAGGAGCAAAAGCGGTCGCAGCCGTCCTCGATTTTTACAAAAGCACGGGTGCGCTCCGAAAAATCCGTTATTGCGGGGGTTAAAAAGAGTTCTCCTTTTTTATGTTCCCAAATATCGATAATGCGATTTTGTTCTTCGAAATACTGCCCGAGAATATCGGGAAGTCTGCCATCGCCCGCATTATTGAAAACGATATCAACCTCGGGAAGTTGCTCTGCCACATCGGGGAAAGCCGCCGGGCCGCAACCGCACAAAACAATTACGGCATCAGGCAAAGCACGGCGAAAACGACGCACAGCCTGACGAGTTTTTCGGTCGCTTTCGGCAGTAACGGTACAGGAATTTATTATTACAATATCGGCATTTTCGTCGCCGCAATCGCAGTCATATCCGACATTAGCGAGTTGTTCTCGCATTGACTCCGTTTCGTATTGATTGACTTTACAGCCGAGAGTATAAAAAGCAACCTTCATTTATATCACCTTTAATATTTTAAATACTAATGTATTATAGAGCAAAAAAGCATTTATTGCAACTTAATGTTGACTTTGAGAGAAAAAAATAGTATCATTCTTTTGAAAGGTGGAAAAAAATATGGTTGAAGAAACTATAATGCTTCACAGTGTTGACGAAGTTAAAGGTCTTGCGGCGATAGCAAACACAAAAAACTATGACGTTGACATTATCTCCGGCAAATATCTTATAAACGCAAAATCGATTATGGGTATTTTCAGTCTTGACCTTACCCATCCGCTCAGAATTGTCGCATATTGTGACTCGGACGACGGTTTTTTAAACGAAATCGAAAGTTTTGTATACAGAGAAGAACAAAAAATGTGAGACCGAGGTCTCACATTTTTTTTAGTTCAATATTACCGTCCGACACTTCGAGCAAACTGTCGCAAATATCAAGCACAGCACGTCGGTGTGTTATTAGTATTACGGTTTTTTCGCTTTCTTTTTTCAAATTTTCGAGAAGTTTGAGTTCTGTTTCTTCGTCCAGCGCAGAAGTGCATTCATCGAGCAACATAATCGGTGCATCAAGCAACAGCGCACGCGCTATTGCTATACGCTGAAGTTGTCCCTCGGAGAGTCCGAGTCCCCTCTCGCCTATCGGTGTGTCAAAGCCTTTCGGAAGTGACATTATGAAATCATATATTACCGCTTGCTTTGCCGCACGTTCAAGTTGTTCGTCGGTAACGTTGCCTGACAAAAAGGTTATATTTTCACGTATCGTACCCGAAAGCACCATAACACCCTGCGGAACATAGGAAAACAGTCCCCTAACCGCTGAAGTAACGGGTATATCACCCTGTTCTGTTTTAAGAGAAAGACTGCCGTCTGTCGGTCGGTAGAGTCCCAAAAGCAGTCGAAACAGTGTACTCTTTCCTTTGCCCGACTCGCCCATAACGGCGCAAACACTTCCCTTTTTCAAAGAGAAATCGGCATTTTTTATCACCATTCGCGCATCATATCCGAAACACAGTCCGCTAGCGTCCAAAGAGCGAAGTTCGCAATAGATTTTATCGGTATCGACCGAGGGGTCAATCGTCTCATCTTCGAGATTTTCAAGTTCTATAAGGCGTTCCGCCGAGGCAACAGCCGAATAGTATGCCGGCAAGAGTCCCGAAATATTTTGGAGCGGGTTTCTGAGTTGGCTCACGAGTTGCAAAAACGCAATAAACGTTCCGTATGTCAGAGTGCCGTTCGCAATGCCGAGCGCACCCCATATTATAACGCCGTAATAACCGAGCGTGAATGAGCCATAAAGACCGCTGTGCATAAGAACGCTCAGCACCGCACGCTTTACTTTCACAAAAAAATTATCCGACAGATAGCAATCTAGTTTTCCCGCAACGGAATTCTTTGCGGCAAATGTTTTAATAACGGTCATATTCTGCACGCTCTCCTGAATAAAGGAGCGAACAACGCCGTCGGTACGCTGAACCTCTTTATGAAGATATTTATATCTCTTGTTTATCATTCTTCCCATAAGCGGAAAGACAAATCCGATAATCACAACAAACACCGCTACCGCAGGCTCTAAAAAAACGACAACGGCTATGCCCGCTATAAGTTTCACAATAAGCGATATTGCGGCGGGAATAATGCTCGCAAAGCCGTTCACGACAACATCAACATCACTTGTAAAACGGTTTACCATTTCACCCGAATGGAGCGACGTTATCTCTTTATACTCTTTCCCGATAAGCGATGAAAAGAGCAGTTGCTTAATATACATATCCATTTTATATGCGGTTTTATGTTTCAACAGTCCGTTGAGTGTGTTTGCGACAAGTTGAATGACAAGCACCGAAAGCAACAGCACTATATTTTTTAATATTTCGTCTCCCGCTGTGCCGAATTGTGCGCCGTCCAAAATTTCGCGCGTTATCAGTATAAGCACAATACTGCTCAGTGATACCGCGGTGCTTAAGACCGATAAAAGCACAACAGCAGGCAAAAAGCGCTTAAAACGGCGGAATATCCAAAAAACGGTTTCCTTATTTTTCATTTATTCGGTTATGCCGGAACCCAGTATGTTTGCAACAAAATTTGCAACATCCGCTTCGGCAATCTCCCTCGGTACATCATATTCGGCAAGCAACGCGTCGACAAGTTCCGCTTCGGTCATATCGCGTTCCTGCATTTTCTTAAAGAGAAATGCTCCTGTTTCGTTCAGTGTTATTATGGCATTGAAATCAAGCGTTGCCTTTCCCGTGGGAACCACAATAACCTTTCCCGCAACGTCTTTAAGCAAAAAAGAATCCTTAATTTTCAAAGCAATCACCTCAAAAAAGTTATATATTGTTATTATACTGTAAATTATTTCTACTTTCAAGTAAAACACTTTGCTTTTTACGATAATATGTGTTATACTGACAAAAAAGACATTGGGAGAATCACTATGGATACCTTTAACGAACAAATTATTAAAATTCGCACAAACGCAAAAACCTTGGCAATCAGAGCGGCAATATGGCTTGGGGCAATTCTGCTTTCGACCGTTTTCTTTATGTTGCTTAAATATATTGGCACTGTTATTTTACTGCTTGAAGTTTTGCTTTTCTGGGGCGCACTTAAACTCACCCGCTTTACAAGCGTTGAGTACGAATACATTCTCACCAACGGCGAACTCGATATTGACAAAATCACGGCACAGAGTTCGAGAAAGCGTATTGTCACAATAAACTGTGCCGACATTGAAAAAATCGGAAAATATCAAAGTGGAATGCAACTTCACGGCAAACTTTATATCTGCTGTAACGAAAACGACAACGCATATTATATTATCACCCGCGACAAGCAGAACAATTCCGTTTGCCTTGTTATCGCACCCGAAGAAAAGATGAAAAACGGAATAAAATCCTTCCTGCCTAGAATTATACAGAAAGACGCCTTTGCCGATTAGTATATTTTCGCAACATCCGCACATAAATATTATTAAGCCGCAGTAAACGCTGCGGCTTTAATTTTTTGTCGGGTGATTTGTATGAAAAAACTTTTAATCCTTTTTTTGATAATTTTCATTCTTGCCGGTTGCAAAGCCGAAAAGCAAACGGCGGTACAACTTTCCGGTCTTTCCTTTGACTGCAATGCAGACTATAACGGCGGAACTGTTGCGGGGAATATAAAAGCCTACGGAGGCGGAGTGTTTTCCTTTACCTTGACAGAACCTAAATCGATTGCGGGAATGGAAGTAAAATACGACGGCGAGACTATGACGGTGAACTATTTGGGACTTTCCTATTCACCGCAGTTACCGCTCCCCGCAGAAAACATAAACTCGGTTCTAAACACCATTATCGCAGCCGCGTCGGGTGGGAAAACCGCAAAACTATGCAGAGACAGATATATTCTCGAAGACAGTGCGGACGGTTTCACATATACCCTCACCGTTACCGAAAGCGGACTGCCGTTATCCCTTTCCGTTCCCGCCGCCGCTCTCACCGCCGAATTTTCAAACGTAACACTCATAAAATAGCAAAAACAGACATTCCCAAAAAAGGAAATGTCTGTTTTGTTTTTTATCAGTCGCTCAAGTTTGCGATTGTGGAATAAACCACAACAGAACCGCCGGGGATAGTATCGAGAATGTCTTTCTGAACATTCTTAAATCCCTTGTCGGCTGTCAAAACCTTTGCTGCGATTGTGGTTTTATCCTCAATGTCACCGGCAGAGTATCTGTAACGGTAGAAGGTCTTTCCGCCCATTGACTTTTCAAAGTTTATGTCAATGTCGTGTTCGTCGGTCGTCATATTAACAACCACAACAGACCAGTTTCCGTCTGCAAGTTGAACAGTACCGATGTAAAGTCCGCTTGACTCATCTTCAGCCTCGGAAACGTATGTTGTACTGTTTGCCTGACTCATATACTTTGTTATGAGTGAGAAGGCATAGTACGAAGAATACGGCAATTCCGAATCATATAACGATTTTAAAGAACCGTCTAACTGCACACCGTATTTATACTCACCGCCCGAACCGTAGTAATCGGGCCAAAGTTGATCAACCATTTCCCATACGCAAATGCCGGAAATTCCCGAATTCATAGCGGCAACAAGGCTTGAACACATCTGAACGCCTACGTATGTATCGTTTTCAAATTCATTGTATTTGTCGCCGTTTGCCAAAAATTCGTCAAGCCAGAACTCGCGATTGTTGCGAAGTTCGTGGTCGTCCATTCGCGACATATAACCCTCGTAAACAGTCTTAGCATCTGAATAAACATCATCAACCGCAGTCTGACCCAGTGGTGTATAGTGAGAGGAGTAGACGTCGAAAACATCGGGTGCTTTGTCCATAAATGCCTGTGCAAGACCTGCACGACCAGAAGGAGCGGACTGGTTAGGTCCGATAAGAGTAACCTTATCACGCAGACCTGCAGCCTTTAAAGCCTCGTGTACGGCGCTGTATGTATCAATCTGATAGTTAACGAATGCACCGGTTGCCGTACCGCCGTCTTCGTGCGGTTCGTTACCGAGAAGGAAACTGTTGAGGTTTGTAACGCCGTGGTCAAGGATAGCCTGATATGCTTCGGTTACCCAACGCGAAAAACGTCTGTTTGCTTCTTCACAATCGGGGTCTTGATACCAATAACCGAACTGTTCAACGATTATAGTGTTGCCGTCGGCATCGTACTTCTTCGGATACATATAGTCAACTTCCGAGAGATATTGGTCACCACCGTAGAGGAAGCAAGCATATGACCAACCCATCATCGGCACAACCTGCAAGCCGTATGACTCAACCTTTTTGCACCAATCATAGAACGCAAGCATACGCTCGCTTTCCCAATCCCACGGGTCATTTTCGTCACCCGTATATGACCAGTCGGACCAGAAGAGAGTACGAACGTGGGTGAGTCCCATATTCGCGTAACGGGTAAGTTCCAAATCGAGCATTTCTTCGGTGTAAGAACGGCCGTAAACGTCCGGACCCATAAATTCAGTAGGATAGTAGTTCGAACCGAATACACCGCGCCAGTTAGTAACGGCGATTTGGCTTGCGTTGTAGGACTTGAGCTTGTAAACCTCGGACTTGCTGTCAACAAGGTCATCAATAGAATATTTCGAACTGTCGGTATAACCGAGGTCAAGCGTTATGTCATCACTCGCATATGGGTCGTCGTCATAATCACCGTCGTCATAGTCGTCATAGTCGTCGGGTTCTTCACTGTCGTCGGTATTGTCCTTTTTATTGCTCGTCATAACAACAACTGTCTTCTTTTTCTTGCCGCCCTCTTCATCTCCGTCACAACTGACGAAGATGAAGGCAAGTGTACCGGCAGTTATAAGGAGTGCAAGTACAACGGCTATTATGGCAATAACCTTTTTGTTTTTGAAAATCTGAGAAATCTGCATTACTTGGACACTCCCTTCATTGTTGTTGTAACAGCCTTGTTAAGTGCTGTCTTTGCATCGAATTTTGCCATTGTAATTCCGGCAGAGGAAAGAACGTCGCTTTCCTTTGTTGTACCCTCAACAAACCAAGAGCAGTCAAGGATATATGCGGTGTACTGACCGTCGCTGTCGGTAACGGTGAGGTAGGAATAGCCTGTATCCTCATCGGTCAACTTAACAGCACCGTTTCTGACACCTTCGCCCAATACCTCAAGTGCTGTACCGCTGAGGCGTTCGCACGCAAGACCGGATAGTTTTCCGTCGGCATCGAAAGCAATATCGCCCCACATTGTGAGAGTATCGCAACCGCCTGCGGCAATATACATTGTGTATGTGCCCTCGGCAACTCTTACGATTTCATAGTTGCCCTCGCTGTCAACTTCGGACTTGTAACTCTTATCACCTACGAGAACAACATACGAACCGCTCGGCAAGTCGTTTATCGTTCCTGCGATATAGTTGCCCTTGTTGTAGGTGTCCATATCGTCATAAACATCTTGGAACTTGTTAATGGTGTAATCGTGTGTATCGTTTTCATAACTGCGATATACGTTAAAGAGTGAGAGATAGTCAACATCAAATGTGCCGACTGTGCACTCGATAACAAGGTAAAGTTGAGCCTGACAGTTTTCCTTGAATGTGTAACCGCTGCGTTTCCACTTGCCGTCGGTTGAGAGGGTGAGTGAAACGGGGTTGCCGTTTGCATTGGTCAAACGCTCACTGCCGTCGGGTGAATAGGCAAGACCGATAAATCCGTTTGCGTTGCCGCTACCCTTTACGTCAGCCGCAAAGGTGTAGGTTGAGGCACGCTCGCTGTTTATATATCCAATCTTTGTCTTAACGGGAACAATAATCTTGTCGCCCGCTTTAACGGTGATGTATCTATTACCCTGAGTGGCATCGCCGTTCTTGATGTAATTACGGAATACATCGCCGTCTTTCTCAAAACTGTAGTTTGAGAATACATTCCAAGAAATATCGTGTGTATATGTCTTGGTCGGGTTTGTATCTGTGATAGCCGCAGAACATTCGGAAACGAGAACATCATCAAAATAGATATCGGATGTTGTCTTGCCGTCTATTGCATTGATTATAAACTGTGCGTGGAACGGCTTATTTTCCATATCCGGTGCGGTAAATGTATAGGTCAACTTAGTCCAGTCGGTTGTTGTGAGTTCAACTTCCCTGTCGATAAGTTTTGCCTGTGACCAATCAGCGGCGGTAGTCGTCACATCAATATAGAATGATGTGCCGGCTGTCTTAGCCTTTGCATAAAGCAAAACGGTATAGGTTTTACCGGGTTGTAAATCAAGTTTCGTCCAAACCTGTGTAAGCGGATGGTCTTTAATTGCAGCGGCATTTGCCTCATCACTTGTTTCGGGATTGAGATTTGTAGCGGAGAGCATAAGTGATTTTGTTCCGCTCTTTGCCACGTCGGTCGAAATCTTGTAGAACTTGTCGTTGTATGCAACTGTACCCGTCTTTACAGAACCGCGAACAATGCTGTTGTCGGTGTTGTCCTCGAATGTGAACTTCTGAACATCGATAAGATGGTCGGGTGTTACAACGGTAACATCATCAATAGCAACACTGCCGTCGAGTGCCTTAAAGAAGAGTTTGAAATCGGTCGAGGTGAGTGTATGAACATCAAACGAATATTCAGCCCACTCACTTGTTAAGTCAAACTCGGCATAAGAGGTATTTGTTGTGGTAACAAGTTTACCGTCGGAATCGGTCAAAGACTCGTATCCGCCTGCGGTGAGCCCCGCAGCAATGCGTGTACCGTTTACGGCTTTTGCCTTAAACTTAACGGTATAGGGTTTGTTATAGTAAAGGCTGAGTGCATTGTGGATTTCGCCGCTTACAACGCCGTACTTGTTAGTACCTTCTGTTACGGTTGTGAAGGCACCGCCCTCCCAGCCGTTTGTATTATCGGTATCAAAACTTCCGTTAGCGACAGTCTCGGTGTAGGAACTGCCCTCGGTTATGCGCATATCATCAAAATAGAGCGCACCGCTTCCGGCAAGTTTCGACATACTGAAATGCAGGAATACGCTTGAACGGTTTGCGGTGTCGAAAGAAATTTCAACACGTTTCCAGTTTCCGCACTGCATATCGTACGGCATATAGTAACCCGTTACTTCGCTGTCAACAAAGGCAACGTTACCCCAGTTAAACTGGTGAGTATTTCGTATGCTGTCGTGTGTTGTCTGATTAACACGGTCACTGTATTCGCCCTTCAAAACGCCGATATACATCGACTCAAGAGCAACATAATCGTCAGCTGCAATCCAGAAAGAAAGTGTATACTCTGTTCTGGGTTTAAGATTATTGACAACAATGTTGGAGTAACGGCTCTGTGCCGAAACCTTCAAGCAACGGTCACCGCTTACGGGTGTTATTGTAGAGCCGTTTCCACCTACAACCGCATAGGTACACCAATCGCTCTCCCAGAATGGGTGAGTAAAGATTATGCCCTCGAAACAGTTGTTTTCGAAATCACCGTCAACAAAATGGTTAATGGGTTCAACGTTTGCGCCCTCAAAGTATGCAACAACATACATAGGCTCAGTTACGTTGTTCTTAACGAGTGTTGTGTTTGTGGAAATAAGTTCGTTAGCGTTGAGATAGTTATACCAACCCTTGAAAGTATTTCCTGCGTTTGGAATAGCGGTTGCAGTGAAACTGTCGCCCGGTTCAAGTATAGCGGTTATGCTGTCGCCGGTCTGTGCAGTGCCTGTAATCGAACTTGAAACCTGACCACCGTCGCCCGCATAAATTCCGACAACGTTGCTTTCGTAAATAGCAAGGTCGTCCAAATAAAGTTGAACGTTACCGCTTGTTGCGGAGAAATTGAATACAAGTTCAACTTCTGTATTAAGCGCGGTATAGAACGGAACGTCAACCTTTATCCATTCGCCTGCCGCACTGCCGCCCATTCCTCGTGCGAGTTCAACATTCTCCTGAACGCCGTTTACACGTACGTTGGTGAAAGAGCAGGCCTCAATCTGCGGCATATACCAATAGAACGAAAGAACATAGTTTGTCTTTTCCTTAAGACCGTCGACCTTGGTTGAGAAGTCTGCACCGCGATGGAATGCACGGAGCATTGTGTTTCCGCTGTGCGGAGTGATAAGATGCGGAATTGTATCCTTTTCAGTGGCTGTAACGTCGAAACGCCAGTTGTTGTACTGACCCTCGTTTACATTCCAGTCTGTGAGATTATGACTGAGAGAAACGCCCTTTTCGGTATTCTCAATACCGGAATCCTTAAAGAAGTTCTTAACTTCGAACTCGGCAGTGAGTTCGGTGAAGTGGTCAGCTGTGAAAGTATAGGTTGCGTCGCTTGAAACAAGCATTCCGCACTCATACCAACCGATAAATCTGTTTCTGTCATATGCAACGGCGGTAACCGTTACATCGGTGCTGTAGGACTTATTCTGAACGGCATCGGTTGTGAGATAACCCGGATATACGTCGCCGTACATACCGAGGTTAGACTCGATAATGAAGGGTGTAGCCGAAGTATCATAAAGAACAAAATCGTCAAGATAAAGTGACGCAGTGTTTGCGGAGTAGAAAACTTCAATAACAACGCTTGTGGAAGAGCCGGTATTGAAGTTTACAAAAGCCTTTTTCCAAGAAAGATCACCGGATGCTCTTGAATTATCTGTCGGGAAGTCGTTTATAGTTGCGAGAACGTTACCGTTTGCGGCATCAAGAACCTTGATGTAATCGGGGGTAACGCCGCTGCCCGAACCTGCCCAAGCAACACCGAAGTGGTAGGTCTTGCCTGCCTCAACCGAGAGTGCGCTGTGACGCACGGCAACGCTGGGGGCATAAACGTTGATACTTGTATCACCGCTGTATGATGCGTTCTTGTTTATTGTAACATCACTGCTGCCTGTGACAGAGGGGTCTGCGAAGTACCAATCCTTATCAGTACCCCAAATTGATGTTCCGGCAGGTGTATTATCATAACCTGCGTCAACAAACTTGTTGTTAAAGTTAAACTTTGCAACAAAATTCACATTCTCAGTAATCTTATGCTCAAGTACGGCATTATCGGAAACGAGTTTGCCTGTAGCCTTGTCGTACCAACCGGCAAATATGTTTCCGCCGTAGGGTACAGCCTTAAAGGTTACAACAGTGTTGCGCTTGTTGTTTTCGGCAACCTTATCGCCGGAGATATATCCGCCGTAGTTACCGTTTACAGACTCAACTTCTGCGGTTGCAGTGTATCTGTTCGGGTCTTCAACATACTCAAACTTAGGTGTGAGAGCGGTTGCGCCTGCGGCAATGGGGTTCTCGGTTGAAACTTCGGTTTCACCGTCATACCAGCCGACAAATTTATAACTGTCTGCCGGAATAGCAGTGTATGTTGCGGGGAGAACGGGAGTAGATGCCGGTCTGTTGATATAGTAGCATCCGTCTTCCGCCGCACCGACCGAAACAGTAACCTTTTCGGTGTATTCGGATACAACGATGTTGTCAATGTCAAGCGCCATACTGCCCGCTTGATTAAGACCGAGAACGATAGCAAGTGTTACCTCGCCGTTCGGGTCGTCCTCTGTGAGAAGATAATGGTCTTGACCGCTGTATTTAACGTTAAGTGTGGTTGTGTCAACGAGGAAAGAAGTGTTTATCCAACCGTTGCTGTCGGTTATATATGTTGTGAACATTCCGCTTGAGTTAAGAGTATCGCCCGAAGACGGGAGATACGAACCGGGAAGTTCACTCTGGGTGTTCTCATAGAAATTCTTAGTACCGATAGTAAACCTTTCCTGTGCGGCAAAGTTTATTGTATCATGCCATACAAAACTTGTTCCGTTCCAATAACGAATCTGTCTGCGGAAAGATACGCCGGGGTCGGAAAGTGACTTTCCGGCATCGCTCTTGGACTCGCGCAGGTCGTAAGAGATTATATACTTTTTGCCCTGCTTTAAAGTAAATTTCCAAGAAAATCCTTCAAACTTATTTCTACCGGTTGTGGTATCAGTAAGACGGAGATAATAGTTCTTATTGCCGAAAGCGTCGGTCTCTTCCATACGAACTACCTTGGAATCGTTATCCTTGGTTTCATAGTTTACGTATTCGGACGAGAAATCACCGTTATCAACAAGGTTGTATTTTTGGAACTTTGCGGTGAGACCTGCGGCAGTTGTGCGAGAAATTGTCGCTTCGGTGCTGACGCGGTTATTGTCCGCATCATACCAACCGAGGAAATTGTTGCCGTAATATGTGACGGCTGTTACGGTATTGGCGGTTTTGTCTTTAACCAAATATCCGCCCTCGGTATTGCCTGCGGCAAGCGCAAAATTTGCAGTGTATGTACCTTCCGAATAGAAAGTTTCGGTTTCGTTTGTGGAAACAACGTTACCTGCAGCATCGGTCCACGAAACAAATTCAAAACCATTGTTCGGGGTTGCTTTGTAGGTATAACCTGTTGCCATCTGCGGATACATAGTGCTGTTTGCAACAATATGCTGATTATAGTTGTCACCGTTACAAGAACCGCTTGCATCGGCATAATCCAAATAAAATACCGAATCAACCTTCTTATCAACTGCAATGGCAGTGCCATTACCGTCGCCCTGTACAACAAGTTCGTTAAAGGCGGTTGCCGAGGCTTCGGTAATGCTGACGTTATCAAGATAGTAATCAATCAAAACGTTGTTTTCAACGCCGAAAACAAATGCGGCATCTGCGGTATTTGATGTACCGAAGAGTGATGCGTCGCTTCCGGTCTCGATAACAGCCCAAACATCGACCCATTCTTCTTTGTTGATATCAACGTTGCTGTTAATAGTCTTTGCAAAGAATACGCTGCTTGTCGAAGTTTTACCAGCGCCGGACCAACTGTTGTTGGTCTTGTTACGACCCTCGGTCTTCCAGAACATTGACCATTTTGCAAGTTTGGTGTTATCTACCCACGGCTGGGTGTTTGCGATAACATCAAAGCCCAAATAGGCAAACTTCTTCTCGCCCGGAACATAGTATGAGAAATGCAAAACGTAGGTTTTGTTTTTCTCAACCTTTGCGGGAATGTTTACGAGATACTTGGAAGTAGTGCTGGTTGTTGTAGGTTTAACGTGCAAAACATTATTGTGAAGAGCCGTATTGTTCGACGGGTCTTTCACAATAGCATCCTGTCTTGACGCGTTAACAGCGGCAGAACCGGAATACTGCTTCAACTGTTCAAGTCCGACTGTTGTGCCCGATTCAAAACTACCGTCCAAAATTTGGTTGTAGACGTTGAATCTTGCTTCAAGGTCACCCGTGATTTCGCCCGAATAATCGGCATTGCCGGACACCTTATTGTCCGTTCCCTTTAAGTACCAACCCTTAAAGGTGTTGCCGTAATACGGGCGTGCAGAAATGGTACTACCCGAGCCGGTGACAGCCGTGTTTGACAAAACATAACCGCCTTCGGCCGCAGTAATACTAACCTGCGTGCCTGTTGCCATTGCCGGTAAAGACATCAACACAGACATAGTGCCGAGGATTAAGATTACCGACAAGACAATGCTTAAAAACTTCTTCATTTGCTACACTCCTTGCTGTAAAATGCGGTGTTCCCACCAAAAGAGACCTATAATGACATTTAAGATAAATATTTATCAAACGCCACTATATAATTTCATAAGTATTATACAATCGCGAAGTCATATTGTCAACAATTTTGTTGTGAATTTTTACATATTATGTGTCAAAATCGTACAACGTTAACATTTTATAACACAACAATTCGTTATATATATGCAGCAAAATTACAAGAAATACCATATTTTTTAAAAACACTGCAAAAAATTTCCTTCTCCGAATAGTTATCATCAGATGAATAACGGAGTTAAACTGAAAAATGCGCAAAAAAATTTAGCTCCTGCGTCGTTATTAAGGTTTCGCTTAGCGAAATCTTACAACGCAAGAACTAAATTAAAAGAACTAAAATATTAAAGAGAAATTAAATTAACTCAATAATAGCCATCTCAGCGGCATCACCGCGACGCGGACCGATTTTTGTAATACGGCAATAACCGCCGTTACGGTCTGCATACTTCGGAGCGATTTCTGTGTAAAGTTTGTTTACAACCGACTCCTTTGTGATAAACGCCATAGCCTGACGCTTGCTGTTAAGGCTGTTATCCTTAGCGAGTGTAATATACTTCTCCGCCATTGATCTAACCTCTTTGGCACGAGTAACGGTGGTTTCAATCTTTCCGTTTTCCAAAAGGAAAGTTACCATTGCACGCAGCATTGCGGTTCTATGATCAGTGGTTCTTCCGAGTTTACGTGTTCCCGGCATTTATACTCACCCCTTTTATTCGTCGTCACTCTTAAGGCCGAAACCAAAACTGTCAAGTTTAGCTATAACCTCTTCAAGTGATTTACGGCCAAGGTTTCTGACCTTCATCATATCCTCTTCGGATTTGCCGATAAGATCCTCTACCGTATTGATTCCTGCACGCTTCAAGCAGTTGAAGCTTCTTACGGAAAGGTCAAGTTCCTCAATAGTCATATCGAGAACCTTTTCCTTGCTTGTATCTCCCTTTTCGACCATAATCTTGGCATCGCTGAATGTGTCGCCCGAAAGGTCGGTAAACAGATTAAGATGCTCGGTCAAGATTTTGGCAGCCAGAGAAACGGCATCGCTGGCGGATATTACACCGTTTGTCCATACATCGAGTGTAAGGCGGTCGTAGTCAATCTGCTGACCGACACGTGTCTTATCAACAGTGTAGTTAACCTTAACAACAGGTGTAAAGATTGAGTCAACCGGTATAACGCCGATAGCGTCCTGTGCCGAAGCGTTCTTTTCGGACGGAACATAACCGCGTCCCGAATCGAGAACGATTTCCATATTAAGACGACCACCCTCGCCTACTGTGGCGATGTGAAGATCGGGGTTAAGAATTTCAACCTCAGAATCGGTCTTAATAGAAGCGCCTGTAACCTCGCACGGGCCTTCAGCCTCAATATATACCGTCTTAGCATCGTTACTGTGCAACTTTGCGGTAAGTTCCTTAATGTTAAGAACGATTTCTGTTACGTCCTCCTTAACACCGGGAATTGTCGAAAATTCGTGCAAAACGCCGTCAATCTTGATAGACTTTGCGGCAACGCCGGGAAGGCTTGATAAAAGTACACGGCGAAGGCTGTTGCCTATCGTAGTACCGAAGCCGTTCTCAAGCGGTTCAAGCACAAATTTACCGTATGTGCCGTCAGGCAGTAAATCCAGCGATTCAATTCTGGGCTTTTCAATCTCTATCATTTAAAAGCTCCATTTCTCCGCACACGTATTATGCACACTGCCGTCTGTGCGGAAACGGCAGAGTTTTCCAATGCTTATTACTTAGAATAGAACTCGACGATGAGCTGCTCTTCAACGGGAGCCTCAATCTGGTCACGGTTCGGGAGAGCGATAACCTTTGCTTCAAGAGCATCACGGTTAACATCAATCCACTGGGGCACCGGACGTGCCGAGTTTGCCTCGATAACCGCTTTAAACTTTTCGCTTGAACGAGCCTTTTCACAAACTGAAACTACGTCGCCTGCCTTCAAAAGGTAGGAAGCGATGTCAACACGGTGACCGTTAACCTCAAAATGTCCGTGACCAACAAGTTGTCTTGCCTCGGCTCTTGAGGAAGCAAAGCCTACTCTGTATACTACATTGTCAAGACGGCTTTCGAGAATCTTCAAAAGGTTTTCACCTGTGATTCCCTGCTTGCGCTCAGCCATCTCAAAATAGTGATGGAACTGTCCTTCCTGTACGCCGTAAAATCTTCTTGCTCTCTGCTTTGCACGCAACTGAATGCCATACTCAGAGGACTTTTTACGACCCTGACCGTGCTGGCCGGGTGCATAAGCTCTGGCATTGAAAGAACATTTTTCGGAATAGCAGCGCTCGCCCTTCAAGAACAACTTCTGTCCTTCACGGCGGCAAAGTCTGCATACTGCTCCAGTATATCTTGCCATTGTATTATACCTCCTTAAAGTTATACGCGTCTTCTCTTCGGAGGACGGCAGCCGTTGTGCGGAATCGGGGTAACGTCTTTAATCATACTAACCTCAAGTCCTGCTGACTGCAACGCTCTAATAGCAGCCTCACGTCCTGCGCCGGGACCCTTAACATATACTTCAACGGTTTTAAGACCGTGCTCCATAGCAGCCTTTGCAGCTGTTTCGGCAGCGCTCTGTGCTGCGAACGGAGTGGATTTTCTTGAACCGCGGAAACCTAACTCACCGGCAGATGCCCATGAAAGAGCAGCACCCTGTGTATCGGTTATTGTAACAATAGTATTGTTGAAGGTTGACTGGATATGGGCAGCTCCGCGTTCGATGTTTTTCTTTTCGCGACGCTTGCGGGTTGCTGTTGTTTTACCCTTAGTAGCCATTTATAATTCCTCCCGCCTACTTCTTCTTGTTTGCTATCGTCTTCTTGGGACCCTTGCGTGTGCGAGCGTTTGTTTTGGAACGCTGACCGCGAACGGGCAGACCCTTGCGGTGGCGAGTGCCACGATAGCTACCGATTTCTATAAGTCTCTTAATATCAAATGCTACTGCACGACGACGGTCACCCTCAACCTGAAGGTTGTGGTCGATGTATTCACGCAACTTTGATATTTCGTCCTCTGTCAGATCTTTAGCACGGGTATCAGGATTGATGCCTGTGTCTGCGAGGACCTTCTTTGATGTTGTAAGACCAATACCGTAAATATAAGTGAGCGCTATTTCAACTCGCTTTTCGTTAGGCAGGTCTACACCGGCAATACGCGCCATTTATCAATGCACCTCCACTTGAATTTAGCGCAGGTTAACCCTGGCGCTGTTTGTGCTTGGGATTCTCACAGATAACCATGATTTTACCCTTGCGCTTAATAACTTTGCACTTTTCGCACATCTTTTTAACAGAAGGTCTGACTTTCATTTGGATTTTACCTCCTTAATAATCTCGACTACTTCGAACGCCATGTTATGCGTCCGCGAGTCAAATCGTACGGCGACATTTCAACCGTTACCTTGTCACCGGGGAGTATGCGTATAAAATTCATACGCAGTTTTCCCGAAATGTGAGCAAGAATTGTATGTCCACCTTGGATTTCTACCTTGAACATTGCATTTGGCATTGCTTCAACAACGGTGCCTTCAAGCTCAATCATATCTTCTTTTGACATATGAGTTCCTCCCGGAAAATATCCTTTGCGCCGAGTTTTGCCAGCGCCTTTCTGAGAGCCCTGTTCGAAACAAGAACATCGCTCTCAAGCTCATAATTAGTGAACGCGATATGTTTTTCGGATTTACACTTAGGTCGTTCCAGCGGGCGTTCTTTACCGTCGCAGAGCAGCATACCCCGCTCGGTTTCGCCCACAATCGCCATAAGTTTACCCTTATCGCGTCCGGCTTTTGAATATACCACACGAATCATCATATTAACACCCTACGGAGCAACCGTCATAATTTTGGCGCCGTCCTCGGTTATGACAACCGTGTGTTCAAAGTGAGCAGACAACGAACCGTCTGCCGTTACGGTAGTCCATCCGTCCGGAAGAACTTTAACACGGTAGTCACCCGCATTAACCATAGGCTCAATAGCCAGTGTCATACCGGGCATAAGACGAAAACCGTGACCCGCTTTTCCGAAATTCGGAACTTCGGGTTCTTCGTGAAGATGTGTACCGATACCGTGTCCGACAAACTGACGGACAACAGACATTCCGTTTGCCTCGACATACGACTGAACAGCGTTTGAAATATCACCAATTCTGCCGCCTGAACGTGCCGCCCTAATGCCTGCGTACAGGCTTTCACGCGTTACATCCATCAGCCGCTTTGCTTCGGGCGAAACATCTCCCACCGCAAATGTGGCGGCATTATCACCGTGATACCCTTCAAACATCGCACCCAAATCGACGCTAACTATATCGCCATTTTTGAGAACGCGCTTTTCGGAAGGTATGCCGTGAATTACTTCGTTGTTGATTGATATGCATGCTGTGGCCGGATAGCCTTGATAGTTTTTGAAGTTCGGAACAGCGCCCTTGCTTCTAATATACTTCTCGGCCAAACGGTCGAGCTCGGCGGTTGTGACGCCGGGCTCCACAGCCTTGGCAACTGTTTGCAGTGCTCCTGCCGAAATTATGCAAGCCTCTTTCATGATGGCAAGCTCACGACTTGTTTTGAGCACTATCATAATTATATCTCCAATGCAGTAAAGACTGCTGCTGTCGTATCTGCGACCTCTTCACAGCCCTCAACAGAGCGGAGTTTGCCTTTAGCGGCATAAAACTCCTTGAGCGGTTCGGTCTGTTCGTGATAAACGCGAAGTCTGTCAAGAACAGTTTCGGGCGCATCGTCCTTTCTCTGAACAAGTTCAGAGCCGCAACCGTCGCAAATGCCCTCTGCTTTGGTTTTCTTATATTCGACGTGGTAGGTATTACCGCAATCAATGCAGACACGGCGACCAGACATACGAGCAACGATTTTTTCGTCCGGAACGTCGATTGAAAGCACAACGTCCATATCAATGCCCATATCGTCAAGTGCCTCAGCCTGAGGAATTGTGCGGGGGAAGCCGTCAAGGATGAAACCGTTATTGCAGTCATCCGAAACAAGGCGTTCCTTTATGATACCGATAACGACTTCGTCCGGTACCAAGTTACCTGCGTCAACATAAGCCTTTGCCTTTTTACCCATCTCTGTTCCGTTTTTCATCGACTCACGAATTATATTTCCGGTCGAGATTACGGGAATGGATAATTTTTCGCTTATTTTTTCTGCCTGAGTGCCTTTTCCGGCACCGGGCGCACCCAAAAGGATAAGCTTCATACTTTTACTCCTTAATCAAGGAATCCCTTGTAGTGTCTCATCATCATCTGTGACTCGAGATTCTGAACAGTTTCAAGAGCAACACCAACGAGAATGAGGATGGAAGTTCCTCCGAGCGACACAGATATTCCGCCGACCGAACCGATAATTATCGGCAGGATGGCAATTACACCGAGGAATATTGCACCGAGCAGTGTAATTCTGGAAAGAATTTTCGAGATAAAATCAGATGTCGGCTTGCCCGGACGAATGCCGGGGATAGCACCACTGTTCTTGCGCAGGTTGTTTGCCATTTCAACCGGATTGTACTGAATTGTTACATAGAAATATGCAAAGGCAATTATCAGTACGAGGTAGATGACGGCATAGAATACGCCGCGTACACTAAACAGTGTAAGGAATTTGTACATTGTTGAATCTGTGTTCTTCATAAACGACAGAATCATTGTAGGCAACATCAATATTGAACTTGCAAAGATGATAGGCATAACACCCGACATATTAACCTTAATCGGAATGTGGGTATTCTGTCCGCCGTACATTTTACGACCGACAACGCGCTTTGCGTACTGTACGGGTATTCTTCTCTCGGCATCGGTCATCCAAACGACAAATCCGATAACGGCGAGGAAGGCAACCAATATGCCGAGAACAGCAACATAGCGTCCCATCTTAACATAAGCCAACAAAGTATTTGCCGCTTCCGGTGCACGGGAAATAATACCGGCAAACAACAGCATTGAAATACCGTTGCCGACGCCCTTTGCGTCAATCTGTTCACCGAGCCACATAACAAGTGCGCTACCGGCTGTGAAACAGAGGACAATTACCGGAGCCGCAAACCAGAGCCATCCGCCAGAAACGCCAATAAAGCCGCTTCTCTCAAGATAGATGTAGTATGCGGTACCCTGTATAAGTCCGAGAATTATTGTAACATAACGGGTGATTTGTGCAAGTTTTTTGCTACCCTCTTCACCCTCTTTTGACAGCCTTTCCAAATACGGAATGGCAACCGTCAAAAGTTGTACGATAATTGAAGAGTTAATGTACGGCTGTACGCCCATGGCAAATATCGCGCCGTACTCAAGTCCGCCGCCCGTAAGAACCGAAAGATAACTGAAGAACTCATTTGCTATTCCATCGGTGCTGACCGAAGAACGAAGAGCCTCATATTCGATAAACGGAACAGGGATAACTGAACCAATGCGGAATACAATAATTATAAACAGTGTGAATAATATTTTCTTTCGAATATCAACAACACGCCATGCGTTTTTAATTGTTTCCAGCATATTACTTCACCTCAACAGTTCCACCGACAGCTTCAATCTTCTGCTTTGCTGTTTCGGAGAAGTTAAATCCTTTAACGGTAAGTTTCTTTGTAAGATTTCCGTTTCCGAGAACCTTAACAGCCTTGTTAGCATCTTTTACAATGCCCTTGTTTGCCAAGGCAGCGGTATCTACGACAGCTCCGTCGTCGAACACCTCTAAAGCTGCAACATTGATAATTGCATATTCCTCAGCAAAAATATTGTTAAAGCCACGCTTCGGTACTCGTCTCTGAAGGGGCATCTGACCGCCTTCAAATCCGGGTCTCATACCGCGACCGGCACGAGCCTTTTGACCCTTGTGACCCTTACCGGCTGTTTTACCGTTGCCGGAACCATGACCTCTACCTATGCGCTTTGCGTCCTGTGTGGAGCCGAGTGCCGGATGCAGTTCATGTAGTTTCATTGTTCGCACCTCCTTGCATAGTTGCGGTTAAATCTTTAAGTTCTGCCTTAAGCTTCTGTTACCTCTACGAGATGGGAAATCTTCTTGATTTTACCCTTGGTCTGGTCGTTAGCCGGCTGTACTGTTGTATCGCCGATTTTGCGAAGACCCAAAGCTTCTGCAGTAGCAATCTGATCCTTCTTGGAACCGATTAAACTCTTTACCAATTTGATATTAAGGCTGTTAGCAGCCTTCTTTGCCTTTGTAGCCATAGTGCTGCTACCTCCTTAACCTAAAATTTCCTTAACCGACTTATTGCGTATCGCTGCAACCTTTTCGGCACTGCGCAACTTGGTCAAACCATCCATAGTTGCACGTACAACGTTGCAAGGATTATTGGAACGCAGAGCCTTTGTACGGATATCCTTAATTCCGACTATTTCAACAACAGAACGGACAGGACCGCCGGCAATAACTCCGGTACCGGGTGCAGCAGGCTTAAGCAATACTTTGCCTGCGCCGAATTCGCCGATTATTTCATGCGGAATAGTTGTGCCCTTAAGCGGAATCTTAACAAGATTCTTCTTAGCATCTTCAATTCCCTTACGGATAGCGTCCGGAACTTCGCCGGCTTTACCCATACCGAAACCTACAATGCCGTTGCCGTCACCAACAACCACGAGAGCCGAGAACTTCATTACACGGCCGCCCTTAACGGTCTTGGATACACGATTTATGGCAACAACGTGCTCCTGTAAATCTAAAGTAGTTGCGTCAATGTTAGTAGCCAAAAGTATTCTCCTCCTTCTTAGAACTTGAGGCCGCCCTCACGGGCACCTTCGGCAAGCTCCTGTACGCGTCCGTGATAGATGTATCCGCCGCGGTCAAAAACAACCTCTTCGATACCCTTCTCGGCTGCGCGCTTAGCAATTAACTGTCCAACCTTGCGGGCGCCTGCCTTGTTGCTGCCGCTCTCGCCGAAATCCTTCTCGGCGGAGTTAGCTGCTGCAAGAGTAACACCCTTTACATCGTCGATAAGCTGGGCGTAAATGTTGCTGTTGGAGCGGAATACATTCAGGCGGGGGCACTCGGCCGTGCCGCTTATCTTACCGCGCACGCGTACGTGGCGCTTAAGACGAGCCTTATTGCTGTCAGACTTTGATACCATGTCTTATACACTCCTTCTTTATTTCTTTCCACCCTTGCCGGCTTTACCCTCTTTACGACGGATATGCTCGCCGGCGTACTTAACGCCTTTGCCCTTATACGGCTCAGGCGGACGCTTCTCGCGAACCTCTGCGGCAAACTGACCGACCTTCTGTTTATCCGGACCGGAAACAATAACCAAGTTCGGATTCGGTACTTCAACTGTAATACCGTCAATCTCAGGCATAATAACCTGATGTGAGAATCCGAGGCTCAAAACAAGGTCTTTGCCCTGCTTTGCGGCACGGTAACCAACACCGTTAACCTCGAGTTCCTTTTTATAGCCTTCAGTAACACCTGTAACCATATTGGCAATAAGTGTTCTGGTGAGACCGTGTAATGACCGGTGCTCGGCTTCATCGGACGGGCGTGTTACGATAATTTCGTTGCCTTCCTGGGCGATTGTGATTGCGGGAGCAAATTCGTTTTCGAGAGTGCCCTTGGGACCCTTAACGCTAACCTTGTTGCCGTCAATCTTAACCTCAACGCCGGCAGGAATCTCTATCGGCTTCTTACCAATTCTTGACATTCCTCAGCACCTCCTTACCAGATGAAAGCGAGAACTTCGCCGCCAACATTGGCTTTGCGAGCCTGCTTATCTGTCATTATTCCCTTAGAGGTGGAAAGGATTGCTATGCCAAGGCCTTTCATAACCTTAGGCATATCCTCTACATTTGTGTAAATACGCAGACCGGGCTTGGATACTCTGCGGAGTCCTGTCAGTACCTGCGATTTATTCGGGCCGTACTTTAATGTTACGTGAATAACGCCCTGCTTTCCGTCTTCTATAACCTGAAAGCCGTTAATATATCCCTCATCAAGCAAAATCTGTGCGATTGCCTTCTTAACGTTTGACGCAGGGATATCTACCGATTCGTGTTTTGCTGCATTGGCATTACGAATTCTTGTAAGCATATCAGCTATTGTATCGGTAATTTGCATGCTGTCAACCTCCTTTGCGTATGCTGTTTACCAGCTTGCCTTCTTCACACCGGGGATTTCACCCTTATAGGCTAACTCCCTGAAGCAGATACGGCAGATGCCGTATTTGCGAAGATAAGCATGCGGGCGGCCGCAGATTTTACACCTGCTGTATTCTCTTGTGGAAAATTTAGCGGGACGAGCCTGCTTAACTTTCATAGACTTCTTAGCCATAATTCCTTCTCCTTACTTCGCAAACGGAGCACCCATAAGTTTGAGTAACTCGCGTGCTTCTTCGTCGGTATTAGCGGTGGTTACAAAAATAATATCCATACCGCGTACCTTATCAATCTTATCATACTCGATTTCAGGGAAAATAAGTTGTTCCTTAACGCCCATGGAATAGTTTCCACGGCCGTCAAAAGAATTCGGGTTAATTCCTCTGAAGTCTCTGACTCTGGGGAGAGCCATATTGAAGAGACGGTCAACAAACTCGTACATCTTCTCGCCTCTGAGTGTTACCTTAACACCGATGGGCATCCCTTCACGAAGTTTGAAGTTCGCAACGGATTTCTTTGCCTTGCAGACAACCGGCTTCTGACCGGTGATGAGTGCGAGGTCGCCCATTACGGAATCGATAACCTTAGAGTTTTCTTTTGCATCGCTGCAACCTACGTTAATAACAACCTTGTCAAGCTTGGGAATTTGCATGGTGCTTTTATAGTTGTACTTATTCATAAGTGCAGGAGCAACAGAAGCCTTGTATTCTTCTTTCAATCTTGCCATGTCAAATCCTCCCAACTAAAAGGTTTCGCCGCACTTTTTGCACATGCGGTCTTTTTTGCCGTCCTCGTAGATCTTATGAGCTACGCGGGTGGGCTTGTTGCACTTCGGGCATACAAGCATAACCTTGCAAGCACGGATAGCGCTTTCTGTTTCAATAATGCCCGAGGGGTCTCCGGCCTTGCGCGGCTTAACGTGTTTTTTAACAGTGTTAATGCCTTCTACAATAACCTTGCCCTCTTTCGGACTAACCTCAAGTACCTTGCCGGTCTTGCCGCGGAATTTATCATCGCCGGTAAGAAGAACAACGGTATCTCCGGTTTTAACGTGAAGTTTATTCATAATTCTTTACCTCCCTTAAAGAACTTCGGGAGCGAGAGAAAGAATCTTTGAGTAATCCTTCTCACGCAGCTCACGTGCTACAGGTCCAAAGATACGAGTACCGCGCGGGTTCTTGTCATCTTTGATCAGTACAGCTGCATTTTCGTCAAATCTAATGTATGTGCCATCATTACGGCGAAGACCGCGGACGCTTCTAACGACTACTGCCTTAACTACATCGCCCTTCTTAACAGTGCCACCGGGTGTGGCCTTTTTAACAGAAGCAACGATAACGTCGCCGATGTTGGCATACCTCCTTCTGGAGCCGCCCAAAACACGGATGCACATTAATTCTTTTGCACCGGTATTGTCAGCAACCTTGAGGTAACTCTGTTGTTGTATCACAGTGTTTTCCTCCTTGTCAGACTACTTTGCCTTTTCGATAATCTCGACCACACGCCAGTGTTTATCCTTGGAGAGGGGTCTTGTTTCCATAACGAGTACGCGATCGCCTACGCCGCAGGCATTGTTCTCATCATGAGCCTTAAGCTTTACGGTCTTCTTTATGATCTTGTCATAAAGAGGATGCTTTATGTTGTCCTTAATGGCAACAACAACGGTTTTATCCATCTTGTCGCTAACAACATAACCGGTTCTTGTTTTACGAAGATTTCTTTCGCTCACAGCTAATTACCTGCCTTTCTTAGGAATTAGCGCTGTCTTTAAGTTCAATCTCACGCATAACAGTCTTTACACGTGCGATGTCTTTCTTAACAGCACTGATTCTGGTCGGGTTGTCGAGCTGGTTGATAGTAAGCTGGAAACGGAGTTTGAACAATTCGTCGTTTAAACTTGCCAACTGCTCTTTAAGTTCCGGTAAGGTCTTTTCTCTGATTTCCTGTGCCTTCATTACTGCTCAACCTCCTCTTTAGCAACAAACTTGCACTTAATCGGAAGTTTGTTTGCAGCAAGACGCATAGCCTCTTGAGCCTGCTCCTTGCTGACACCGCCGATTTCAAACATAACACGGCCCGGTTTAACAACGGCTACCCAATACTCGGGTGAACCTTTACCTGAACCCATTCGGGTTTCAGCCGGCTTTTCGGTTATCGGCTTGTCGGGGAATATCTTTATCCATACCTGACCGCCACGCTTGATATAACGTGTCATAGCGATACGGGCAGCTTCAATCTGGTTAGAGGTAATCCACGCCGGCTCAGTTGCCTGAAGACCGAAATCACCGTATGTTACGGTGTTTCCGCGGGAAGCAGTACCGGTAAGACGGCCGCGCTGTACCCTGCGGTATTTAACACGCTTCGGTAATAACATTAGTGGGTTCCCCTTTCGTTCTTAGATTTGCGAGCATCGTGAAGAACTTCACCCTTGTAGAGCCAAACCTTAACACCGATACGTCCGTATGTGGTATTTGCCTCGGCAAAACCGTAGTCGATATCGGCGCGGATGGTCTGAAGCGGGATTGTTCCCTCATGATAATGCTCAGTTCTTGCGATTTCAGCGCCGCCGAGACGACCCGAAACCTGTGTCTTAATACCCTTAGCGCCGAGTTTCATAGCACGTCCGATTGACATCTTGAGTGCACGACGGAAGGATACACGCTTTTCAAGCTGTGCTGCGATGTTTTCGGCAACGAGGGTAGCATCCAAATCGGGATTTTTAACCTCAACAATGTTGATAACAACGGGCTTGCCGAGCATCTTTTGGCACTTTTCGCGAAGTTTTTCGATTTCAGCGCCGTTACGTCCGATTACCATACCCGGTTTTGCACAGTGGATATGAATACGAACCTTAGAAGCGTCACGTTCAATCTCAATCTTCGGAACGCCTGCTTGATACAGTGTTTTCTTCAAATACTTGCGGAGGTTATAGTCCTCTACCAATGTATCGCCGAAAACGTTGTCCTTGGTGAACCAACGGGAATTCCAGTTTTTGATAACGCCAACACGGAATCCGTTAGGATTAACTTTCTGGCCCATAACTAAACCTCCTTCTTAGTTTTCACGTTCTTTAAGAACGAGTGTAACATGAGATGTTCTCTTTAAAATGCGGTGTGCACGTCCGTGATCCTTCGGGCGGATTCTCTTAAGAGTCGGGCCCGGACATACGGAACACTCAGCCACATAAAGCTTTGATACGTCCATGTTGTGATTGTTTTCAGCATTTGCAATAGCAGACTTCAAAAGTTGCTCCAAATACTCACAGGCGGCCTTAGGTGTAAACTTGAGAATAGCCATAGCCTTTTCGGCGTCCTGATTGCGGATGAGATCCAAAACAATCTTCACCTTACGAGGTGAAATACGGGCGTACTTCAGTGTTGCCCTTGCTTCCATAGTTTAACTCTCCTTTCAACCGCTTACTTAGTTGTCTTAGAACCGGCATGTCCCTTAAATGTTCTTGTGGGAGCAAATTCGCCGAGCTTGTGTCCAACCATATCCTCGGTTACATATACCGGAACGTGTTTACGTCCGTCATGCACCGCAAATGTGTGTCCGACGAAATCGGGGAATATTGTTGAAGAACGGCTCCAGGTCTTTAAAACCCTTTTTTCACCGGCATTATTCATTTCACGAACTCTCTTGAGCAGAACGGGCTGCACATAAGGTCCTTTTTTAACGCTTCTTCCCATTACTTAAACTCCTTTCGTCCGACTAATTGGCATTTCTGCGCTTAACAATATACTTGTCAGTACGCTTATGCTTATCACGAGTCTTATAACCGAGTGCGGGCTTGCCCCAAGGTGTAACAGGACCGGGACGTCCAATCGGGGATTTGCCCTCACCACCACCGTGCGGGTGATCATTCGGGTTCATGACAGAACCGCGTACGGTCGGTCTCCAACCCATATGACGCTTACGTCCTGCCTTACCGATGTTGATGTTGCTGTGCTCAGGATTACTTACCTGACCAACAGTTGCCATACAACCAACCGGTACGTTGCGAAGTTCGCCGGACGGGAGACGAAGAAGTGCATATCCGTTTTCCTTAGCCATAAGTTGAGCCATATTACCTGCGGAACGAGCAAGCTGAGCGCCGCGACCGGGGTGAAGTTCAACGTTGTGAAGGAATGTACCAACAGGAATGTTGGTGAGCGGAAGTGCGTTTCCTGTAACGATATCGGCATCCGGACCGCTAACTACGGTGTCGCCAACCTTAAGACCGACAGGAGCGATGATGTAACGCTTTTCGCCGTCCTCATACTCAACAAGGGCGATGAAAGCAGTACGGTTCGGATCGTACTCCAAAGTCTTAACGGTTGCCGGAACGCCGAAACGCTCACGCTTAAAATCAATAACTCTGTACTTTCTGCGATTTCCGCCGCCGCGATGGCGAACGGTTATGCGGCCATAACTGTTACGACCGGCATTTTTCTTTATCGGCTCAAGCAAACTTTTCTCGGGAGCAACCTTGGAAAGACCGGAATAATCCATAGAGGTCATACCGCGGCGACCCGGTGTAGTCGGCTTATAATGTTTTATTGCCATTTGTTTCACTCTCCTATTTAGGCTTAGCGAGACGGTTTTCCGCCTCATACATCACCGGAAATCATTTATATTTGATTTCGTATGAATCGTAAACTTATTTAAGACCGTCGAAGAACGCGATCGGCTTAGAATCCGACTTCAGTGTTACAATGGCCTTCTTCCAAGATGAAGTGTAGCCGCTGTAACGACCCATGCGTCTTTCCTGTCCGCGAACGCTGATGGTATTAACCTTGGCAACCTGAACCTTGAAAAGGTTTTCAACAGCCTCGGCGATGAGCACCTTGTTGGCATCTTTAGCAACCTTGAAGGTGTATTTCTTATCAGCAATTCCGGCCATGCTCTTTTCTGTGATGATAGGAGCGATAATTACATTTTCGTAGGCCTGCATTATGCGTATACCTCCTCAATCTTTGCCACAGCACTCTTAACGATTACGAGTGAATCAGCGTTCACGATATCGTAGGTGTTGATGGTGTTATACTGAGCGGTCTTAAGACCCGGAATGTTTGCACAACTCTTAACGTTAACCGGATTATTGTCGGCTAAAACGAGGAGTGTCTTCTTTCCGGCGCCGATAGCCTTCAGGCAATCAACAACAGCTCTGGTCTTGTAGTTTTCAAGTTTTAACTCATCAAGAACGATGAGAGCCTTATTCTGCACCTTATCGGAAAGGGCAGACTTAATGGCAAGAGCGCGTACCTTTTTGTTGAGAGAATAGGAATAATCTCTCGGCTTCGGAGCGTGGACAATACCGCCGTGTCTCCACTGAGGAGCACGTGTAGAGCCCTGTCTTGCGTGACCTGTGCCCTTCTGTCTCCACGGCTTCTTTCCGCCGCCGGAAACCTCTGTGCGAGTAAGTGTGGACTGCGTTCCCTGACGCTTATTGGCAAGGTAGTTTACAACAGCCATGTGCATAACAACCACATTGGGTTCAATTCCGAATACAGCCTTGTCGAGTGTTATCTTATCAACACTATTACCGGCCATATCAACAACTGCTAATCTAGGCATATTTTACACTCTCCTTCCCATTAGGCCTTAACGCTGTCGAAAAGAACAACGATTCCGCCCTTGGGGCCCGGAACGGCGCCCTTAACGGCGATGATGTTGTTTTCAGCGTCAACCTTAACTACATCCAAGTTCTGAACGGTTACACGCTCAGCACCCAAATGTCCGGCCATCTTCTTGCCCTTCATAACACGTGAAGGTGTTGAGCAAGCGCCCAACGAACCGCCGTGTCTGGCAACAGGACCGGTACCGTGAGACATCTTAAGGCGAGCGAAGTTCCAGCGCTTGATAACACCGGCATAGCCCTTACCTTTGCTTGTGCCTCTTACATCAACCTTGTCGCCCTCTGCGAATACGTCTGCTTTGATAACGTCGCCAACGTTAACGGCGCTGATATCATCAAAACGGAACTCGCGGAGAACCTTCTTGGGAGCAACATCGTTCTTTGTGAAGTGTCCCTTCATCGGCTTTGAAACCTTAGAAGCCTTCATATCGCCATAGCCGATCTGAACAGCCTCATAACCGTCATTTTCAACCGTTTTTTTCTGGCAAACCATGCAAGGACCTGCCTCGATTACGGTTACGGGGATGACATTTCCCTTCTCGTCAAAAAGCTGGGTCATACCGAGCTTTTTACCAACGATACCTTTGTTCATTATTCTTCCTCCTTTGGTTATTGGTTGACACATCGTGCCAACTTGACCACGTCAGCGCATTAGAGTTTGATTTCAATCTCTACGCCGGCGGGGAGCTCAAGACCCATAAGAGCTTCAACTGTTTTGTTTGAAGGTCTTAATACGTCGATAAGCCTTTTGTGTGTTCTTGTTTCGAACTGCTCACGGCTGTCCTTATACTTATGAACAGCGCGCAAAATGGTAACAACCTCTTTCTCGGTCGGGAGCGGCACGGGACCCGAAACGCGAGCGCCTGTGCGCTTTGCGGTTTCAACGATCTTCTCAGCCGACTGGTCTACGAGAGCGTGGTCGTAACCCTTGATTCGAATTCTGATCTTTTCCTTTACTGCCATCTTTCTGGTCGCCTCCTTGTGTGAGTTGGCGGGCAAAACTTACACTGTGCCGTGCGTTTCATCGCTGCACATTATAAAACCGGATAGGCTGGGGTCGCAGTCACATCCGGGTACGGTACAAAAACGTACCGTTGCACTTCAATAAGGTTCGCAAGTACCTTTAAGTGCAGGCTCTAAGTTTCTTTCGCCCGGTTTTTAAATCGGACATACTCCGCGGAAATTCCCCGACCCGAAGTCGGCCACCTCCCGCATCAACGCATATCAATACGCATAGCGTACTTAGGTATATTACCACAACATAATAAGAAAATCAAGTCTTTTTTAAAAAAAATTTAAGTTTTTTGTAGTGCAAAAAAGACCGGATAAAACCGGTCTTTATACATTATATATTATAGGCATTTCAGTCAACGATTTCACCGACTCCGCCAAGCACTATGCTGGGTGCATACGGCATTTGTTTCATTTCTTCAATATCGGTAACGCCCGACAGGACAAGCACGGTATCAACACCCGATTCAATTCCCGCTATAATATCGGTGTCCATTCTGTCTCCGATTATTGCGGTATCTTTGGTTTCGCAGTCGAGTAATCTTATACCGGTACGCATCATAAGGGGATTGGGTTTACCGAGGAAGTATGCCTGCTTGCCGGTTGCAAGTTCAATCGGAGCAATAAGAGCGCGCGTTGCGGGAACAATCATATTCCCCTCAACAGGACCTGTCATATCCGGATTGGTTCCTATAAGTTTTGCGCCGTTTTTAACGAGTTTAACCGCTTTACATATATTTTGGTAGTTATATGTCTGTGTTTCGCCGACAACAACATAATCGGGATTGACATCGTTCATAACAATTCCGGCATTGTAAAGTGCGTTATAAAGACCCGCCTCACCTATACAGTAAACAGAGCAACCCGGTTTTTGATTTTTAAGAAAATGTGCTGTTGCCAAACCGCTTGTGTAAAAATGGCTTTCGTCAACATCAAGTCCCATACGCGAAAGTTTTTGGCTGAGTTCAAGCGGCGAACGCTCGCTGCTGTTTGTTAAAAACAAAAACTTTTTGTCATTTTTTTGAAGCCAATTCAAAAATTCTTTAACGCCGGGCAGCAGGTCGTTACCGTGATAGATAACGCCATCCATATCACATATAAAGCCTTTTTTCGCTCTTATGTTCTCAATAGTCTGCATATGACACCTCCGATTTAATACGCCTTGCCCCAATAAAGCATTTTGTCGGCAGGCTTGCCACAGCAAACGCAGGTATCACCGATATGCTCCTGTTCAAACGGCATACAACGTGAAGTTACGCCCGTCGTTTCCTTGAGTGCATCTTCACACTCACGTGAGCCGCACCACATAGCCTTTATGAAACCGGGATTCTCCTCTGCAAGTTTTGTCATCTCGTCAAGGCTGTGTGCCTCGTACGTCATACGCTCACGGCGTTCGAGTGCCGCTTTATACATATCGTCACGAACCGCCTGCAAAAGTTTCGGAATTTCTTCTTCAATGCAGTCAAGTGAAACAAAATATTTCTGACGGTTATCGCGACGGACAATAACGCACTGATTTTTCTCAATATCCTTGGGGCCTATCTCAACACGGAGCGGTACACCCTTCATTTCATATTCCGCAAATTTCCAACCGGGAGAATTATCTGTGAGGTCAATCTTAGTCCTCGCAACCTTTTTAATACGATTATAAATCTCCTCCGCTTTTTCGGCAACGCCTTCCTTATGTGCTGCAATCGGGACAACTACTGTCTGTATCGGAGCAATGGCCGGCGGCAAAATAAGACCGTTGTCATCACCGTGGGTCATAATGATTGCGCCGATGAGACGTGTGGAAATCCCCCAAGAAGTTTCAAACGGTGTCACGGGGTTATTGTTCTTGTCGGTATATTCGATTTCGAACGCTCTTGCAAAGCCGTCGCCGAAATAGTGCGACGTTCCGCTCTGTAATGCCTTTCCGTCATGCATTAGTGCCTCGATTGTATATGTGGCCTCGGCTCCTGCAAAGCGTTCTTTTTCGGTCTTTTCGCCCTTTACAACGGGTATTGCCAAATATTCTTCCGCAAAGCGGGCATAGATATTGAGCATCTGTACCGTTTCGGCTTTTGCTTCCTCTGCGGTGGCGTGAAGAGTATGACCTTCCTGCCACAAAAACTCGCGCGAACGCAAGAACGGGCGTGTTGTTTTTTCCCAACGAACAACACTGCACCATTGATTATAAAGTTTAGGCAGGTCACGGTAGGAATGCACAATATTTTTAAAGTGGTCACAGAAGAGTGTTTCCGATGTAGGTCTCACACACAAACGCTCTTCAAGTTCTTCGCTTCCGCCGTGCGTAACCCAAGCAACCTCAGGCGCAAAGCCTTCAACGTGGTCTTTTTCCTTTTGAAGGAGACTTTCCGGAATGAACATAGGCATATAAACATTCTCGTGTCCTGTTTCCTTAAACATACCGTCCACTATCTTCTGAATGTTTTCCCAAATAGCATATCCGTATGGGCGTATTATCATACAACCCTTAACCGACGAATAATCAATCAAATCCGCCTTGCGGACAACGTCGGTATACCATTTTGCAAAATCCTCATCCATCGAGGTGATAGCCTTTACCATTTTCTCGTTTGACATATACTTCGCTCCGATTCTATTCATATCTTTTAGTATTATACTTTAGTTTTTCGGATATTGCAATAATCTTTTAACTAAATTATTGTTTTTTAAAAAAACTGTTGACAAAGCCGCAATTTCAACATATCATTCTATTGTAAGGTTCGCTTTGAACCGCTTTTATTAAAACGGAGGTTGATTTTATGGTATTTGAAAAGGTAAAAGCAATTCTTGCTGAACAACTTGATGCTGACGAGGATTCGATAACTATGGAAACCGATATCGGTGATGACCTCGGAGCCGACAGTCTTGATGTTGTTGAACTTATAATGTCGCTTGAAGATGAATTTGATGTTGAAATTCCCGACGAGAATATTGAGGGAATAAAAACCGTTGGTGACATCGTAAATTACATACAAAACCAATAAGAAAAGAAAAGCCGCCCACAAGGCGGCTTTTTAGGTGTGATAGAAATGAAAATTGTAAATCTTGACACCGTTGACTCCACCAACGCCGAAGCAAAGCGCCTTGCGGCACTCGGCGAGCCGGAAGGCACTGTTATAATCGCCAATCGCCAAACCGCGGGGCGCGGACGTTTCGGTCGAAACTTCTTCTCACCCGACGACACGGGGCTTTATATGAGCATAGTTTTGCGTCCGTCCGTAAAACCGGAGAACGCCTTGCTCATAACCACAGCCGCCGCTGTTGCCGTCAGCCGCGCGGCAGATACGCTTTTCGGCGTAAATACAAGAATCAAATGGGTCAACGATATAACACTCGGTGGCAAAAAAATTTGCGGAATACTTACGGAGTCGGCACTCGACACAAAACCCGATATGCTCGCGTGGGCGGTGCTCGGTATCGGAGTTAATCTGTGTCCACCGATCGGCGGCTTTCCGCAAGATATCGAAAACATTGCGGGCTTTCTCTGCAACGAATACCGTAAAGAGGAAAAACAGGTTTTTACGGAAAAGATAATCACCGAGTTTTTTGCGTATTACGAAAAACTCGAAGAACGCTCATTTTTTGAAGAATATCGCTGTCGTCTTTCGATTAAAGGAAAAAAAATCAATGTTCTGCGCGGTGACACCTCGACGCCCGCCACAGCCGTTGATATTGACAAAGATTTTCACCTTATCGCCGAATATGCGGACGGCAAACGCGAAGCACTGTCAAGTGGGGAGGTCAGTATCCGACTGTGAAAAAAACACACGATATTACACTCACTGCGCTTTTCGCCGTAATAATCGCAATATCCGCTTTTATCAATCTTCCGTTTTTCGCAATACCGCTGACACTCCAAACTTTTACGGTAGCACTTGCCGGATTTTTTCTCCGCAAACGCAGAGGAACACTCGCGACTCTGCTCTATCTCTCAATGGGCGCGATCGGACTACCTGTGTTTTCCTCTATGCGAGGTGGCTTTTCGATACTGCTCTCCCCAACAGGCGGCTTTTTAATCGGCTTTGTGGCACTCGCATTTTTGTGTGGTTGCGGCAAAACCGAAAAGCAACGCTTTTTATTCGCACTTTGCGGACTTCTCTTGTGCCACATTATAGGCTGTATACAATTCTCCGTCGTTTCGGGCACAAATCTTGCGGCGGCATTTTTCAGCGCGTCACTTCCCTTTATTTTCAAAGATATTTTATCCGTCTTTGGCGCACTGCTCCTTTCAAAACGTTTAAAGAAGGAACTTAAATTATGATAAAAACTTTCTATTTTGACAAGCATATTATTGTTTGCGAAAAGCCGGCGGGAATACTGTCACAGGCAGACTCTTCGCACGCACGCAACCTACCTGAAGTTTTAAAGAACGAAACCGGCTCATATTATATCGAGGCAGTACATAGGCTTGACCGACCGGTAAGCGGAGTTATGGTCTATGCAAGAAACAAAAAAGCCGCCGCAGTCCTGAGCGAAGCGGTAAAGAGTCGCAGTTTTGAAAAAGAATACCTTGCCGTTGTGCACGGTTGCCCCGAAAGTTCTTTTGGAACATACACGGATTATTTATTCAAAGACCGACAGCACTGCAAATCCTATGTCGTAAAAACACTGCGCAAGGGTGCAAAAGAGGCTGTGCTGGATTATGAGGTGCTGGAAACGGCGGGCGACCTCACGCTTGTTAAAATCCGTCTCAGAACAGGACGAACACACCAAATACGCGTTCAGTTTTCTTCACGCAATATGCCGCTCGTCGGTGACGAAAAATACGGCGGCGCGGCAGACAAATGCAACATCGCGCTTTATTCACACAAACTTGCATTTTTACATCCGCAAACAAAAAAACGGCTTGAATTCTCATCAATGCCGCCCTCTGTATATCCTTTTAACAAATTTTCGTATTTTAAGCAGTAAAAAAGCACCGCAAAAGGGTGTCTCACTAAGGGATTTAATTCCTTGGGAAAAGATCGGCATAGTTTGGAGTGATCCGGCTATGCCGATTTTTTCGGTTCTTGGGGCAGCTCAACTGCGCCAATGAAG
>CAZMHU010000002.1:0-125492 GCA_964566175.1 uncultured Eubacteriales bacterium
ACCTACGAATGCAGCAGTCAAAGTGCTGTGTCTTACCGCTTGACGACACCCCAACGTGTCGCTATTTAGAAATGCCGCAGGCAGCGAGTGCAACCTGCGGTATTTGTTTTGGGGTGGAAGATGGGATTCGAACCCACGATCTCCAGTGCCACAAACTGGCGCTTTAGGCCAACTAAGCTACATCCACCGTATACTGCGAACGAACGCAAGATTTATTATAACACAGTTATTCGATTTGTCAATAGTTATTTTTATTTAAAGTTCAAAATCTTCTTTTGAATATTCACGACCGAGCGAACTTTTTTCGGGAACGCGCTTTGTGGCATCGTATTTATATTTGCGGCAGCAGTCGTCTTTAATGACTGCGCCGCGCTTTGAACATAAAACTTCGTCGGCAGAGCCGAAAGAATGCGAACGGACGCAATATTTGCATTTATGCGGAATATCTTTGTTAAAAACCCTGTTACCCATATATCCTCCGAAACATACAAACTGATAAAAATAATATAACATTTTTTGTTTTTCTTTTCAACTGTTATATTATTAAAATAATTCACTCGCCGACAGGCGTCTTTGTCTTTTTGAGTAGGAAAGAGATAATACCGAAAAAGCACAAAGGAGCATAAGTGCCGTAGCGGAGGCATATGTGAAGGATACGTTTTGACGAACTATCTCCGTTCCGTTTGAGATGACCGCCACGCTTTTTCCGTAAAACTTTAAAAGCAGATATGTCAAACCGGCTGACATTGCGGCGTGGAGGAGACGGCACAGTAAAAATTTTGCATATTTCGGCGCGTATTCCTTTCCGACGGAATAGACCTGACAGTGTACGGAAAGTCCGCCGAAACTGATTATTGCCGATATTTTGAGCATATTTCCTTTTGCTGACACCGCCGCCGTTGTCACCTCACTCAGAGAACCTATAAATTCCGTTACGATGCTTGGTAAAAAACTTTCCGATAACGTATTGAGCAGTGCCGAAAAGAGAATTATCCAACCGCATATTCCGAAAATCGATTTTGATGCTTCGGCAACCCCCTCGACAAACGCATCGCTTATATATGCTTTTTCGTTGGGTATTGCTATGCTTTTCGGCGTGTGACGGATTTCGGTTATCAGCGCCAATATTAGAGTGGATGTGAAACTGCTGATTAAAAGTATCATACCGCAGATTTTATCGGCAAGCATACCATCGCCGACGGCGACGAGTATAAAAGCGGGCCCCGCATTTATACAGTAAAGTGCCATTCTTTTTGCCTGTTCTTTGTCAATTTCACCACTTTTTGCAAGTTCGCAAATCAGTTTCATTCCGACGGGATATCCCGCAAGAAACGACATTAAGAATACGCAAAACTGTTTTCCCGAAAGGTGAAACAGTTTTTTGGAAAAAGGAGAGATAAGTAGTGCCAGAAAATCGGCAACGCCGCTTTTGAAAGAAAAGAGTGCCAACACGCAAAACGGAAAAAGCGACGGTATAATAACATTTCCGCAAAGCATAAGACCGTTTATTGTGCCGCAAAGCGATGCTGACGGCGAAAGCAAAACAAGCGCCATCAAAAAACAAACAACTATTCCGAGTACCGACATTTTAAAAGTATATCCCTTCAACTAAAAACACCTCAAAAAATTATACGCAGGTCATTATTATAATATTATTTTCATAATGATATTTTAGAAAAGGGGATTGTGTTATGGGTAAAAAATTGACTGAAAACGGATTTGCGGCGTTAAGCGGCACACATATTGAACTTTTTTCTAACAAAGAGGCGGTAATTGACGGAATAAAAGGAGTTCTCGAATACAGCGATTGTTATATAAAACTCAACATCGGCAGGGGCGTTACCGAATTTTGGGGAACGGGACTTGAAATTTCGGCACTCGACGCAAACGGTCTGTGCATATGCGGCAATATTACAAAAATCGAATTCGGAATATAGGGGGTAATTATGCTTGTTTTAAAACTTTACAGAATAATATTCGGAAAGGTTAAAATAAAAGTGAGCGGCGATTTTACCGAACGTTTTTTGAACATCTGCGCGCATAACGGAATTTCAGTTTGGGGAATTCGCAAGAAAAACGGCGAACTGACACTATATATCTCGGTATCGGATTTCAAAAGGCTCAGAAAACTAATACGTTTTTGCGGTCTTCGGATACACATTTGCAAAAAATCGGGTCTGCCGTTTGTGATAAACAGGTATAGATATCGCTACGGTATTGCCGTCGGTGCGGTGCTGTTTTTTGCAATATTGCAGTTCTTGTCGGGTTTTGTTTGGAATATTAAAGTTTTCGGGAATGAAAAACTGAAAAGCGAGGATATACTTTCCGTTTGCGGGGAAATAGGTATATATGAGGGAATGCCGGTTTCGCATTTGGACGCGCTTAATAAGCGACTGCTTTTGCAGACAAAAATTGACGGTATAGCGTGGGCGGCACTCAACGTTGAGGGGTGTGTACTCACCGTCGATATAACCGAGACTGAGGACACCGAAAAAAATGATAACAACTATCCGTCCAATCTCGTTTCGGATTACGACGGTATTGTTAAGAAAATCGAAGTCAGACAGGGTACAACGATTGTTTCGGCAGACGATATTGTCAGAAAGGGCGATTTGCTCGTTTCGGGTATTGTCGAACTTTCAAACGGAACGACACATCTAGTTCGTGCAGACGGAGATATTATCGCCGAGGTGAACGAAACTTATATAGTTTCCGTGCCTTATGAGCAAAAAGTTAAATATATATGCGGCAAAAGCCGAATCCGTCGAGCGATAAACCTTTTCGGACTTTGTCTGCCACTGTATTTGGGTGATTTACAGGGTGAATATCTAAGACAGGGAAAACTTTCGAGATTTTCCGCAAACGGTTGTTATCTGCCCTGCGGTATTTATGAGTATACTTTCAGTCCGATATGCGAAAAAACGGTGCTTTTAACGTATGAGCAGGCTCTTTCGGTTGCCGAGCGGAATATTGAAAAAAGGCTTGCGGGAGCGAAACTTGTCGGTATAGTAAAGAAAATAGAGGAAAATTTTGATGGGGTTACGCTTAAATGTGACGTAATTGTGCTCGAAAATATTACAAAAGAGAAAATTTTGCTAATTAACTCTACAAATCGGTAAAAATTTATGCTATAATAACATAAAAGAATAAATCAAATAATTTTACTCTGGGGAGTTTTGTTTTTGGAGAAAAATATTGATATTGAAAGATTGGAACAGATTTCCGGTCTGTTCGGCAACTTTGATGAGAACATTAAAAAATTGATGACAAAATACGACGTTTCGGTGACATCGCATTCCAACCAAATCAAGATAAAAGGTGAACCCGAAAATGTTGTACTCGCCTCAAGAGCGGTTGAGGGATTGCTGACACTTATAAACAAGGGGGAGACGATAACCGACCAAAGTTTGTCGTATGTTTTTGCGCTTGTCGGTGAGGGCGAGGACGATAAAATAGAAACGCTGACCGATTCCGACTGTATCTGTGTTACATCAAAGGGAAGACCGGTAAAGCCGAAAACGCTCGGTCAAAAGCAGTATGTCGAGGCTATAAAGAACAATACCATTACTATTGGTGTAGGCCCTGCCGGAACGGGAAAAACGTATCTTGCCGTGGCAATGGCGGTAAATGCCTTTCGTGCAAAACAGATCAACCGAATTATTTTAACACGTCCCGCAGTTGAAGCGGGCGAAAAACTCGGATTTCTTCCGGGCGATTTGCAACAAAAGGTCGACCCGTATCTGCGGCCGCTTTATGATGCCCTTTTCGATATGCTCGGTGCGGAAAGTTTTCAGCGCTGTCAGGAGCGCGGTGATATTGAGGTTGCACCGCTTGCATATATGCGCGGAAGAACGCTTGACGACAGTTTTATAATACTTGATGAGGCACAGAACACCACAAGCGAGCAGATGAAGATGTTCTTAACCCGACTCGGATATAATTCAAAAGCAGTAGTAACCGGTGACATTACGCAAATCGACCTGCCCGACGGCAAAAAATCGGGTCTGCGCGAGGTTGTCGGAATTTTAAAGGGAATTGACGATATTTCTATCGTTAAATTTTCTGGACGTGATGTTGTCCGACATCGTTTGGTACAGGAAATTATAAAAGCATATGAAAGATTTGAGGAAAGAAAAAGTGAAAACAAAAATAGTTATAACAAATTCGCAAAAAAAGATTAAAGTTCCGGTGGGAATGAGAATGCTGCTCCGCCGTGCTTGTAACGCGACTCTTGCACTTGAAAAGTTTGAAGATTCGGCGGAAATCAATATCACATTCACAGATGATGAAAACATTCACACACTGAATGCAGAATTTCGAAATGTTGACAATTCGACCGATGTTTTGTCCTTTCCGCTCGGCGAAAACGGCGAATATGATGTTAATCCCGAAACCGGTGCTAAGATGCTCGGCGATGTTGTGATATCGCTCGAACACGCTGCCGCGCAGGCTGAGGAATACGGTCATACTTTTGAGCGCGAGGTTGCATATCTCACCGTTCATTCGGTTTTGCATTTGCTCGGTTATGACCACGTAAACGGCGGACTCGAGCAGGCGACGATGCGTGAAAAAGAAGAGGCCGTTATGGGAGTTTTGGGACTGAGGAGATAGTTTATGAGTAAAGCCGCATTTATTGCCGTTGTAGGCAGAGCAAACGTCGGAAAGTCGTCCTTTGTCAATCGTGCCGTGGGAGAAAAGGTTGCTATTGTTTCGGACAAGCCGCAGACAACGAGAACAAAGATTTTGGGCGTTTTAACGCGTGATGAGTCACAACTTGTTTTTATTGATACCCCCGGTTTCCACAAGCCGAGAAATGCTTTGGGAGAGAATATGATGAAGGCGGTCGGTTTCGGTCTTGCCGATGTTGACGCAGCCGTTTTGATGATTGAAGCGGTAACGCGATTTAAGTTTGACCCCGACAATCTTCCGCCCGCAGAACTGAAACTTATGGAAGAGTTGAAAAAACGCAGTATTCCGGTTGTTCTCGCTGTTAATAAGATTGACCTTTTAAAGGACAAGAGCGAACTGCTTGCCGTTATTTCGGCATATTCAAAGCATCTCGATTTTGTCGCTGTTGTTCCGTTTTCGGCAAAGAGCGGTGACGGCGTAAATCTCCTGACCGACGAACTTTTCGGCTTTTGCAAACCGTCCGTGCATTATTTTGATGATGATACGGTAACTGACCAAAGTGAGCGCACGATGATTGCCGAGATGATAAGAGAAAAACTCTTGCGTACTCTCGATAACGAAGTTCCGCACGGTATCGCCATTGACCTTGAGCAGTTTTTCGAAACCGACAGTCGTGACGGAGAACCGATTTTGAATGTCAGTGCTGTTATATACTGTGAGCGCGAAAGCCACAAGGGAATTATAATCGGAAAAAACGGTGCCGTTCTCAAAAAGGTCGGAACACTTGCCCGCAGGGATATTGAAAAATATTACGGTACGCGTGTTTCACTCAAACTTTGGGTAAAGGTTAAAGAAAATTGGCGTACTATGCAGGGCGCTATTCACGGTTTCGGGCTTGACTGATTTTACCTGTAATATTCTCTTTTTATTTTCACAGATTATTACTGTGGTGATATGCTGTGAACGAAACGAATATTTGGAAAAAATTTATCGAAAAGGGTCTCGTTTCCGATTATTTGGAGTATAAAAAATTTATGTTAAAGGAACGGGGAGAGGGTATTGAACCTGTCAACCGACGGCTTGATAATAATGGTGAATAATGTCGGCGAGTATGACCGTTCGGTTTCGGTTTTGACTGCCGATTACGGTGTTTTGCGTGCTTTTGTGCACGGCGCGCGCAGTCACAAAAACAAAAACGCTGCCGCAACCGCACTCTTGTCATATTCGCATTTGACATTGCAAAAACGCAAAGACACATTTGTTATTACCGAAGCGACTCCCGAAAAAGTTTTTTTCGATTTGCACGGTGATATCGAACGGCTGACGTTGGCACAGCATTTTTGCGAACTTGCCTATGTCCTTGCACCGGTAGACGATAACGCAAGAGACTATTTGCGCCTTGTGCTTAATTCGCTTTCTTTTCTTTTCGGCGGCAAGCGGGATGCACTGCTTTTAAAAGCGGTTACCGAACTTCGAATGCTGTCTATATCCGGCTACACGCCCGATTTGGTTGCCTGCCGTGAATGTGCGAAATTCACTGATAATGTAATGTATTTCGATGCGCAGAACGGCGCACTTTATTGCTCCGAGTGCAAGCCGCAAAGCGGCGTTATTCCGATGGTCGGGGGCATTTTGGATGCGCTGAGGCATATTGTATTTTCGGATTTTCAGTCGCTTTACAATTTCACACTGCCGCCCGCGTCAATGCAAAAACTTTGCGATATTACCGAGAGGTTTTTGCTCGCACAGGTCGAACACCGTTTTTCGGCACTTCAGTTTTTAAAAAGTTTGTAAGAGGTTTACATAATGTATGATTTTGAAAGAAGCACACGAGTGCTTGAACTTAATAAAGTTTTAGCGCTTTTGGCTGCCGAAACAGGTATGTCCGATGCTGTTGATGCCGCACTTTCGCTGAAACCGAGTTATGATAAATTCACTGTTGAGCGTCTGTTGCGTGAAACGGGCGACGCATATGGTTTTATTGCGCGGTTCGGCGCTCCGTCGTTCGGAAACGCACCGAATATTTCGTCAACATTGACACGTGCAAAAGCGGGGGGAATACTCTCTCCGGCGGAACTGCTGTCAATCGCCGAAACACTGCGAATAATTCGCACCGTAAAAGAGTGGCGTCAGGCGTCCGACGGCGGAAATGAAACGGCACTTGATATATATTTCGATGCTTTGGTGCCGAATAAATTTTTTGAAGAAAAGATTTTCTTTTGTATAAAAAACGAGGAAGAACTGCACGATAACGCATCTCCGGTGCTTTATGATATTCGCAGAAAAATATCTTCTTCGGTTTCCAATATACACTCGCGCCTTGATAAACTTGTGCGCAGTCAAAATGCAAAATTTTTACAGGAAAACATTGTCACACAGCGTGACGGCAGATATGTTGTGCCGGTAAAATCGGAATATAAAGGCGAGGTTGCGGGTCTTGTTCACGACACCTCGGCATCGGGTGCAACACTTTTTATCGAGCCGATGGCTGTTGTTGAGATAAACAACGAAATAAAGGTTTTGCAGGCAAAGGAGAAAACCGAGATTGATCGTATTCTTTCGGAACTTTCTTCCATTGCGGCGGATTTTGCCGATACCGTAATACATTCATACGATGCACTTGTTAAAATCAATTTGATTTTTGCCAAGGCGAAACTCGGATACCGTATGAGGGCGTCAATTCCAGAAATTAACGACTCTCGCCGAATATACTTGAAAAACGCACGTCATCCACTTATAAAGCAAAGCGATGTTGTCCCTGTCACGGTGGGTCTCGGCAATGAGTATGATACTCTTATAATCACAGGACCGAACACCGGCGGTAAAACCGTAACACTTAAAACAATAGGACTATTGACCTTGATGACGATGTGCGGTCTTATGATACCTGTCGATGACAACAGCACGGTATATATTTTTGATAAAGTTTTGGCGGATATCGGCGATGAGCAGAGCATTGAACAGTCGCTTTCGACCTTTTCGGCTCATATGGCGAATATTATAAATATTCTGAATGTTGCCGACGATAATTCACTTGTACTGATAGACGAATTAGGTTCGGGCACAGACCCTGTTGAGGGTGCGGCTCTTGCCAATGCTATTCTTATGCGGTTTAGAAGTTACGGTTGCAGAATTGCCGCTACAACACACTATCCCGAACTTAAAAGTTATGCTCTCGATACCGATGGTGTTGAAAACGCTTGCTGTGAGTTCGACGTTGAGTCTCTGCGACCGACATACCGTTTGCTAGTCGGCGTACCCGGTCGCTCAAACGCTTTTGCGATATCTCAAAGACTCGGACTTGACGGTGATATTGTCGAAAACGCAAAGGGTCTTATTAACAGTGATGATTTGCGCCTTGAAAGCGTTATCGAGGCTTTAGAGAAAGCACGTCTTGATGCCGAACGCGAACGCAGTGAGGCAAACCGTCTGCGAAGTGAACTCAGCGCGGCTAAAAACAGCGTAAAAGCACGTTTGGAAGAACTCGAACGTGAGAAACAGAAAAATGCGGAAAATGCCAAAGCAGAGGCTTTGCGTATTGTTGATAACGCACGTAGGCAGTCAAACGCTATGCTGTCCGAATTGGAGCAACTTAAAAAGTCTTTTAATGCCGAAAATGCGGCAACGCAACTCTCTCGTGCAAAGAGCAGTGTAAAAAAAGGTCTTGACCGTATGCTCGATACTGCCGACCCTGTTATGAACAGGTCGTTAGATAATTATGTTTTGCCGCGTCCGCTCAAAGCGGGAGACTCGGTAGTGATTTTCGATATTAACAAAGCAGCTGTTGTTTTGAGTGTTGACGAAAAAGCGGGAACGGCAACCGTACAGGCGGGTATTATAAAAACCCGTGTAGATATTTCGAATTTGCGCTTATCTGAGTCAAAACCGCCTAAGAAGAAACCCGAACGTTCTGTGAAGGGAGTCACATCACGTGCAGAGCGCACAGCTGCAACCGAGGTTGATTTGCGCGGAATGGCGAGTGATGAGGCAATTATGGAACTTGATAAATATATTGACAACGCCGTTTTGTCGGGTGTTCCGAGTATAACGATTATACACGGCAAGGGCACAGGTGTGCTCAGACGTGCGGTGGGTGAACATTTAAAACGGCACAAAAATATTCGAGCATACCGTTTGGGCGTGTTCGGTGAGGGCGAGGACGGCGTGACTATTGCCGAACTGAAAAATTAAGAAAAGCCTTTGAAACACTTGTGTTTCAAAGGCTTTTTACTATTTTAATGTGATTTTAATATCGCCTGTTACGGTTGTAATTTCGCATTTGCCGCCGTTTATTGTTTTTGGAACGGAAATATCGCCAGTGTCACTTTCGGCGAAGAATATTTTTTCGGAAAGCAGTGTTCCGAGCACATCGCCGGTGCTTGTTTCAGCGTACACTTCTGCGGCATCGCTTTTATCAAACCGAATGTCTCCGGTATCATTTTTTGCGGTGATTTTACCGCTTGTGCGAACGTTTTTCAATACGACGTCGCCTGTGTCACTTTCAACTGATAGATTGGAGCAAGTAATATCAAAAAGGTTTATATCGCCTGTATCGGTTTTGATTTTTATGTTCCCCGACGCGACGGTAAAATCAACACCGTCCGATGACATGTTTGATAAAGTTATCTCTCCCGTATCGGTTTCAATATCGGCGCTTGACATAATATACGCTTCGCATATTATGTCCGCGGTGTCGCTCTCGATTTCGACAGTTTGAAATGTAAAGTTTTTCGGTAGTGTGATATCGCCCGTGTCGGTTTCGATACAAAGCGAATTGTATTCTTCGTTCGGAAGATATACAGTTATATGCGGTGTTGAGAATGTAATATTAATAAAATCATAAAAACGGCGGGTGTTTTCGAGTTTAATAATAAGTGTGCCGTTTTCGGTGAAGACCGAGTGCACGCCTTTTGTATCTTCAAAGCATTCAACCTTGCAAACACCCGCCTCTGCGGGCAGAAATTCTATATCCGCAATGTCGCTATCAATGCATATTTTATCGAATGTTTCGGTAACGGTATGGGTGTTTTCAGTGTATTTCACCGTTTCGAACTTTGTATAATCCCAACCGCTGATATATCCGGCGCAAGCCAAGAGTGCAACTCCGAACAAAACCAAAAGTGTTGCAGTAAAAAGCATTATTTTCGAAATTTTTCTCATTTTGTTTTTCTCCTATCTCATAAAAAGATATTTAACGCATAAGGCAATTTTTTTGCTGAGAAATATAATACCTTTAGCGGCGGCTTTGCTAATGTAGAACATAAATATTGTCAGTCCCGCCAAACAGAGTGAAGTGCCGAGCATTGCAAGATGAGCGGCTGTGCCCAGTCCGCCGGCGAATATGCCGAATATTGTTATTGCAAGCGTTGTGACAGCGAATGTGCCCATAACCGCAAACAAAGTGATAATTACCGACCAAACCGCCACATAGAGTGTGATAACAATAGCGAAAAGGGCAATAAGAAGTGAAAACCAAACAGGCGAGCCGAGTATCAGCAATATTAAAGCGACTGTCGAGTGTTTGCGCTCGGGCTTAACTTTTTCTTTTACCAATGTGCTAAACGGTGTTTCGGATAAAATCTGTGTTACTACGCTGTATACCGAACCTATTTCGGCAACTGCTTCTTCTTCCGATAGGCCTTCTTCCATTCGGTCATCAATTATCTCGCTGTAAAAATTAAGCCGTTCGCCGACATCCGAGTTCGGCAAGCCGCTGAGTCCGCGCCGCAGATTTTCAAGAAATTCATCTTTTTTCATTCTCTTCATCCTCCTTGGTTACAAAACGGTATATTGACATAATTTCTTTCCATTCTTCACGAAAACTTTCAATGCGATTTATACCGATATCGGTGATATGATAATATTTTCTCAATCTGCCGCCGTGTTCGGCGGTGCGGACTGTCAACATATTTGCGCACTCAAGGCGTTTTAAGATTGTGTAAAGGGTGGATTCTGATAGTTCAATATAGGGTTTCATATCCTTAATAATCTTATACCCATATGAGTCTTCGTTTTTAATAGCGGCTAAAACGCACACATCAAGCAACCCGCGCTTTAACTGAATATCCATACTATACCTCCTATCGTGTAATACATCATATCACGAGGTATTGTTTTTGTCAACTAATAAGTTTTTTCCGCTTGACGCAAAATTGCGAAAAACGTCTTTTTTTGAAGAAAACCGCTTAATATTTCAAAATAAAAATAATTATTTTTTGTGTTTTACAAAATTTGCCATTTTTCCTCTTGTAAAAATTTACCAACTGTGATAAAATATACCAAAACATTGAGGAGGAAAAATGATGGAAAAGAAAATTAAAATTGTGATTGCAGATGATTCAACCGAATTCGGACAGAATTGTGCTAATGCGCTCAAAAGTTACGGAATGGGTGTTATACTCTGTGCCAAAGACGGTAAGCGCCTTATAGACTGCATACATAAGGACAAACCCGATGTTGTAATAGCCGATGTCTTTATGCCGAATATTGACATTTTAGGTGTTCTTGCGGATTTGAAGAGCATTGATGCAAAGCAAAGACCTATGGTAATGGCTATTTCGGGTTACGACAATCCGATGCTCGAAAAGGAAACCATTGCCGCCGGTGCAGCATATTATTTTATAAAACCGTTTGATACAAATATGCTAGCCGAGCGAATAATTCAACTTTCGGGTTGGAGAAACAGCGCTGTACCTGTTGTAAAAGATACTGTTGTTTGCGACAGCGACCTCGAACTTATGGTGACTGAAATTATACATCAAATCGGCGTGCCGGCGCATATCAAAGGTTATCAGTATCTGCGCGAAGCGATAATGCTTTCGGTTAAAGATACTGAAATGATAAATTCCGTTACAAAACAACTTTATCCCACCGTTGCAAAGAAAAATCAAACAACTTCGTCACGTGTTGAACGTGCGATACGCCATGCTATTGAGGTTGCGTGGGATAGGGGAGATATTGATGTTCTCAATTCTTATTTCGGTTATACTATCCACAACGGCAGAGGAAAACCGACAAACAGCGAGTTTATCGCAATGATTGCTGATAAATTAAGACTTCGTCTTAAAATTGGGTAAAGAAAGAGAAGAGCCTTTGCTTTTATAGCAAAGGCTCTTAAAATTTATGAATAAATAAATTTGTCTTTTCTGCGCTTTCGTATTTTTGAAACGATGGTGGCGCCGATTAAAACTGCCATAACAGCAAAGACACATATAACCGATGTGGTGTAGTGCGAATTTGCACGTACCTCAAGCCACAAATCGGTTTGGAGTCGATTGATTTCGGGACTTAAATCGGTAAACACCTCATAGCCGTCGAAATTTTCGGGGTAGGTGACGTCAACCGCACGCTCGCCGTACTCGTTAAGCAGATATTCCTTGTGCCATTTCGCAGCCTCGGTATGTGGCGATGAATAAGCAATATATTCGGCAACGGCACAGGCGGGTTCGTATGAACACATATAGTTTATAAAGGCTTCCGCACCAGCCTTGTTTTTGCAGTTTTTCGGAATGCACATAGCGTCAACGAAAAGGTTTGTGCCCTCTTTTGGAATAACAAAATCAACGTTTTCGTTCTCTTTCATTATCGTGAGTGCATCACCGACATAATAGGGAGCAACAGCAGCCTCGCCGCTTATCATCATAGCGAAAATCTGGTCCATAACATAACTGCGGACAACGCTTTTTTGCTTTTTAAGCAGTTCTGCGGTGTCGCGCCATTCGTACTCGTTGAGGGAGTTGAATGAGTAACCCAAAAGTTTTTGTGCAATGGCAAAAGCGTCGCGAGAATTATCGAACATCAAGATTTTATTGTTGTATTTTTCATCCCAAAGGCTTTGCCAACTGTCGATTTTTTCCTTTACAACATCGGTATTGTAAAGAAGTCCGACACTGCCCCAAGTATATGGTACTGAAAATTTATTTTCAGGGTCGTAATCAAACTTTTCCAAAAGCGATTTGTCTATATATTCGTAATTCGGAATGTGAGAAAAATCAAGCGGTAAAAGCAAATCTTCCTTTATCATTTTGGAAATCATATAATCCGACGGAATTATAATATCATAACTCGCAGAACCGCTTTTGATTTTTGTATACATTTCTTCATTGCTGGCAAAAGTCATATACGTGACCTTTATTCCGGTTTTTTCGGTAAAGTCGGTAAGCACATCAAGTCCGCCGTCATCGCCGAGAGGGATATATTCACCCCAGTTGTATACAACGATAGAACCGTCGTCCTCGCTTGCTGCACTGGCGGAAAAAGCCGAAGAAAAGGAGAAAGTCAGCGATAGGGTGACAAAGCACAAAAAAAGCGATATTATTTTTTTCATTGCTTTGCACCGTCCTTTCCTTCGTCACGCATTTGCCGGATGTTGACGATAAGCATCAGTATAAATACGGTGAGGAACATAAGGGCGGACAGCGCATTGATTTTCGGACTGACATTTTTTCTCGTCATCGAATAAATAAGCACCGAAAGGGTCTGTGCCGATGTGCCCGATGTGCAATAACTTATAACGAAATCATCGAGCGAGAGGGTAAACGCCATAAGCGCACCGGTCATAATTCCGGGCATAATTTCGGGTAAAATCACCTTGAAAAATGCCTTTAGCGGATTGCAACCCAAATCGAGAGCCGCCTCATAGGAATGTTTGTTCATTTGGCGGATTTTCGGCATAACCGACAGAATGATATATGGTATATTAAAAGATATGTGAGCCAAAATGAGCGTTAAAATTCCGAACTCCAACTTTATTCCGATTTTTGCAAGTGCGCCGAAAACCGAAACGAAAAGGAGCATAAGCGAAACGCCGGTAACAATTTCCGGATTGACCATTGGAATGTTGGTGACGAACATAAGGGCGTTACGCGCCTTTTTCTTCATCGCCGAAATTCCGATAGCGGCAAGCGTGCCGATAACGGTCGAAACAGCCGCTGCAACGACAGCGACAATAAGCGTGGTTTTCAGTGCGTCTATTATACTTTCGTCGGACAAAAGTTTCTTATACCAATCAAGCGTAAAGCCGTTCCAAACCGAGCGGCTTTTCGAATTGTTGAAAGAGAAAACCGTCATTACGATTATGGGAGCATACAGAAATACGAAAATCACAGCCATATATATCTTAGATAACGTTTTCATATTATAACCTGTTCCTCCTCATCGCCGCCGAAAAGGTTCATAACAGCCATACAAATAAGCACAAGCACCATAAGAATGAGCGAAAGTGCCGCCCCGAGATAGGGATTGTAGGTAGAACCGAAGAACTGGCTTTCTATAATATCGCCTATAAGCATCTCGCCGCCGCCGAGCATTTTTGATATTACGAACGTGCTGACCGCGGGAACAAAAACCATATTTATGCCTGAAAGTATTCCCGGAACACTGAGCGGCATAATAATTTTTTTGAAAACGGTAACGGCGTTTGAACCGAGATCCTGTGCCGCTTCGATAAGCCGCTTGTCCATTTTTGTCAGGACGGAATATATCGGCATTATCATAAAGGGCAAGAAGTTATAAACCATTCCGAGAACAATAGCACCGTTTGTGTTTATAAGCCGAACGCGGGGAAGTCCGATAAAACTTAAAAAGTTATTTATAATTCCCGTGTCCTCAAGCAACGTCATCCAAGCATAGGTACGGAGCAGAAAGTTCATCCACATCGGCATCATAACAAGTAAGAGCATTGTTTTCTGCACATTTGCGGAAGTTTTTGCGATAATATACGCAACAGGGTAACCTATAAGCAAGCAAAAAGCGGTGGCAATCATTCCGAGCCAAACCGACTGAACAAGTGAAGGGATATATTTCGATGCTTCAGAAAAATTTTGTATGGTAAAACCGCCCGCATCTGAAGTAAAGGAAAAATAAATTACCATTCCGAGCGGAACAAAGGTGAAAATAGCAACCCAAATAAGGTAGGGTGAGGCAGTCAACTTTTTTCCGTTCATATTTCTTCCTCCGAGAGCGGTGTCTCGTCTGAATAGAGCGGAACGTCCGACTTGTGCATTATGTGAATGTCAAACGGGTCAACACTGAGTCCGACACGCTTTCCGACTTGTTCGAGTTTTGTTGTGTGGATAAGCCACTTGCAGTCGCCGATGTCAACTAAAATTTCGTAATGAACGCCCTTGAATATAACCGATTCAACCATGCCGAAAACCTGTCCGTCACCATTGTCGGAAACCTTGACGTCTTCGGGACGGATAACAACGTCGACAGGTTCGTTTTCGGTGAAACCCTTGTCAACGCAGGGAAAATCAACGCCGCAAAAATGAACCAGTTCGTCGTGCGGCATTATTCCGCCGATTATATTGGACTCGCCGATGAAATCGGCAACAAAGGCGTTTTTTGGCTCATTATAGATATCCTCGGGAGTTCCGATTTGCTGAATTTCACCGTTGTTCATTACAACAACGGTATCGGACATGGTAAGCGCTTCCTCCTGGTCGTGCGTTACGTATATGAACGTAATACCGAGGTTTTGCTGGATTTTTTTTAGTTCGGTCTGCATTTCCTTGCGGAGTTTTAAATCGAGCGCCGCCAAAGGTTCGTCAAGCAGGAGAACCTTCGGTTTATTGACGAGCGCACGTGCGATGGCAACACGTTGTTGCTGACCGCCGGAAAGCAGGTTTATATTTTTTCTCTCAAAGCCGGAAAGGTTAACGAGAGTCAACATTTCTTTAACCTTTTCCTTGATTTCCTTTTCGGGCAATTTTTTAAGCCTTAATCCGAAAGCAACGTTTTCGTAAACGTTAAGATGCGGAAAAAGAGCATAACGCTGAAAAATCGTATTTACCTGACGCTTGTAGGCAGGTACACCGTTGATTTTTTTGCCCTCAAAAAAAACATCCCCGTCATCCGGCTCAACAAAACCCGCTATAATACGTAGTGTAGTTGTCTTGCCGCAACCCGACGGGCCTAAAAGGGTTACAAATTCTTTATCCCTGATATAGAGATTTAACCCTTTAAGTACAGGCTCGTCATCAAATGACACAAAGATGTTTTTTAAATCGACAATATTTTCTTTTGACATTTAAGCATCCCCCTTTGCGGACACAAAGTGCCGCGAAAGCTAAAAATAGCCCTGCGCGATACCCGCAGTTTCTCTGCACACAACCCCGCAAAGAGTTTCATAGCCGCATAAAGGACTATCGCTGTGTCGTTGAAACCGCTCTCAACACAGATGCGTTAAACCGATAGGTATAAATATAGGGCAATTTTCATCAGAAGTCAAGAGATTTTTGCAAATTTCCAAAAAATTTTTGGATTTTTTCGCAAAGCGGTCTTAAAAACTCGTTAATGCTCTTTTTTACTCGTTTTTTCTCGCGTTTTCTCGAAAAAATATTATTTTTGAAAAATTTGGCTTTTTATATGTAAAACAGTTGCTACAAAACAACTTTTGTGATATACTAAATTGAATATTTATTGTTTTGTTTTTATTTTGTTTTAAGGGGCGGTAATTTGCTGATATTGGGAATAGACCCGGGATATGCCATTATCGGATATGGTGTTGTGCGGTATGAAAACTATAAATTCACGCCTGTGGAATACGGCGCGGTCACAACTCCCGCAAGAACCGATTTTTATCGGCGACTTGAGATGATATATGACGGCATTTCTTCAATCCTTCAAAAATATCCCGTTGATGCCGTCGCTATCGAAAAACTGTTTTTTAATACCAATACCACAACCGCTATCGACGTTGCACAGGCGAGAGGTGTTATAATGCTCGCCATTCAAAAACACGGCGTTCCCGCGGCGGAATATACACCGCTTCAGGTAAAACAGGCAGTGACAGGCTACGGTAGGGCGCAAAAAGCACAGGTTATGGAAATGACACGTCGAATGCTGGGTCTTTCGTCGGTGCCGAAACCCGACGATACGGCGGACGCTCTCGCACTTGCCATTTGTCACGCTAACAATAACCCGTTTGCACAGAAATTCGAACCGAAGTTGAAAGGGAGAACAAATATATGATTGCATCGCTGAGAGGAAAACTGATATATTCGGATACGCAGTCGGTCGTTGTCGAATGCGGCGGTGTAGGTATGCGTTGTATCACAAGCCTTAAAACTATTGCCTCACTTCCGAAGGCAGGAAGTGAAGTGTTTCTTTACACATATCTTGCCGTGCGCGAGGACGCGCTTGACCTTTTCGGTTTTGCGAGCGAAGCGGAACTCGCAACGTTCAAACTCATAACCTCGGTAAACGGTGTAGGAAACAAAATCGGCATTGCGATACTCTCTGAATTCACACCCGAGCAGGTGTCGCTCTTTATTGCGGGGGCGGACAGCAAATCGCTTTCCAAGGCGAACGGTGTAGGCGCAAAACTTGCAAACAGAATAATACTTGAACTTAAAGATAAAGTTGATGTTGCGAGTGGCTCGTCACAACTCGAAGGTGTGGTTGCCGCAAACGAAAACATCAACTCCCGTGATGCTATCGACGCTTTGATATCTCTCGGATTTTCGAGAAGCGAGGCATCTCTTGCGGTCGGTCGTTTCAATCCGTCGGACAGTACGGAAACGCTTATTAAGGAAGCGCTTAAAATTCTTGCTAAGTAGGTGAGATAATGGAAGATTTTGATTTTGAAAACAGAATCGTTGCGCCGCAGTATGTCAATAATGAGGACGAGTCGGAATTCTCATTAAGACCGCGTGCGCTCGGTGAATATATCGGACAGGACAAGGTTAAAGAAAATCTGAGCATTTGTATCGAGGCAGCTCGTGCCCGACATGAACCTATTGACCACGTTTTGCTGTACGGCCCTCCGGGACTCGGAAAAACCACACTTGCGGGAATTATTGCGAGGGAAATGGGCGTCAACATTCGTATAACCTCAGGCCCTGCCATTAAAATACCGGGTGATTTGGTTGCCTTGCTCACCGGACTTGAAGAGGGGGACGTTCTCTTTATCGATGAAATTCACCGTCTGCCGAGTACCGTTGAAGAGGTGCTTTATCCTGCAATGGAAGACAACGCGATTGACTTTGTTTTCGGCAAGGGTGCTGCCGCGCGTTCGGTTCGACTTGATGTAAAGCCTTTCACTCTTATCGGTGCTACTACACGTTCGGGACAGTTGACCGCACCGCTTCGCGACCGTTTCGGTGTACTGTTGCGACTCGAACTTTACAATGTTGAACAACTTGCGGAAATTGTCACTCGTTCTGCGGGAATTTTGGGAATAGAAATTGAAAATGACGGCGCGTTGGAAATTGCTTCGCGTTCTCGCGGTACACCGCGTATCGCAAACCGCCTACTCAAACGTGTGCGTGATATTGCACAGGTACGTTATGACGGCGTTATAACCGAAGAGGTTGCCAGAACTGCACTTGAGCGTTTTGAAATCGACGAACTCGGTCTTGACGATTTTGATCGTCGAATGCTGACAACGATTATAAAAAATTATGCCGGTGGTCCTGTCGGACTTGATACCCTTGCCGCTGCTTTGGGCGAAGAGGCGATAACGGTTGAAGATGTTTACGAGCCGTATTTAATGCAGATTGGTTTCTTGACACGCACTGCGAGAGGACGTTGTGTGACATCTGCGGCATACAGTCATCTTAACATCGAACCGCCGGCACAACAGCAAACTTTGATATAATTGGGATGTAATATGAGATTTTGTGAAAATTTTTCGGATTATGAACTTATTGATGCTCAATGCGGCGAACGTCTTGAGCGTTGGGGCGATATAATTTTGATACGCCCAGACCCGCAGATTATTTGGGACGGCGAGAAAAACGACCCGCGTTGGAAAAGCGCACACGCCGTTTATCATCGCTCGAACAGTGGCGGCGGATATTGGGAGCAGAAAAGACGTGTTCCCGATGTTTGGTCGATAAAGTATAAGGATTTGACCTTTAATCTTAAACCTATGGGTTTCAAACACACGGGTCTTTTCCCCGAACAGGCGATAAACTGGGACTTGTGTGCCGATGTTATTCGCCGTTCGGGTCGGCAACTTAAGGTTTTAAACCTGTTTGCTTATACCGGCGGTGCAACAGTTTCGGCATTGGCGGCGGGCGCGTCGGTTACCCACGTTGACGCTTCGAAGGGTATGGTCGGTTGGGCAAAGGAAAACGCACAGGCAAGTTCCCTTGCCGACAGACCGGTTCGTTGGCTTGTTGATGATTGTTTGAAATTCGTTCAGCGTGAAATTCGTCGTGGCAATAAATACGACGGAATTATTATGGACCCGCCGTCATACGGCAGAGGTCCGAACGGCGAGGTTTGGAAACTTGAACAGAACTTATCTTCGCTTTTGTCTGCCGTCGGACAGATTTTAAGTGACGATGCCGAGTTCTTTTTGCTCAATTCATACACCGGCGGTCTTTCACCGACGATACTGAATTATATGGTAAAAAAATATGTTATTAAAGAACGCACGGGTGATATTATGACAGACGAAATCGGTCTTCCGGTCGCAAATCGCAATATTGTTCTTCCGTGCGGAAATACAACTTTTTGGGTTAAGGATATTAATGGATAATATTATTGAAGTTTCGAATGTTACATTTGAATATACCGACAGTGACCTTTTATCGGGCGTGCTTGATAATCTTTCGCTCTCTGTTGAACGCGGTTCGTTTACCGTAATACTCGGTCACAACGGCAGCGGAAAATCAACTCTTGCCAAACTTATGACAGGTTTGCTCAAACCGAGCAAGGGCACTGTTTCGGTTGACGGTCTTTCAACCTCCGACGAAAATAGCGAGACCGAAATTCACAGGCGAGTCGGTCTTGTTTTTCAAAATCCCGACAACCAAATTGTCGCTACTATTGTTGAGGAAGATGTTGCTTTCGGCCCTGAAAATTTGGGGCTTCCGCCCGCCGAAATACGCTCGCGTGTTGACACTGCTCTTAAAGCGGTCGATATGTACGAATACAGCCTTCACGCACCGCACAAACTTTCGGGCGGACAGAAACAGCGTGTTGCCATTGCGGGAATTATTGCAATGGAACCCGAGTGTATCGTGCTTGACGAACCTACGGCGATGCTCGACCCGCGCGGCAGGCGGGAGGTTATTGATACGATATACCGACTTAATAAGGAAAAGGGTATTACTGTTGTGCTAATAACTCATTATATGGAAGAGGCGGAAAAAGCCGACAGAGTTATTGTTATGGACGACGGAAAAATTGTTCTTGACGGTGCACCTGCGGCAGTTTTCTCACAAATTCCGACTATTAAATCCGTCGGTCTTAATGTTCCGCAAACCACGGAATTTTTACACATTTTAAAGGAGAACGGATATACCGTTTCGGACGGAATAATTTCTGTCGATGCCTGTGTGGCGGAGATTGAAAAACTATTAAAATAAGGGGCGAATACCGTGACAACGCTGAGCGTTGAAAATTTAACGTATATTTACGGCGAACATTCGCCGTTTGAAAAAACCGCCATACACAACGTTTCCTTTTCGGCAAACGGTGGCGAAATAATAGGAATAATAGGTCATACTGGCTCCGGAAAATCGACCCTCGTACAGCACTTTAACGGACTGTTGCGAGCAAATTCCGGCCGTGTTTTGCTTGATGGTAAGGATATTTGGGAAAATCCGAAAGAAATACGCAAAATCCGTTTTAAAATCGGTATGGTGTTTCAGTATCCCGAATATCAGCTTTTTGAAGAAACCGTATATAAAGATATCGCATTCGGCCCGCATAATATGGGGCTTTCAGCGGGACAAATCAAAGACAGGGTACTTGAGACGGCAAAAATGCTCGGCATTAGGGACGATATGTTGGAAAAATCTCCCTTTGACCTTTCGGGCGGAGAAAAGCGACGTGTTGCCATTGCAGGCGTAATGGCTATGATGCCGCAGATTATCGTTTTTGACGAGCCGACTGCGGGTCTTGACCCCGTCGGACGTGATACCGTTCTCGGCAAAATTCGCGAATATCGCGATAAAACAGGTGCGCTTGTCTTTATTGTTTCACACAGTATGGAAGATATGGCTAAGGTTGCCGACCGACTGCTTGTTATGAACAGGGGTGAACTTGTCCTTTTCGATAAAACAAAAAATGTTTTCTCAAACGCCGCTTTGCTTGAAAAAATCGGACTTAATGTTCCGCAGATAACCGGAGTTTTCTCAAGACTCAAAGCCGACGAATACAATCTGCCCGACAATGTTTTCACGGTTGAAGAAGCATTTTCGGCGCTTTTACCTCTGCTTAAAGGAGGAAAAGTGAATGATTAAAGACATCACCTTCGGACAGTATTTTCCCGCCAACTCGGTTATTCATAAAATGGACCCTCGGCTTAAACTTTTCCTTTCTGTCTGCTTTATTGTTTTTATTTTTGTTGCGGGGAACGCGGTTTCGCTCGCACTTATTGCGCTTGCGACGGTGTGCTTAATGCTCATATCCTGCGTGCCGTTCTCAATGTTTTTGAAAAACATCAAGGCGATTTTATTGGTCATAATATTCACGGCGGTTTTAAACGCGCTGTATGTTGATACCGGCAGGGTGATTTTGGACTTTTGGATTATAAAAATCACACTCGACGGTGTTTGGCGTGCGCTGTTTATGTCGGCAAGGATTATCATTCTCATTTTGGCGAGTTCACTTTTGACATACACCACAACGCCGACGGAATTGACCGATGCGATAGAGCGACTCTTAAAACCGCTTAAATTCATCGGTTTGGGCGAAGCGGTACACATAATGGCAATGATGATAACCATTGCACTGCGTTTCATACCTACACTAATCGAAGAAACAGACAAAATTATGTCGGCACAGAAGGCGAGAGGTGCGGATTTGGAAAGCGGAACTCTTAAAGAGCGTGTGAAAGCGCTTATACCGATTTTGATTCCTCTGCTTATTTCTTCGGTTCGCCGTGCGTATGAACTCGCCGAGGCAATGGAATGCCGCTGTTATACCGGCGGCAATGGCAGACAGCGTATGAAACAGTTGCACCTTTGCGGTCTTGACTATGTTTGTGCCGCTGTGATGTTCATTTTCTTTGCGGCGGTTATTGTGCTTAATATTCTTTTTTAGGTGATTTAATGCGAAAACTGTTACTCAAAATCGCATACGACGGAACCGACTTTTGCGGTTGGCAAATTCAACCGAATGGCATAACGGTACAGGCGGTTTTGACCGATGCACTATGTGAGTTGCTCAGTGAGAAAGTTTGTTTGCACGGTTGCAGTCGTACCGACTCGGGCGTTCACGCAAACGAATTTTTCTGTCACTTCACCACCGAGAATACCCGCATTGATACAAAAGGTTTTGTCGGTGCGCTGAACGTTCGATTACCGTCATCTGTTGCGGTTCTTGATTGCATTGAAGTTGACGGTGATTTTCACGCACGTTACAGTGCTCTCGGCAAACAGTATGTTTATAAAATGTACGCTTCTCGGGTGAGAAACCCCTTTTTGGACAAATATGCACTGCGTCTCCCGAAACCACTTAATGTTTCGGCGGTTAATGAGTTTTGCGTTTCTCTTGTCGGCACGCACGATTTTGCGGCATTTTCGGCAACGGGACGTGAGTACGCAACAACTGTCAGAACTATAAGTGAATGCCGTCTTTTAAAGGATAACGAGAATTACAGTCTTTTTGTCAGCGGTGACGGCTTTCTTTATAATATGGTGCGCATCATTACAGGAACGGTTCTTTACGTTTCGGAAGGGAAAATATCACCCGCAGATGCGCCGAAAATTCTCTCGTCGTGCGAGCGTTCGCTTGCAGGGCCTACCGCGCCGCCACACGGACTTTATCTTAACAAAGTTTTTTATAATGATTATAAGAGTGAGGTGTTTTAATGGCTGAATATAAAAAAAAGACTCCCCGAAAGGTTGGCAGAGTCAAAAAACATACTGCAAAAAAAGCGGTTAAACCAAAAAAGCATACTCAGCCTGTGAAAAAATATGACGACGTCGTAATGAAACCTCACACGCAAAAGAAAACACCCAAACGCGAGCCTCAATTCTCGCAAAAGTCCAACAAGGATAACGGAGGAATAAGGGTCGTTATGGGAACAAAAGCAATAAAACAGAGAAAACGCATTATTGTTTTTTCACTTGTATGTGTTTTGCTCTTTGCAGTTGTCATTTTTTCGTCACTGACCCCGACAGGACCTTTTGAATTTATAAAAAACACCGTAAAGTCGGCAGGAAAAGGCAGTTTTCCCGTATCGATTTCGGGAAGTGAACTTCTCAACGCATATTCTGTCGGTTCGCTGACGTACACCATCACCGACACCCACGCAGAGGTTTACAATTCTTCGGGAAAACAACTTTTTTCTCGCCAGCACGAGTTTAATTTGCCGTCTTTGGCGGTTTCGCCGCAACGTGCGATTATCTATGACCGCGGCGGAAAAGAACTTTTTGTTTACAATCACAGCGATGTGATTTATGATATAACAACGGAAGAGGAAATATACTGTGCAGATATCGGACGTAACGGAACGGTTGCCTATGCCACACGTTCAACCGGATATGCGTCTGAGGTGCACGTTCTCAACAAAAACAATAAACTCAAATTTATTTGGTATTCGGCAAACGAAACGGTTAATAATGTTGCCGTTTCGGAGAACGGAAGAAGAGTTGCCGTTTCCACTGTCGATGTCAGCGGCGGTGAATACCGCTCAAAGGTTTATGTTTTCAAATATTCCAGTGCCGAACCGCTTTATACGCTTGAATACAGCAATTCGATAATATATTCACTTAAAACTCTGTCTGGTTCACTTTTTTCTGTCGTGACCGACGGCAGTGTTGATTTTATAAAATGGAAAAACGGTGAAAAAACCGAGAATAAGAACCCGTACACACTTAATATTTTTACTGTGCAGAACGGAAAAACGGTTTGCGCCTATGGTAGCGGTGCGGGAAACAGTATTTCGGTTTTTGCGAAAAACGGCAAAAAACTTGCCGACTTCGGTTTTGAGGGTACGGTTTCCGATGCTTCGGTTTACAATGACACCGTGTTTCTTTTAAGTGACGGATATTTATATTGCTGTGATTTTTCCGGCAATATGCTCGGCAAGGTCAACACATCGGGTTACAGCCGTATCTTTGCCGCCGACGAACGGTCAGCTGTTGCGGCGGGTAACTTCGGGTTGAATAAATTTATCATATGTTAGGGAGGATACTCATGGGGATTTTGTTGGATTTAATTGTTTTGGCAATCGTGGCACTTTGTGCCTTTTTGGCAATGAAAAAAGGTTTTATGAAATCGGCACTTGAACTCGTAGGTTTTGCACTCGCAATTTTTCTTTCTTTTTCGTTCAGTCCGAAACTTGCGGATTTTACATACGGCAAGTTTGTGAAGCCTGCGGTTGTAAAATCAATATCGGACAGCATACCTGACCTTGACACGTACACGCAACAGGGTTCTGATTTTGCCGAGGCGTGGTCAGAACTTCCCGCTCTTGTCAAAAGCAGCGCCGAAAAAATGGGCATTGATGAATCATCGTTTTCAAATATTGCGGACACGGTTAATAACACAGCCGATTCGGTTGCGGAGTCTATAACCGACAACGTCGTTGCTCCCGTTGCAAACACCGTGCTGAGTGTGCTTTTCGAAGTGTTGATATTTGCTGTTGTTTCCTTTGCTGTTAAGGTTGTGGCAGTTCCTATAAACAAACTGTTTTCAATCTCTTTTGCTGGAAAACTCAATAAACTTTTGGGTGCTCTCATCGGCGCGGGAAAGGGGATAGTCTATGCTATTGTTTTCTGCTCTGCAATTTCTGCAATAGTTCTCTTTACCAAAAACGGATTTTTTATTTTCACACCCGAAAATCTTGCCGCATCAACGCTCTTTAAACTGTTCGGCGGTATAAATCCGATTTTTTGATTTTCGGAAGTGAATAAATGATGAAAGAAAATTTTACCCTGCCGAATATGATTTCCGCTTTCAGGATTGTGTTTATTCCTGTTTTTGCGGTATTATATTTCAGCGGTATCGATAAAAACTATGTTTACGCCTTTGCGGTTTTGGCACTATCCGCACTCAGCGATGTTTTGGACGGATTTATTGCTCGCCGTTTCAATATGATATCGGATCTCGGAAAGGTACTTGACCCAATCGCCGATAAACTCACACAGGTAGCACTTGCCGTCTGCCTGTGTTTCAATCACCGTTTGTTGTTTCCCGTACTTATTGTGCTGGTGACTAAGGAACTGCTCACTGCCGTTGCGGCGACTTTGTGGTTTAAAAACGGAATGAAAGCCTTTTCCGCACGTTGGTGGGGAAAGGTATCGACCATAGTGCTTTATACATCGTTTATGTATTATGTCGTATGCGATATTTTGGATTTTATGTGTGTTTATGTCGAAATAACCCTAACGGTTGCGGCGATAGCGTTTATGATGTTGTCGATGTGCGGTTACATAAAAACATACCTGTGTAAGCAAAAATAACCCTTTAAGGAGAAAAAAATGAAACTCTGTTCAAGATGCAAAAAAAGACCGGCTGTTGTGTTCGTTTCCGATGCCGCTAACGCGCAGTCCGAACCGCAGGGACTTTGCCTTGTTTGTGCTAAGGAACTCGGTATACGCCCTATAGATGATATGTTGAAAAAAATGAACATATCCGACGAAGATATTGAAATGATGTCGGACCAGTTTATGAATATGATGTCGGTCGGCGGCGATGAGGACGGTGAAGAAGGTGACTTTGAAATGGGCGGCGCACAAACATTTCCTTTCCTCAATAATATTTTCGACGGTATGCAGTCTCCGCAGGAGTCCGAAACTGAAAATCAAAGCGGCGATACAAAAGAAAAGAAAAAACCGAAAAAAGAGAAAAGACGTCGTTTTATCGACCAATATTGCACCAACCTTTCCGAACGTGCACGTAGCGGTAAACTTGATAACATAATCGGCAGGGAAGAAGAACTCTACCGCACGATACAGATTTTGTCGCGTCGCACAAAGAACAACCCTTGTCTTATCGGCGAACCCGGTGTCGGTAAAACCGCAATAGCCGAAGGTTTGGCGCTTAAAATCGCAAAGGGCGATGCCCCCGCACGTCTGCTTGATAAAGAAATTCATATGCTTGATTTGACCGGTCTTGTTGCGGGAACTCAGTTCCGCGGACAGTTTGAAAGCCGAATTAAAGGTCTTATCGAAGAGGTTAAATCACAGGGCAATATTATTCTCTTTATCGACGAAGTTCATAATCTTGTCAGCGCGGGCGACTCCGAAGGTTCAATGGGGGCAGGTAATATATTGAAACCCGCACTCTCACGTGGGGAAATTCAGGTTATCGGTGCTACCACTTTTGCCGAATACCGAAAGTATATTGAAAAAGACGCGGCACTTGAACGCCGTTTCCAACCAGTTGTTGTTGAAGAACCCTCGGTTTCCGATACGGAACAGATGTTACGCGGTATTAAGGGATATTATGAAGGCTACCACAGCGTTACGATTCCTGATTCGGTCATTACTAAGGCGGTGTATCTTTCCGAAAGATACATCACCGACCGCTTTTTGCCCGATAAGGCGATTGACCTTCTAGATGAATCTTGCGCCTGTGCAAGCCTTAGAAACAAGGCTATTGACGAACTTTATGTTACAAACAAAAAAATTGCCGAACTTTCTCAGCAACAGGAGTCGGAAGAGGCAAATGTTGACGCTGCCGATTACGAAAAAATTGCTTTTATAAAATCGGAGATTGCAAAATACAGAGAAAAATCGGATGCACTTTGCGGCCCCGCCTCGCAAAACGTCGTTACCGATTCCGATATTGCCAAGGTTATCGAACTTTGGACAGGCATTCCCGCTACAAAGGTTGAGGAAACCGATTTTGAAAAACTTAAACATCTTGAAAATGATATTTTGTCGCACATAATCGGACAGGACGAGGCAGTTTCACTCGTTACAAAAGCAGTAAAACGTTCACGCGTTCAGACTTCGGCACACCGCCGTCCTGCGTCATTTATTTTTGTCGGCCCTACCGGTGTCGGGAAAACCGAACTTGCAAAGGTGCTGTCCGAACAACTTTTCAACACTCCCGAAACGTTGATTCGTTTGGATATGTCGGAATTTATGGAAAAACATTCCGTTTCGCGAATTATCGGAGCGCCTCCCGGATATGTCGGTTATGACGAGGCAGGACAACTCACCGAAAAGGTTCGCAGAAAGCCATATTCCGTTATATTGTTTGATGAGATTGAAAAGGCGCATCCCGATGTGCTTAATGTCCTTTTGCAAATTCTCGATGACGGTAGAATAACAGATGCACAGGGAAGAACTGTCAACTTTGAAAACACGATAATAATTATGACTTCCAACGCAGGCAGTCAGAAAACCGAATCGCTTATGGGCTTCGGTTTCACACAAGCAGACGCTTCAAAGGAAAAAACTCTAAAGGCACTTGAAGAGTTCCTGCGACCCGAGTTTCTTGCCCGTGTTGATGAGGTTGTCGTGTTTGCACCTCTCGAAAAGGAAAGCCTTGAAAAAATTGCCGGTCTTTTATTGTCGGAACTTGCCGAAGTTATGAAAGAAAAGGGTATTACCGTTTTATATGACGAAAAGGCTTGCAAAAAACTTTGCGAATATGCCGGTGGCGGAAAGCACGGCGCACGTGATTTGCGAAATCAAATTCGAAAGCACGTTGAGGACAAAATCGTTGAATTGATTATCGACGGCGGTTTCAGCGGCGATACGATAAACATTACAGCAGAAAAAGATATAAAAGTTTTCTAAAAAAAGTATTGACTAACGGCAGGATATGTGTTAAAATATATTCTGCTGTTAGAAAATAACCATTTATGCGGGTGTAGTTCAATGGCTAGAATCCCAGCCTTCCAAGCTGGTCGTGTGGGTTCGATTCCCATCACCCGCTCCACACCGCCCAAAGTCATTTTGGGCATTTTTTATGCGCTGATAGCTCAGCTGGATAGAGCATCTGCCTTCTAAGCAGAGGGTCGGGGGTTCGAGTCCCTCTCAGCGCGCCAAAAGAAAAAGCCGCTTTAACAGCGGCTTTTTCTTTTTGTAATTTTAATGTTTTTAAAGGGGAAAAGCAAAAATGCGGAATTTTAAACCTATGCTGTTGACTGATTTGAAAAATTACAGTGTAAAACAGTTATCAAAGGATATCATTTCGGGAATAATCGTTGCGGTTATTGCATTGCCGCTTTCAATAGCACTTGCTATTGCGTCGGGTGTTGCGCCCGAAGCGGGTATTTACACCGCTGTCGTTGCGGGATTTATAACCTCACTGCTCGGCGGAAGCAGTGTTCAAATCGCAGGCCCTACTGCCGCTTTTGCCACTATTGTTGCGGGTATTGTTGCCGAAAAGGGACTTTCTGGGTTGGCACTTGCAACGGTGATTGCGGGAATACTTTTAATAATAATGGGAGTGCTGAAACTCGGAAACCTTATAAGATTTATTCCGTTTTCTATAACGACCGGTTTTACTGCGGGTATAGCAATGACCTTGGTTATAGGACAACTTAAAGACTTTACCGGCATTACATATTCGCACGGTGAGGCGCCGATTGAGTCCATTGAAAAGGTTTCGGCGTTTTGCGGCAACATCTCTTCTATCAATTTGCAAGCGGTTCTTGTTGGGGTAATTTGCCTTGTTATACTTTTTGTTTTGCCGAAATTTTTCGATAAAATTCCCGCGTCGCTTGTTGCAGTCTTTGTAGGCATTATTGCTGTCAAAGGCTTCGGTCTTAATGTTAATACAATAGGCGATTTGTATGATGTTAAGAGTGGTTTGCTCCATTTCAAAGCACCCGAATTTTCGCTTTCTCTCGTTGCCGAAGTTCTTCCCGATGCTGTTACGATAGCGGTGCTTGCGGCGATTGAATCGTTGCTTTCTTGCGTTGTTGCGGACGGTATGATAAACGGCAAACACCGACCAAACACTGAACTTATTGCTCAAGGCGCGGCAAATATCGGCTCGGCACTCTTCGGTGGCATTCCGGCTACCGGTGCAATAGCACGTACTGCGGCAAATATTAAAAACGGCGGCAGAACACCCATTGCCGGTGTTGTTCATTCTATTACCCTTTTTGCTGTTCTTGTCGTGCTTATGAAGTATGCGGCGTTTATTCCAATGCCCGCCATTGCCGCAATTTTGATAAATGTTGCGTATAATATGTGCGGTTACAAAACTTTTATAAAACTTCTCAAAACTTCACCGAAGAGTGATATTATCGTTCTCGTGGCAACCTTCGTTTTGACTGTTGTTTTCGATTTGGTCGTTGCTATCGAGTTCGGCGTTATAGCAGCCTGCATACTCTTTATGAAACGTATGAGCGAAGAATCAGGCATGCGCGGTTGGAAATATAATTCTGCCGATTCCGATAAACCTCTTATGGACGTTCCAGAGTACATAAGCGTTTATGAATTTAACGGCCCGATGTTCTTTGCTGTCGCAAGCGAAATTTCGGAACTTAAAATAAGGCAGGGAATAACCTGTGTAATAATCCGTATGCGTTCGGTTATGTCACTCGATACCGACGCTCTCAGGGAAATTGAAACACTGCTTGAGCGTTGTTCACAATCGGGCGTTTCGGTTGTTTTCTCCCACGTTAACCCGCAACCGATGCGTGCTTTGAAAAAATCGGGACTTTATGAGAAAATCGGCGACGATAATTTCTGTGCCGATATAACTACCGCAATGGAAAGAGCAATAACTTTCTCTCCTGAAAACATATAAACAAAAATCCGCCAAGCCGAAAAGGTTTGGCGGATTTTTTGGCTTCCGGAATGATTAAACTATTTTTCAAAAACACAACACTTTTACAAACTGTTTTGACTTTTATATTCCGACGGTAGATAACCGGTGTGTTTTTTGAAGGTCTTTGTAAAAAAAGACACATTGTTAAATCCGCATTTTTTTGCGGCAGTGTAAATTTGTTCGCCGTTTTGTATCATTCTCATTGCGGTATTACAACGGTAGTTATTTATATATTCAACAACGGTTATTCCTGTATAGTTCTTGAATTTTTTTGACAGAGTATACTTGTCAATATATGTTTCTTTAGCCAATGCCGAAAGTGTGATTTTTTTATCATAGTTGTTTTGAATATATGATATCGCATCTTTAACGCCCTTAAAATATTTGTTGTGTTTTTGTGCGGAAATGTTTTTTGTGTGATGAGTTCTGAGAAGAATAAGCATCTTTAAAATCAGACATTGCAATCTTGCTTTGTAACAAATATCATCCGCGTTTTTAAATGCACAAACGATGTCCGAAACGGTATCTGCCAATGCTTTATCCCTGAAAATGTTTTCAAACCTAATATCGGAACAGGGAATACCCGAGTTTCGGCAAAAATCATTATCAATTATTATGCAGTGATATTTTAGATGACTGTCTGTACCCGTAAAATGTATCGTGTCATAATTTACAACGATAATATCGCCTGCGCTGATTTCGGTTCGTTTGCCGTCCAGTGTAACGAACCCGTTTCCCTCAAAGCACAACTGTATTTCTAGATTATGATGCCAGTTGGCGGTATCACTCAGTTCGTTTTTTGTTCTTATAATATCGCGATTTACAATGCAGGGAATATGTTCTTTTATTTGAGAATAGTCTTCATAGCGATAATTGTCCACAACGCTTTCTCCTTTGAAAAAAGCCAAGATAGTGTCATAAAAAACCAATATAGTTTATTGATTTGATTGTTTTTGACACTATAATTATAACATATGATTATTATGCTTTCAAGAAATACGTTTTAAAGTAGGGGATTGCAATAGAAGGTTTAGCGTGGGCTTTCGGCATAGGTGCTATGGTTTCACTTTTTTGCATATATCAGCAAAAAGACCGAAAAAAACTTATAATATTCAAATTGTGTGCGGACATATGCTGGTGCGTGCATTATTTGTGTCTCGGAGCAATCGGTGGGTTAATACCGAATTTTGTGGGAATATTCAGAGAGTTGGTTTTTGTTAACAGAAAAGAAAAAAATTGGGCTGACAAAATTTTTTGGCCCTGCCTTTTCATCGCAGTTAATCTCACTCTCGGAATAACTACAATGAATTCGTACATAAATTTTTTGCCGCTGGTGGCATCGGCATTTGTTACGGTTTCGCTGTGGCTTAAAAAACCGATTATTACAAAAATGATATCATTTCCTGTTTCGTGTTCTTTCTTGATTTATGATGTTTTTGTCGAGTCATGGATAGGTGTGTTTAACGAAAGTTTGTCTTTGATATCGATTTTGATTGCACTGACAAATTTTATATTGCAAAAGAATAAAACAATGACAGGAGATATTAGCAATGGAAATCAATAAAAACGATATTTTCAGTTATGATATAACGACCGATAAAGAGCATACGGTTTACCCGTGCAAAAAAATGGATAAATCGCAGCACACCGTTATAGAAGCATTTGCCGATGACAGTGAAAAGGCAGCGGTGTTTGCAAAGGAAATCAACGAGTCGGTAATAGGAGATTTCGAAAAAGACGGTGACAAAATGTGTCACGTTTCGACGTTTTGCTATACACACGGTAAAATATTTGTATCGTATTATGCGAATACCGATACCGATAAAGAAAATCCGGATTTTCAAACGGCACGCCTGGCATATGCACCTGTAAATGATGTGAAAAACAAGACCGTAATGGATATAATGTCAGTCGGTGACGAACTGTCGGGTCATAAGGTCAGAAAGGTTTATGACACGATTCTTATGCAAAAAAACGACGACCCCGATAATATATACGTTTTGTGGACAGCGCTCGTTGATGACCAGTATTACCGCCTTTACAGAATTTTCAATGTTAAAACCGAAAAACTGGGGGACGTAAAAGTCAACCGCTTTAAGGTTTGCAAAACTGTCAACGATTTCAGTACATCGGGCATGAAAAATGCTCTTGCTTGCAACGGTATCGGTTATAAAGAAATGCGCGTTGATATCGGAATTATGCAGAAACTTACAACACGCACCGAAAGTGGCTTGACATACTATTATACAGGTACATACAGCGGAAACTTCAACTGCATAATCAAAAGCACTGATTTGATTACTTGGGAATATGTAGCACAGCCGAATGAGGGCGTCGGCGCTTTCGATAATGACACGCTTTGGGAAAACGCGGTTTATGTTTTGGATGACAAGGTATATTATTTTATAAGGCAGTGGCAAGCGAGCATTGATGATGACGGCAATCCGATACCCGGTGATAACCGAAATGAATTCGGTTCCGATTACGGAATTTTAACACGTTATGATTTGATTACAAAAACTTGGAATAAGCCTGTTTTGGTTGGAGACTGCCAGTCACGTTCGGATTTTATTCTCTTTGAAAACGAACTTTATTTATTCCACGCGCCTACCGACAGAAATCATATAGGCATACTGAAAATCGACCGCAACAATCTCAATAACAGCACGGTCGTGTTGCAAGCAGATATGAACGGAAGTTGTTTCTATCCCTTTGTTCAGTATGATGATTCCGGAAAGAATCTTTGTATGTCATATACGGTTGACAGAAAGCATATTCGCCTTTCGCGTTTTTCTTTTGAAAAATACATATAGTATAAAGAATTAAAAAACAGTTCGGTATTTTGCCGAACTGTTTTTTTGCAAAAGTGTGGACTGTTTGAATTACGCCTATAGACTAATTTTTTAAATAAGTAAAGTAATGAGTTAAAATTCACAATACGTTGTGCTAAAATTAAAAATGCCAAACAAAAATCTAATATTTTTTCAAACCCCGGTGTGTCTGTATTTTTTATCTTCCGGTAAAAATACAAACGCTCTGTTTTAATTATATTCAGACACTTTGTGGATTTTGTTAGATTTTATTGTTTGGCGACAGTTGGAGCGACGTGTATTTTTCGTGCGTGGCTTTGGCTGTGCATTTTTTATATAGGTATATTATTTGCAAACATCGGAGGAGAGATAAAATATGAACCCGAATTTTTATATGCACGATTCTGATAGAGTTGCGTTACAAGCATTAAAAACTATACCCGGATTTACTCAACTTTTCAAGGCGTTTATGAGGGTGTGGAGCGAAAAGCACTTCCGCATTCAGAATATGTCCACAAATCTTCGCATTAGTGAAAAGCAATTATCAAAGTATTATGATATGCTCCCACCAATTTGTGAAAAACTCGGTATAGAAATCCCTGAATTATATTTGGAATTGGATGTTGTCTCTAATGCTTATACAGCAGGTGATACAAAGCCGTTAATTGTTATGACAAAATAAAGTGAAAGACGAATGTATGGATTGTATTTTGAAGATAGCATTCAGTAGCAGGAATTCAATGATTTTAACCTGAATATCCGTATCACGCTCAAGGTCGTTATTTATGCGGATTTGAGCGTTTTTTTGTTGATTTATGTATTTTTAAAATCGATAAATATAACTTGCAATTAAATTATATGTACTGTATAATGTAGGCATCGAATGCGCTTTGAGGGGAATAAAAAACGAAAAAGACGCCGTTTGAAGCCGTCTCAAAGATTGTTTGGTGTTTAATTTTTCTGTGCCGTTATCCGAAAACAGTTTATCGGTAAAGCACAATGAATTTTTTCAAAATATAAGGCGGGAGAATATGAGAACCGAAAAAGAAAAATTTACTTTTGATTTTAATAACAGTTTTAAATTCAGCGGTATAATTGACGAAACCGCGAAATTTATAGAGGATTTTCAGTTGCTCAATAGGGAACTGTGGAAACGGTTTGTTACGCAGTTTCGCACCGATGCCGATAATGATGCACTTTGGCGCGGTGAATATTGGGGAAAGATGATGCGCGGTGCGTGTTTTGTTTACTCGTATTCAAAAAACGCCGAACTGTATAATATTTTGGAAGAAACGGTAACCGATATGCTGAACAGCGCCGATTCTTTCGGACGTATAAGCACATACGGTGTTGAATACGAATTTGACGCTTGGGATCTTTGGTGCAGAAAATATGTTCTGCTCGGTATGGAATATTTTTTGGAAATTTGCGAAAACAGTGAACTTGCAGATAAAATAATCTCATCATTGTCCGCACAGTTGGATTACATTGTTTCTAAAATCGGTGACAGCGAAAGCGGTAAAAAGCCCATTACTTCGGCTACAAGAAACTGGAACGGACTTAATTCATCTTCGATTTTAGAGCCGGTAGTCCGCCTTTATAAGTTGACCGAAAAATCGGAATATTTGGATTTTGCAAAATATATTGTATCCTGCGGCGGCACAGATATCGGTAATATTTTCGAATTAGCATATGAAGATAAACTCTATCCCTTTGAATATCCCGTAACAAAAGCATACGAGATGATGTCGTGTTTTGAGGGACTTTTGGAGTATTATGAGGTTACCGGCGAAGAAAAATATAAAACTGCCGTAATTAACTTTGCCGACAAAATTTTGGAAAGTGATTTTACTGTTATCGGAACTTGTGGCTGTACGCACGAACTTTTTGACAATTCGACAGTGCGACAGGCATATACTACCAACGGCAAAATAATGCAGGAAACCTGTGTTACCGTAACGCTGATGAAATTTATGTTCCGTCTCACTTTACTCACGGGCGATTCAAAATATGTCGATGCTTTTGAAATATCGCTTTATAACGCATATCTCGGCGCGGTAAATACCGACCGCGTTGTTGAAAAACGTATTTATGAAGATGAACGCAAACTCTGCATTGAGCCGTTACCATTTGACAGTTACAGTCCCCTTACCGCGGGAACCAGAGGAAACGCAATCGGCGGATTTAACGTAATGAGTGACGGTCATTATTACGGATGTTGCGCCTGTATCGGTTCTGCAGGTATCGGACTTGTGCCTAGAATGGCACTCTTGGATTTTGAAAACGGCTTTGCTTTCAATTTGTATATTAACGGAACTGTCATTTCCAAAACTCCCGCGGGAAACACTGTTAAGTTTATCACCGAAACCGAATATCCCGTTCTCGGAAAAATCAAAATCGCTGTTCAGTGTGACAGGGAAGAAGAATTTAGTGTTCTTTTGAGAATACCCACTTGGAGTGAAAAGACTGTTTTGAAAATCAACGGCGTTTATATGCCTGTTGAAAAGGGGTATACGGCGTGTACTCGTATTTGGAAAAGCGGCGATGAAATACTCTTGGATTTGGATATGTCAACGCGTGTCATACATCCGATATTCCCCGAAAATGCAGTTTGTCCCTGTGAAGACCCTCTTGCGAAAAAACACATTGCACTGTATCGCGGCCCGATTGTTTTGGCGGCGGAAAACAGGCTTGGTTACAGTGTTGATGAGCCTGCTGACATTCTTTATAAATCAGACAGGGTTGACGCAGTATTTCCGAGTGAAGAAATTGCCCCATATAAACACATAATCGAGGTTACCGTTCCGCTTAAAAACGGCGACAGAATGCACCTGACTGATTATTCCTCTGCCGGAAAAACGTGGAGTGAAGAGTCAAAAACCGCGGCGTGGATTTTGACGGTATAAAGCAGTTTAAGGTAAAACATATAGTGATAAAATAAATTCCCTCGCTTGTTCCACTTGGATTTGCGAGGGAATTTTTATATATCGGCCTTAATGACACCATTAATGTTGTCCTCGGTGCAGAGATTATTGTAAAACACTTTTCCGACTTTATTACTGCTGCAAAGCAGATATGATTTCAATGAATGTTCAATCATCTTTTGACGGACAGCATTTTCCGCTTCGGAAATGTCGGTGAGTTTGCCGTCGTCCGATAGTCCGCGGCACGAGAAAAAACACAGGTTGGCGTTGTAGCGTTCTATTGTTCTTGCGGCATCAGTTCCAACAAATGCGAGACAGGAATTGACAAGATTTCCGCCTGTTCCAATACAGGCAATGTTATATTCGCTCAGTTTTGAAAGTGCTTTAACACCGTTTGTTATTACAATAATATTTTTCTTTTCACGTAAAAACGGTATCATATTATATGCACTGGTTGATGCGTCCAAAAACAATACATCGCCGTCGTTCACGAGTTCAACCGCTTTGCGTGCTATTGCGATTTTTTCATCGGTTTTTTCAAGTTCACGTATGAGAAATGGAATTTTAATATCCGAAAGTCCGCATTCGTCAAGCACACCGCCGCCGTGAGTGCGTTTGAGCAAATGCTGTTTTTCCAGATTACTTAAATCACGTCTTATTGATGGTTCACTGGCATACAACCTTTTTGCCAGATCTTTTACTGTAACTGATTTTTCTTTTATAGCAATTTCAAGTATTGCTTTTTCACGTTCTTTGTTCATATATTTTTCCTTATAATACTCATTTATTTGAGCGTTCAATCAAAAATTGCGGCGTATGTTGATTATTTGTTCATACAATATTATTATATATCGGTAAAAAGTTTTGTCAATGGGGAGTAGTTTGCTTGAAAAACAAAATTATTGTCGACTGTCACACGCATACTTTATTTTCGCACGATTCAAACTGTGAATCTACGGATAGTTTTCTCTCTGCAAAAGAGAAAAAACTTACTCATTTTGCAGTTACAGATCATTGTGATATTGAGTTTAGTGATACTATGGATGTAATAATGCCGATACTTGATTCGGTGAGAACCGCAAAATCATATAACGGTTATGTGCTTTCGGGTGTTGAAATCGGCGAAGCGTTATGGAACAGAGAGTCTGCCGAAAAAATTTTGAAATCTGCCGATTTTGATATCGTTTTGGGTTCGGTTCACGCTGTTCGCTACGGAGAAAATCCCAAACCGTTTTCCTGTGTTGACTTTTCTCTTTATAATGAAAAAGAAATTGACGAATTTATGAAAATTTATTTTAATGATGTTTTGGAAACGGCAGAAAAGTGCGATTATGATGTTCTCACACATCTAACAAATCCATTAAAGTACATAACAGGGAAATATGGCTTTTTAGTAGATTTAAGCAGATATGCCGCAGTTATTGACGAAATTCTGAAAACAATAATAGACAAGGGAAGAGCGCTTGAGGTTAATACTGCGTGCATTGGGAGTAATTATGATGAGTTAATGCCCAAGTTGCCTATTGTTGCACGTTACCGTGAACTCGGCGGTTCGCTTATAACGCTTGCGTCTGACGCGCATTCAGCAGAGCGTATTGCACACTCGTTTGAAAAAACGGTTGCAGAACTTAAAAGTATCGGGTTCGATAAACTTTATTATTTTAAAAACCGCAAACCGATATTTTATGAAATATAAAAATATTGCATTTACAGAAGGGATGGTTTATAATGAAATCGGCAGTTTTTTACGGAAAAGAAGATTTAAGAGTTGAGGAAAGGAAAGTACCCAAAATCAAAGACGATGAGGTGCTCATCCGTGTTCATGCTTGCGGAATTTGCGGAACCGATGCTCATATTTTCTGTGGCGATGAAGGTGCTGCTCCAACACCTGCAAACACGGTTTTGGGACACGAATTTGCCGGTGAAGTTGCTTATGTCGGCTCTGCCGTTAAGAATATTCAGGTTGGCGATAAAGTTTGTGTTGACCCGAATAAACTGTGCGGTACGTGTGAGTTTTGTCGAAAGGGAATCGGACATTTTTGTACCGATATGATTGGCATAGGCACTACGGTAGACGGTGGTTTTTCCGAATTCTGTGTCGCGCCTATTTCACAGGTCTACAAGGTTTCCGATTTGCTTTCATATGAAGCCGCCGCTATGACCGAACCGGTTTCATGCTGTTTGCACGGAATTGAGTTGTGCAATATTAAATGTGGTGACACCGTTGTTATTATCGGTTGCGGTATGATAGGACTTCTGATGTTGCAACTTGCAAAACTTTCGGGCGCAGGTACGGTTATTGCTGTTGAGACTATTTCTCAAAAACGCAAACAGGCATTGCAACTTGGCGCCGACATAGCGGTGAATCCTTCTGAGCAAAATCTTTCGGAATTTCTAAGCAGTATGAAAATCAATCAGGTTGATGTCGTAATTGAGTGTGTCGGTAAAACGGCAACTATCGAACAGGCGATAGAAATCGCCGGAAATTATTCAACCGTTATGATGTTTGGTCTTACAGAACCTAACGCCAAAATCGCGGTAAAACCTTTTGAGATTTTCAAAAAGGAAATAACGCTCAGGTCTTCGTTCATAAATCCGTATACGTTTCCAAATGCAATAAACCTTATTGAAAACGGTAAAATCGATGTTTCTTCAATGATTTACAAAACTGAACCGTTAAGCGAATTGCCGAACATATTGTCCGATTCTGTGAGGCGTGCTGCCGGAAAGTATATTATTACAATGTAAAGGAAGAGCAAAATGGAGTTAAAGGGTAAAATTATTGATTTTTTGGGTGACAGTATTACAGAGGGTCGTGGAGTTGAAAATCTTTGCAACCGTTATGATAACCGTCTGAAAGAAATGCTCGGTTTGAGTGCAGTTTATAATTACGGTATCGGCGGTACACGCATTGCGTATCAGTCTGCACCGAGCGAAATGCCTGTGCACGATTTGTATTTTTGCGGCAGAGCATATAAACTTAATCCCGATGCCGACGTTATCGTTGTTTACGGCGGTGTAAACGATTGGATACACGGCGATGCACCCATTGGTGAAATCGGAGATACCACACCGACAACTTTTTGCGGTGCGGTTGAGTTTTTGATGACATTGCTCGAAACCTTATATCCGAATGCACAACTTGCATTTGTGACACCCGCACACGCTTGTTATAATGGACTTTCTGATAAGGTTGCATCGTCTAGACCGGTGAAACGTGCGGACGCATTACCGCTTGTCGAATATGTTAAGATTATCGAAAAAACAGCTGACAAACACGGCATACCGGTACTTAATTTCTATGAGAAACTCGGTATTGACCCTAATAATGAGGAGCAAAGAGCGGAGTACACCATTGACGGTCTTCACTTTAACGATAAAGGCCACGCGATTTTGGCAGAACGCATAGCAGAGTTTTTGAAAAGTATTTAAAACAATAAAAGCATATACGCAAAGCCTAAAAGGCAGAACGTATATGCTTTTTGTTTTATTCGATAACTAAATCTTCTGGTTTAACGCGGAAATCAAGTTCTTTCGGAATGTCAATATTATCGGGTTCGGATTCGCCGTTTTTAGCAGAGATGGCACGTGTTAAGTAGACATAAAGGTCGGAAAGGATAGTTTCCTCTTCACGTACATCGGTTAAGACAATTCCGCCGTTTTCGGTGAGCAGTGAGAACGCCTTTTCATATTCACCGCTGTGTGCGAGGGCATAGATATATTGTGTTTTTGCTCTGCCGTCATGGGTTGTGGTGTCGGTGCATTTCTCAAAATTTTTGATAACATCGCTGTAGGCTTCACACTTGTTGAGTATTGATAAAACCGCCTTGTTTAGCGATAAATCATCATTTTTAAGTTTTATTGCAGAGAGAGCATATTTCTTTGCACTCGGCGTATCGTTCATATTTAGGGAAAGAATGGCGAGGCAGTAGTATGCCCAACAGTTTTTTTGACACTTTACTGACTTTTTAAGTGCCGATAGCGCAAGTTCCGATTTGTTTTCAATCATATAAATCGTGCCGAGTTGTAACCATGCATACCAGTTTTCATTATCGGCGTTTTCGGTGGCGGAAACGAGCAATTCCGTAAATTCCTTTTGCAACATCCAAGACTGCGGCGGCTCTGCGGGGTCGTGTGTGCCGACGGTGCCGTTTTTCAAGAGGGACGTCCAAGCACTCTGCTCATTGCCCGATTTGCCGAAATCAAGGTGATTTGATAGAGGAGAAAGTCTGTTGTGTTTGCGAAGATTTGTCTCAAGACTGCCCCAACCACTGCCTTTTTGTTCAACCGTTTCGGCTTGCTTTAGGGCGATAGTTTGTTTTGTGAATTTTAGTTCAAGTTCAAGGTCGGCAATGCTAAGAGAACGAGAAAGTCGTTTTTCAATCTCTTTTTGTGCCGCGGCGAAATCGCCGTGAACTTTGCGTGGGTTGCATTTTACGGCACCGTAAACCTCAATCCATTCCCAAGCGGTGTTTGGCGGCATTGGCAGATGTTCATACTGCGAATAAGCAAGACCCGCCTGAAGTTCAACATAATTACCCATATCTTTCCGAGAGAGGTAATCTTTCCAGTGCTGTGCGCCCGAACCCTGTCCCCAAACGAAAAGTTTTCTGCCTTTGAGGAGTGAGGTTGACGTCTGTAACAGACCGTAGCCGTCTTTGTCGAGATATGCGATATAGTGTGGTTTATTTGGGTCTGTTCGGTAAAAATAATCTCTGCTTTCGTTTTCAGTATTGGTCGGATATGTGGCATCAAAGCCGTCGCAATAGGGAATATCAAGTTTGAAAACATATCGGTCGCCGTCAAACAGTTCACTTGTATAGGCTTCGCTTGCGGGAACAACAACGCGGGAGTTTTTTTCTTCAGGTACGGCGATGTTACTCCACCAATACATAGGTGTAACGGTGTTGTTCGGGTTCACAATACGCATACGGCAGTGCAAAAATTTTGAGTTTTCGGGAATATAGAAATCCATTTGATATGTGATTTTTCTTATGCGCTCGTATTCATACATTCTGAGCACGGGAGTGCCGTCTTCGGTATGAAGAGTTGCGGTGAAAAGCGGTGAACAAGTAAAAGGTGTGTGACCGTAAAGCGCACAGTTCCATTCTACACCGCCGCTTGTCCAAGCGTTTCGCAGTGCTAAATTACAGGGCTGAATAACGCTGTTGCGAAATAATAGTTCTTTATCCCCGTCCTTGTCGAAAAGCGACCAAAGTTTTCCGCCGAGTTCGGGGATAAAGGTTGCTTTAATATGCTCGTTTTCCAAAACGGCAACAGAGACTTTACGCTTTTTCTGTGAGCGGTCGTACATATCCTGCATTTTATAAGGGAAGATATCACGGATAGTGCCATAGTCGAGAAAAAGTCCGTCGTCTTCGTCGAGTTTTGATTTTATACCGACAGGCGCAACATCGAGTTTGCCAATCGACGGCAGACTGCTCTCAGGACCGATATTTGATGCGAGAATTTCGAGTTTTTCAAAGGAAAGAGTGCTTTTCATAGGAATACCTCCCGAAAAAATGTTGTTTCGTCCCGTGTATTATATAGCAACATATATTAAAAAGCAAGCGATTCGCACAAAAAACACTTGCTTTTTTGTTATATAAAAATATAGTATGTATCCCAACACGGAACACAGGGAAAATGGCGTATATAGACCTTGTAATCGTCACGTATTGACAAGACTTTTTTCGGTATTGAAACAATATCTTCACTTCGGTGATAGGCGGAAATCATAAGTTTCGGTTTTGCGGTTTTAATGGTGTTTTCCGCACCGATAATTCCGTTGAGTTCTTCGCCCTCAATATCAAATTTAATAAAATCGGGATAAAAATATCGGCGTGACAGTGTGTCGACGGTAACGCTGTCGATTTGTTTGTTTTTTTGCAGAAGGGATTGGTTTCTGCCGCCCTCGCCGCCGAAAAACATTTTTCCGTCGAGATAACTTATTGCCGCATTAACATAGATTATGCCTGTTTGATTTTTTGTATTTTCGCACAGGCGTTTATAATTTTTCACATCAGGTTCGACCGCAACAATTTTTTCACACTTAGGAAAATATTCGGCGAATAGTTTTGCCGTATCGCCGTCAAACGCACCCAAATCAAAAACGGTTTTAATTTTTCCGTCACTGAGAAGTTGTTCATAAACTTCGCTCTCCGGGCTTTCGGCGGCAAAAAGCAAAGATGTTTTTCCCGAAAGTTTGAAACCGATAACATTATCGAAAATCAGACGGGATTTATCATCGACAAGGCGTGTGCGAATAAAATCAATGTCGGCTTTATTATCGGTATAATAAGTGCTGTCGAAAACTGTGTTGCCGTATACCGGAACATCGGGAATATAGAGTTCGCGCTCTGCGGAGATTTTTTTGATATTATCGATAACTTCTTTTTGTGAAGTTCCAAAAGCGGTCAAAACCAAAAAATCCGAAAACTTGCTTTTTGCTTGATTATAGGTTAAAATGGGGTAGCCGTGAAAATATTGTCCGCGGACAAAACCGTCGCTCGCAAATATACCTGATATTTGCTTGTTTTCTTTTTTCAGTCTGTCAATAATTTCGTCGGCACCGTTTCCCATACCGTAAAGCAAAATCGGCTTTTCGGTTTTTGCCAGATAATTCCATAGGTCGCTCATTATTTCACCTCGGTGTTTTCTGTCAATAATTATATAATATATATTTGTTTTTTACAACACAAAAGGAGGTTTTTAAAATCAAAAATGAAAAATTCAGCGTTGGCGGTATGACCTGCGCGGCTTGTCAATCCAATGTTACTAAAAGTGTCGCTCGTCTTCACGGAGTCAAGAATGTCAATGTTAATCTGTTACAGAGCAATATGAGTGTTGAATATAACGAATCCGATGTTTCGTCCGATGAAATTATAAAGGCGGTTGTTTCCGCCGGATATACAGCAAGCCTTTTCGGTGCGGAAAAAGCCGAAAACGGCGGTTTTCGCGGTGAGTGGGCGGCAAGACGCAAGAACGCCGCCGATGCGGTTGCGGCAATGAAAAAACGCCTTATTTTGTCGGTTATATTACTTATACCGCTTATGTATGTTTCAATGGGGTATATGCTCTCATTGCCGCTGCCTGCGTTTATCGATAATCCTATTTCGACCGCCGTTTTGCAAATTCTTTTGGCAATGCCTGTGATGTTTATAAACCGAAAGTTTTATATTTCGGGTTTTAAAGGTCTCATAAGGCTCGCTCCGAATATGGACAGCCTTGTTGCAATAGGTTCTGCGGCATCTTTTTTATACAGTTTATATTCGTTTTTTGATCTCGTAAACCATACCCTCAGCGGCGAGAGTGCTATGTTGCATAATTTGTATTTTGAGTCCGCCGCAATGATTTTGACCTTAGTAACGGTCGGAAAATATCTTGAAACCTTATCAAAAAACAAGACGTCATATGCACTTGAAAAACTTGTAAATTTGACCCCAAAAACAACAACGGTTCTGCGTGACGGCGTTGAAACAGTCATACCCGCTGAGGATATCCGTGTCGGCGATACCGTTGTTATACGTCCCGGTGATGTTATTCCCGTTGACGGAACACTGACCGAAGGCAAGGGTTTTGTCGACCAGTCCGCCGTAACAGGTGAGAGTCTTCCGGTTGAGAAAAATGTCGGTGACAGTGTTGTTTGCGCTACAAAAAACAAAAACGGACATTTTTATTTTGTTGCCGATAAAGTCGGCGAAGATACAACACTCTCGCAGATAATACGTCTTGTTGATGATGCTTCCGGCTCGAAAGCACCGATAGCGCGCATTGCCGATAAAGTCAGCGGTGTTTTTGTTCCAGCAGTTATGTTAATAGCGCTGATAACAGCCGCTCTGTGGATTTTGCTCGGTGAAACGCTTGAATTTGCGCTCACAAGCGCCGTATCGGTTTTAGTGATTTCCTGTCCTTGTGCTTTGGGTCTTGCAACACCTGTTGCAATAATGGTCGGAACCGGTAAAGCGGCTGGGCTCGGAATTTTGATACGTTCGGCGGAAAGCCTTGAAAATCTTCACTCGGTTGATACCGTAGTGCTCGACAAAACAGGCACTGTAACTTCGGGTACTCCGTCGGTAAACGATATTGTTTTGTTTGATGACAAACTTTCTGAAAACAAATTCTTAAAACTTTGTGCATCACTTGAGCAGGGAAGTAATCACCCATATGCACTCGCCGTGCTCGATAAATACGGCATTAATGATTTTTGCCGTGTTGACGGCTTTTTGGACGTTACCGGCAGAGGGGTTAAGGGTAAAATAGATGGCGTGCTTTGGTGTGGCGGAAACCGAAAATTTATGGAAGAAGAGGGCGTAAAACTTGAAACTACCGTTATCAGTACCGCCGAAAAATCGGCAAGTGCGGGAAAAACGGTTCTTTTCTTCGCGGCTGACGGTGTTCTTTCGGGACTCGTTGCCGTTTCCGATACCGTGAGACCCACTTCAAAAGGTGCGATATCCGAACTTCACGCAATGAATATCAAAACGGTTATGCTCACGGGGGACAGTAAGGCAACAGCCGATGCAGTTAAAGCGGAAGTCGGAATTGATGAGGTCGTTGCCGAGGTTATGCCAAATCAAAAAGAAGAGTATGTGCGCCGTCTTGAAGAGGACGGTCACCGCTGTGCGATGATAGGTGACGGTATTAACGATGCTCCTGCACTCGCACGTGCGTTTGTCGGCATCTCGATTGGTGCGGGTACCGATATTGCCGTTGAAACATCCGATATTGTTTTGATGAAAAACTCGCTTTGCGACGCAGTCAACGCAATAAAACTCAGCCGTTCGGTTATTAGAAATATCAAACTTAATCTTTTCTGGGCGTTTTTCTATAACGTTATCGGCATTCCGATTGCCGCAGGTGTATTTTATTCGACGTTCCATTTGCAACTAAGTCCTATGATTGCCGCAGGTGCGATGAGTCTCAGTTCGCTTTTTGTCGTCGGAAACGCTTTGCGTTTGAGAAAATTCAGAGGTATATCTTATCAAAACGAAGAAACAGAGGTGAAAAAGAATATGAAAACAACACTTATTATTGATGGAATGATGTGTCAGCACTGTAAAGCAAACGTTGAAAAAACACTGCTTTCGATTGACGGCGTTTTGAATGTTACCGTTTCTCTTGAAGAAAAAAGTGCCGTTGTTGAATGTAAAGACGCGCTTGACTGCTCAGTGCTCACCGCCGCTGTTGAGGGTGCGGGATACAAAGTTGTTTCCTACAAATAACACAGAAAACTCCGCAAGGTTTACCGAGCGGAGTTATTTTTTTACATATCATTGCCACGTGTTATAATTTCCGTCCACGTAATAGGCCCTACAATTCCGTTTTGCGGAAGACCTATGCCCGCTTGTATCGTCTTAACGGCATTTTGAGTTGCGCTGTCGAAAATTCCCGTATTTTCAACAGGGGGAATATTAGGGTCTATTGCCGAAATATTCCGCAGATTTTCTTGCAGTATTCGCACATTTTCTCCTCCGTCACCGAGGGAAAGAAATCTACCGGGATATATCTCCGCCGCATATATTCGGTAACTTTTGGGAAGTTCGGATAAAAGCAGTGTGTATGCATTTTGTATTGCGTTCCAAGTTTCTCTCTCAACAATACCGGTTATAGGCAGACCGTAATAGTTTTGAAAGGTATAAACAGCATCGCGTGTTGTATCGTCGAAACGTCCGTTTACGGTTATTTGCGGAAGTTGTGGTATGAAAAATCCCAAAAACGCCAAATAGTATTGCAGAGTGCTGACACCGATGCCACTGTCACCGTATTGTAAAACCTCGGGGTAGAGTCGTTCCGCCTCGGATATTGAAATGCCTTCGCTTATAAGTTCCGACAGGCGCTTAACACCGAAATATAGTTGCTTGATTTTATACCACGTTGCTTTTCCGACAATTCCGTCCTGAGTGAGGTTGAATATCTTTTGAAATGTTTTTACCGACTCTTCGGTTTCGACATCGTAAACACCGGATAAATCTGAAATTTCCGGTATTGCAGGATAGTTTTTTCTGATGCGGTTGAGTTGGCGCTTTATCGTTACAACGTCCTCGCCGAACGAACCGCGCGCGAGCGGATTGTTCGGATATGATGGTATGTTATCTCCAACAGGGGCGTTGAAAACGAGATTTATATCATCGCCGTAATAATAACGTAAAATATCATATGGCGTATATCCCTCTTCGGCAAGTGTAACACTGCCCCATTGCGAAAGACCGTCACACTGTGTTCTAACACCGTCGCAAAACTGTGCGAATAGGGGATTAACGTTACCGGCGCGCACTATATAATCGTTAAAAATTTCGTCGGTGATACGGCTGATGTTTTCAAAAATCTCACGTCCTTCGATAAAAGCATGGTCGTACTGTGTTGTGCTTGTTATATCAAAATCATATCCTCGACTGCGATAATATTCTGTATAAACACGGTTGAGTGTATAGGAAATTTGGGCATAGATGTTTGCTCGCAAAGAACTCTCGGGCCAGGTTGGATATATTTCGCTTGATGCAACATTTTTTATGTATTCGGCAAAGGATAGTGTTACGTTTCGGGCAGGGGAGTCGGGAGCACCGAGGTGAACTGTGATATTCTCGGGAACTGTGACGGGCATTTTCATTCACCCTGTCTTAATTTCGGTTCGAGTGTTATCGGTAAAATTGTTTCGGTTTTATCGAAAATTTGAACGGTAATATCGTCGCCTTTTTCGAAAAGCGGGTTTTCGTATGATACAAAATATTCTGCCTGACTGCCTGCGGCTGTTATTTCGCTTTGCGAGAGAATAATCGGTTTTGCGGGAAGAGTTATGTTTTCGGTCAAGCCTGAGTTGTCGGTTTTACCATCAAAGAAAAGACGGCGGTTTCCGTTTTTAAGAGAATAGACAGTAATATGAGTTTCTTCTACCGGAAAAGTACCTTCTCCCGCCGAAACCTGAATTTTCAGTGTACCGAGTCCCGTAAGCGTGCTGAAATCATCGTTACTTTGATTTATATCACCGAATAATGAACGTTTCGCATAGTCAACTGCCTGCTTTTTATACTCATCGATTAAAATTGAAAAATCATATTCTTGCATAATCAACACCCTTTCTTATGCCATATTACGCAAGTATTCACGTTTCTGTTAATGTTGTACGATTATATATAAATTAAAGGAGTCCCTTGCGGGAGTCCAAAGAAAGAATTTATATTGCCGAGAGCATTGCCACAACGGGCATTGTTACAAGAGAAATCAGAGTAGTCAGCGAAACGAGTTTTCCCGAATACACCGCATCACCGCCGTAAAGTTCGGCAAACATCGTTGTTGCCGTCGCCGCGGGCGTTGAAGAGAGTATAAGCACAATTGAAAGAGTCGTCTTGTCAATAATCGACAGGCTTTTTAATACGAACAAAACAATCCACATTATAGCGGGGAAGAGCAACAGTCGCACTGCACAGAAAGGAATAACATATTTATCTTTCAGCAGTCCCTTGAAACTCGTTGTGGCGAGTTTTGCTCCGATTATCATCATTGATGCAGGTGCAACCATATTTTTGAGTGCGGTTAAAACGCTGTAAAGAACGTTCACTGCCTGTCCCGCAAAACCATCGGTCAGCATAATTTCGTTTAAATATCCGCCGAAACCTGTAAGATAGATTACAAAACCGATTGCAATGGGAATGACGGCGGGGTTGATGAATATTTCCTTGACGGATATATATTTTCTGTCACCGGTATAGATATATCTTCCTAGTGAAAAGGCGAAAACATTAAACCAAACGATATATACCGTGGCATATACGGCGTATTCTTCACCGAAAACATCGCTTATAACAGGAATACCCATATATCCCGCGTTGGAAAATATTGTTCCGAACTGCAAAACCTGACGGATTTTGTTGGGCGCTTTTTTAAAGATAAGCCTTGCAAAAACATAAAAAATCGAATGGCTGACAAGCGAGAGAAAAAATACCGATAAAATTCCCTTGAATGATTTGGTATCAAAAGGAATTATAAATCCGTGTATTATGAGCGCGACCTGTGCGACATAGAGTGTGAATACCGAAAGTGATTTTGAAAAACTGTCATCTACAAGATTTGTTTTGCGGATAATAAAACCCGGAACCAAGAAACAAAACAGTGTAACGACTGAAATAATAAGCAATTTAAACATATTTTTTCTCCAAAGCAAAACAGAAGACCGAGATGAAAATGTTTTCCGTCTCGGTCTTTAGAAATTTTTACGTTATCTTTCCTCGCGGAAATATGAAAGACCCAATGCCTGAGGCGGCTGTGTTTCACGTTTGTTACGCATACTTGTAATTACAAGCACGATTATTGTAACAACATACGGCAACATTTTAACGAGTTCTTTGTTGGCGAAACTAACGCCGGTGACATAACTGCTGGCAATATAGAGTGCGCCGAAAAGAATTGAACCTATAATACCCAAATTCGGTTTCCAAACCGTGAATATAACAAGGGCTATCGCAAGCCAACCGATAGCGTCAATGCAGTATTCCCAGTTGCCGTGGAGATAGTCCATAATAAAGGTCAGTCCACCGAGACCGGCAATACCACATCCGATACATGTAGCACAGTAGCGATAACGGGAAACGTTTATACCGGCGGCATCGGCAGTGGCGGGGTTTTCACCAACCGAGCGCAAGTTTAGTCCTATTCTTGTTTTAGATAAAACAAAGGATGCAATCAGCGCAATTATCACAGCAAGATAAATCAAAACGCCGTGTGAGAAAAAGAGTTCACCAAACCAGCCGAGGTCATCTGCAAATGGAAGGGGAGCGGTAAAATAGCGGCTACCCTTTGAATAAACCGCACCTGTTTTCGCAATCATAAAATCCGAAACTCCGACACCGAATGTTGTGAGTGCAAGACCGGTAACATTTTGATTGGCACGGAGCGTTACGGTCAAAAAACTGTAAAGCAGACCCATAAGCGCGCCGCCGAGTATGGTTGCGAGTATCGGTATTAGAATTGCCAAAAAGGGGTTTATATTGATTTTTACGGCGTCGAAATAGAGATATTCCGCATAACATCCGCAAGAAGCACCGACACACATAACACCGGGAATACCGAGGTTAAGATGTCCCGATTTTTCGGTTATGGTCTCGCCGGTTGAACCGAAGAGAAAAGCCATACCGAGACGAATCGCACTAACAAGAAAGGTTAACATCAGTCATTCTCCTTTCCGGTTTTTGCCGCAACAATTTTATATTGCAGGAAAAACTCACATCCGATAATAAAGAAGAGTATAATACCGGTGATTATATCCGAAATGGAATTCGGCAGGCGGAAGTCGGTCGAAACCTGACTTGCACCTTTTTCGAGAAATACGATAAGCAGTGAGGTGAAGACCATAAACACAGGGTTAAACTTTGCAAGCCAAGAAACCATAATAGCAGTAAAACCTCTGCCGTCAACAGTTGTTGTGCTAATGGTGTGGTTTGTTCCGCCGACGAGCAAAAGTCCCGCAATACCGCAAAGTGCACCCGAAACAACAAGCGTGCGGATTATAACTTTCTTAACATTGATACCAATGTATCTGGCGGTGTTTTCACTCTCACCGACAACAGAAATTTCATATCCCTGTTTGGTGTATTTAAGATAAACAAATACAAGTATAGTGAGTATTGCCACGATAATTACGTTAAGTAAATAAGGCTGATTGAAGAGCACGGGAAGACCGTATTCCGGCATAGGAGTCAAGACGCCCGAGCCGTTTTTAACGAAATACTTCAAAAAGAAAGATGCAAGTTGCATTGCAACATAATTCATCATAAGTGTGAAAAGAGTTTCGTTGGTGTTCCAAATCGCCTTGAAAACGGCGGGGATAACCGCCCAAATAATACCCGCAAGTACCGATGTTAAAAGCATTATGAGAAGTAGTAGGGGAGTGGGGATTTTTCCGCCGAGGAACATCATAACAGATATTGTTGCAATACCGCCGACAAGAACCTGTCCTTCGGCACCGCAGTTCCAGAAGCGCATTTTAAAGGCGGGGGTAACGGCAAGCGAAATGCAAAGCAACATTGCAACGTTTTGGAAAAGGCTCCACGTTCTGAGCGGTGTGCCGAAAGCGCCGTTGAACATTGAAGAATAAATCTGTATTGGGTTCTTTTTCGTAAGGAGTATTATAACGAGTGCCGAAACAAGGAGAGCGGCAACAATAGCCGTGCCGCGGATTGCAAGGTTATAATACCAAGCAAGCGGTTCTCTCTTGACGATACGCAATGAATGTTTGGAACGTAAAGACATCAGTTGTTTTCCTCCTTTTGCTGTTTTCCTTTGGTCATCAAAAGACCGATTTCTTCTTTTGTAGCGGTGCGGCCGTCAACAATACCGGTTAACGAGCCGCCGCCGATAACCAAAATTCTGTCGCAGAGTTCGATTAAAACGTCAAGGTCTTCGCCGACGAATATAACGGCAACGCCGCGTTCTTTTTGCTCGTTCAAAAGGTTGTATATCGTGTATGATGAGTTAATATCCAAACCGCGTACGGGGTATGCCGCCATAAGTACGGTGGGAGCGGCGGCAATCTCTCTGCCGACGAGAACTTTCTGAACATTACCGCCTGATAGACGGCGAACAGGGGTGTTCTCATTTGGAGTGACAACTTCCAAATCTTCAATAATATGAAGTGCGAGGTCTTTCGGTGCTTTGCGCTCAAGGAATATAGATTTTCCTTTGCGATAACTGCGAAGCATCATATTATCGACAATGTCCATATTTCCGACAAGTCCCATTCCGAGTCGGTCTTCCGGAACAAAAGAAAGACGAACGCCGAGTTCGCGAATTTGAAGGGGAGTCTTGTCACGAAGATTGTCTTGTGTGCCTGTTTTGGGATTGTTGTATAACACGTCGCCGCAATCGATATGCTGAAGACCGGCAATAGCCTCGAGCAACTCTCTCTGACCGCTGCCTGCGATACCGGCAATACCCAAAATTTCGCCCGAGCGTGCGGTGAAAGAAATATCGTTGAGAATTTTAACGCCGTCGCGATTTATACACTCAAGGTCTTTAACGATAAGGCGGTCGGTCGAGTCTTTGGGTTCACTGCGTTCGATATTGAGGGAGACCTTTTTACCGACCATCATTTCGGTCAGTTCAGACTCGGTTGTTTCGGCGGTATTGACCGTGGCGATGTATTTTCCTTTACGGAGAACGGCAACCTTGTCCGAGAGGGACATAACCTCGTGAAGTTTGTGAGTTATTATGATGATTGATTTTCCGTCGTCACGCATACGGCGCAAAACATTAAACAGTTTTTCGGTTTCCTGCGGCGTGAGAACGGCGGTAGGCTCGTCAAGTATCAAAATGTCCGCACCGCGATAAAGCACCTTGATGATTTCAACCGTCTGTTTTTCGGATACGCTCATTTCGTGTATCTTTTTGGCGGGGTCAATCTCGAAACCGTATTTATCTGAAATTTCTTTAACCTTCTTCGCGGCTTCTTTCAGGCTGAATTTGCCCTTTTCTTTCAAACCGAGGATTATATTTTCGGTCGCCGAAAAAACATCAACAAGTTTAAAATGTTGGTGTATCATTCCGATTTTATAATCAAATGCGTCTTTGGGAGAGCGGATAAAAACCTCTTCACCGTTTATGAAAATTTGACCGGAATCGGGGAAGTATATACCCGCAATCATATTCATAAGGGTGGTTTTTCCGCTGCCGTTTTCGCCGAGTATCGATAAAATCTCCCCTCGGATTACTTTAAGGTTAACATCGCTGTTGGCAACCACACTGCCAAAGGTTTTGGTAATGTTCTTGAGTTCAATAGCGGTATTCTCGGACAATTTTGTTTTCCTCCTCGTTTTTAAAATTTCGAAAACCGTCTTTTCGATAGACACCTTTCGAAATTTTAAAATAAATCAAGGCGGGGCAGAAAGTGCCCCGCCCGCCGATTTTTATTAAATTAGAATTTCTCGTTGAGAAGAGTGATTCCATCGATTCTTACATCAAAATAAGGTGCGGAGCGCATCTCAGACTCGTGGAATGAACCGTCGATAACAGCCTCTGTGTCGGGTGTATAAGCGGCATCGGTATCAACATCGGCAGTATAGGTAACAAGCGCCTTTTCGCCAACGGTGAAGTTAGCGGTATCGAACACCTTAACAGTGCCGGCTTTAATATCATCAACAGTCTTTTTTATAGCATCAACAGTGCCGTCTGCGGCAGCATCGAGGTTTACGCCTGTGAGAACAACAGAACCCTCTGCGATACCTCCGCACCAGTCAGCGGCAATCTTTTCGCCTGTTGCGGCGCACTTAATGATGTAGTTGAAGTAGGGTGCCCAGTCAATACGAGAAGAAACGATAAAGGTTTCGGGGCAGGAATCATATGTGCTGCCGTTGTAGGAAACGTTGGGAACACCGGCGGCTTCGCAAGCAGAGGGAGCACCCATAGAGTCAGCGTGCTGGCTGATGAGTTTGCATTCCTTGCTGATAAGAGCCTCTGCGGCATTCTTTTCTTCGGTAGCATCATACCAAGAACCTGTAAACTGAACGTCCATAGTTACGGTCGGGCAAACAGACTTTGCACCGAGATAGAAAGAGGTGTAACCGGAGATAACTTCAGCATAAGTGAAAGCACCAACATAACCGATTTTAGCATCTTCTGCTTTGAACTCGCCGGCTTCAATCATTGCGTTGAGTTTCATACCTGCGGCAATACCTGCAAGGTAACGACCCTCATAGATAGAAGCGAAAGCGTTGTGATAGTTGTCAAGACCCTCAGTGTGAGCCTTAGTACCGGTTGCGTGGCAGAACTGAACGTTCGGGAATTCCTTTGCAGCCTTAATCATAAAGTCTTCGTGACCGAAAGAGTTTGCGAAGATTACGCTGCAACCCTGGTCAACAAGATCCTTAGCGGCAACGTAGCATTCGTCACCTTCGGGAATCTGAGTTTTGATAATAACCTGTTCGTCTTTGAGACCTGCGGCTTCCTGAATGGCATCAACTGCGTTAAGGAAGTTAAGGTCATAGGTCGACTTCTCGTCATGCAGGCAGATGAAGCCGATTTTGAAATCGTCGGGAACCGTGTAATCAACGGTAAGTTTTGCCTCAGCAAGCGGTGATTCGCTCATACCTTTAAGGTCGGCGCTGCTGCCGGAGGTGTCGCATCCTGCGAAAGCAAAAAGCATTACAAGAGCCAGCATAAGTGCTAAAATCTTTTTCATTTTTGTTTCCCCCAAAAATTTTGTTTTTTATGTAAAAATAATTTACACCGAAATCAGTCGCGGAAGGTGATACCGCAGTCGGTCATACTGTCTATGACAGCAAGTGACTCGAGATGAATACCCTCGGAACGGAGTTTATCTCCGCCGCCTTGGAAACCTTTTTCTATGGCAATAGCCACGCCCTCAACGGTTGCGCCGGACTGCTTTACGATATCGATAAGTCCGTTAATGGCATTGCCGTGTGCCAAAAAGTCGTCAATAATCAAAACCTTGTCATCGGGTGAGAGAAAATCACGACTTATGACAACGGGGTAATCGGTTTGATGGGTATAAGAATAAACCATTGAAGAGTATACGTCGCCCGGAATATTGAGTGTTTTGTGCTTTTTCGCAAAAACAACGGGAACGTGCATTACGCTTGCAGCCGCAACGGCTATGGCAATGCCCGACGCTTCAATGGTTACAATCTTATTTATGCTATGCTGTGAAAACAGATTTGAAATTTCTTTACCCATTTCAACAAGGAAGTCAACATCTATGCGGTGGTTCAAAAAACTGCCTACCTTCAAGACATTACCGGGACAAACTTTTCCCTCTGACAAAATCTTTTGCTCCAAGGCTTTCATAATAATAACATCCTCTCAGAAACAGAAAAAATTATATTTCAATGTTATCACAATATGTAGTATTTTGTCAATATAAATAACGTCCAAAAAGCAAAAATATTGTCAAATCTTGTTGTTTATTTAGTATAAACCCGCTGCACCGAGAAAAGCCTTTGTTTTTTCGCTTTGCGGGTTTTCGAAAATATCGGCAGGCGTGCCGGTTTCTTCAATAATTCCGTCCGCCATAAATATTATCTTGTCCGAAACGCTTTTGGCAAAATCCATCTCGTGCGTTACGACAACCATAGTGCTGTCGCTTGATTTCAGTCCTTTTATAACCCTCAGCACTTCGCCTGTAAGTTCGGGATCGAGTGCGCTTGTCGGTTCGTCAAAGCAGAGAATATCGGGTTTGAGCGCAAGGGCTCTCGCTATTGCAACACGCTGTTGCTGACCGCCCGAAAGTTGACAAGGGTATGCGTCCTTTCGCTCGCTCAGTCCTACACGCTCGATAAGTTCGAGTGCATTTTTATTGATTTCCTCACTGCTGCCCATTTTGTGAAGAGTAGGGGCGAGTGTTATGTTCTCAAGTATGCTGTACTGCGGAAAAAGATTAAAGGATTGAAAGACAAGTCCGAAGTGCATACGGCTTGAAAGTTTTTCTTTTTCGTTAATGCCGATGTTGTTTTCGGCATCGAACAAAACCTTTCCGTCAACGATAATCTGACCGCAGTCCGCTGTTTCCAAAAAGTTAAGACAGCGAAGCAGTGTGGTCTTTCCGCTGCCGGAAGAGCCGAGAATTGTCAAAACTTCGCCCTTTTCGAGCGAAAAATCGATACCTTTTAATATTTGGTTTTTTGAAAAGGATTTTTTAAGGTTTTTAACCTCTAATACCGACATAAATTAACTCCTTATGATTTGTAATAATCAAGTTTTTTCTCAATATATCCGAAAAGCAGAGTAAGCAGACCGGAAAACGCAAGGTAGAATACGCCGGTATAGAATAGCGGCCAAAGCAGACCTTTTGCGGCAAACTTTTCCGCAACTTTTATTATTTCTATAACAGTGATTACACGGACAAGCGATGTGTCTTTAACAAGGGTGATAACCTCGTTGCTTATCGGGGGAATAATGCGTTTTATAACCTGCATAAGTACGATCTTGAAGAAGATTTGCGTTTTGGTAAGTCCGAGTACCTGTCCCGCTTCGTACTGTCCGCGCGGTATACCCTCAATTCCGCCGCGGTATATTTCCGAAAAATATGCGGCATAGTTTATAACAAAGGTTATAAGCGCCGCAAGAAAACGGTTACTCTTGAATATAGGCGTATCGAAAAGTATTCCCGGAACATAAAAAACAACAAGTATTTGGAGCATAAGCGGTGTTCCGCGAATTATCCACACAAATACTTTTGTCAGATATGAAACGGGTTTGAATTTTGACATCGAGCCGAAAGAAATAATAAGTCCGAGTGGCATCGAAAAAAGCAGTGTCAGCGCGAAAAGTTTGAGTGATACCAAAAAACCCTCAAACAACGACAGTGTTACTGTTAAAAAATCGTACATAATAAAAAATCCTTCTAAAAAACTGTACGGTACGGCGGCGGTAAAAACCGTCACCGTACCAATTTTCGGCAAAAGCCGTTATTTATTTTACCAAAGCATCGACAAGACCGTACTGATTTGCGAGTTTGTCGGTTGTGCCATCTGTTTTGAATTCCTTGAAGAGTTCGTTAACCTTGGCGGTCAAATCACTGCCTTTGCGGAATGCAACCGAGTAAAATTCTTCTTCGCTGGTGACAATATCACCGAGAATCATAAGGGAAGAGAAGTCACTGCCTTCCTTATTGATAAGGTAATTTGCCATAACATAGTCGATAACACCGGCGTCTGATGTGCCTGCAAGAAGTTCGGTCAGAACATCAATCTGTGCATCCTTTTCAACATATGTTGCATCTGCAAATTCTGCTTTGATGAAATCTTCACCGGCAGAACCCGATTCGGCGGAAACAACAACATTCTTCAAATCGTCGGCAGTCTTAAATTTTTCGGCGTTTTTCGAACTGATAACGACAACCTGACGGTTCTTCATATAATAGTCCGACATTCCCATATTCTCGGCACGTTCTTTATCCCATGTGAGACCGTTCCAGATACAGTCGATTGTCTTGCCGGCAAGTTCTGCCTCTTTCTTGTCCCAGTTGATAAGTTGGAACTCAACCTTTACGCCGAGTTTCTCACCAACGAGTTTTGCAAGTTCTGCATCGAATCCCGTCCACTCACCGTCGACTTCATAGTCAAGCGGTTCAAAATCGGTAACGCCGACAACAAGTGTGCCTTTTTCTTTAACATACTCAAGGTCGGATTTGTCCTCGTCTTTGTTGCCACAACCAGTAAAGCAGAGTGCAAACAGAAGTGCGGCGGTCATCAGTGCAATAAGTTTTTTTAAGTTTTTCATTTTCAACATCTCCTTCGTTTTCAACATAGTAACACGCTACTATACTAAAGTCAAGTATTTTTTTTGAAAACAAAAAACGCACGTAAAAACGTGCGTTTTTCAGTGTAAAAATGAACTTTATACGCGTTTGCTCAAAACTTCGTCTTCATATTTGCGGATTTCGTCAAACCATTCGGGGCCTGCGGTAACGCCGCAACGCTCACAGTATTCTTCCCAGATTGCGCCGAAAGGCATAGTCTTGAGTTCTTCCTGCATCATCATAAGTTCGGTGAGTTTGCCGTCGTCCTGAAGTTGACGCAACATAGCATTCGGTGTGCAGAGGGCAGAGAGTAAAGCCTTTTGCCAACTGCGGAAACCGACAGTCCAGGCACTGATACGGTTTATGCTTGCATCAAAATAGTCAAGAGCCATATAAACGCGGTCAAGTGCATCGCAACGTACGATTTCTTTTGCCATCTCTCTTGTTTCGTCATCGAAAAGAAGAACGTGGTCGGAATCCCAACGAACACCTCTTGTAATGTGAAGTGCAATCTCATCAAAGAAGCAAAGCAAAGCGGGGATTTTGTCCGAAACAACCTCGGTTGGGTGATAATGACCGTTATCCATAAGCGGCAGACAGCCGTCGTGTGTTGCGGCGAAAGAAAGAGTAAACTCGGCAGAACCGGCGGTAAAGGATTCAACACCGATACCGAATACCTTTGACTCAACGCAGGGTTTTACGAGGTTCTTGTCAAAAGGTTCGGACAAAATTTCTTCAATAGATGCTTTATAGCGCATTCTCGGACCCATACGGTCGGCGGGAATATCCTTGTAGCCGTCGCCTGTCCAAATATTCATAACACAGGGATAACCTGTCTGCTCGGCAAAATATTGCGAAATACGTACGCAGGCCTTGCCGTGCTCAATCCAGAAACGGCGTGTCTCTTCGTCGGGGCTTGAAAGGGTGAGACCGTCTTTAACCTTGGGGTGTGAGAAGAATGTGGGGTTAAAGTCAATACCCATATTGCGCTCTTTTGCAAAATCTACCCAACGCTTAAAGTGGCGGGGTTCAAGTTTGTCACGGTCGGCAAATTCGCCGTCTTCAAAAATGGCATAGCAAGCGTGAACGTTGAGTTTCTTTGCACCGGGGCAGAGAGAAATAACCTTATCCATATCGGCAAGGAGTTCATCGGGTGTGCGTGCCTTTCCGGGATAGTTACCGGTAGTCTGAATACCGCCGGTGAGGGGACCGTCGTGGTCGAAACCGATAACATCGTCGCCCTGCCAGCAATGGAGAGAAACCGGAATGTTTTTAAGTTTTTCAATAGCGGCATCGGTGTCAACACCGAGTTTTGCATATTGCTCGCGTGCGAGTTTGTAGTTGTTTTTGAACAGCATATGTAATCAATCTCACTTTCTTAGAGTTTAATTTATCATTATACTAACATAATTTTTCGCGTTTGTCTATAACACATTTTGTCTTTTTCAGGCTATTTTTTGTCTTGCGGCTTTATATCCGTAACTGTTAAAATGCCATCTTCAACAAAAAACGATACCGTAAAGCATGAATATTCAAATTTATATATGCGGTTTGGGTCGTTTTGATATGCGGGGCGCGGGTCTTGTTTTAATATTTCGATAAGTGATACTTTTTTGTCGTTCGGCAAGACAGAGAGCAGTTTTTTGTCAATAATAACATCAAGTGAATATTCTTTAACTTCTGCGGCGAACCCGCCTGTGGCATCGGGGTGTGAATCGGTAAAGGGAAGATAGGGTTTTATATCGAATATCGGTGTGCCGTCTACTAAATCTGCACCCGACACACATATTATAGGTCCTCTGTCCGTATCAAGGTCTACGCCGAGAAGTTTTACCGAAGAAAGACCTATTGGGTTTGGGCGGTTGGGTGAGCGTGTTGCGAAAACACCCATACGTCGGTTTCCGCCGAGACGTGGCGGACGAACGGTCGGCGACCAAACTTCGCCGGTTTTAAAAAATGAAAAATGCCAAATAAGCCAAAGATGAGAAAATTCTTCAATTCCGCGAAGGGCGTTTTTATCGCGGTATGGCGGAGTGAAGACAATTTCGGCCGTCAGTTCGTTTACAAGACCGCTTTGTCGCGGAACGCCGAATTTTGACGGAAAATCGGTATGAATATGTGCTATCGGGTTTATATTAAGTCCGTCGGGCATTGGTTTTCTCCTTAAAAATTTGCCGTTTTTTAATATTATAATGTGTGACTATTGCTTTTTCAAGCCTAAACGATCCGAAAAAATGGTTAAAAATAGTTACAAGGTTGTATATAAGGTTGACAAGAGCAAACCTTTTTTGATAAAATAAAACAGTCCATAATGGAATAATAGCGAAAGGCTGGCTTTATATGATTAGAAGTATGACCGGCTTCGGTCGGGCAGAGAAGACTGTTGACAGTATGGAAATCACGGTTGAGGTAAAATCCGTTAACCACAGATATTTTGAGTTTTCTTCACGTGTACCGAGAAGTTGTGCGTTTCTTGAGGAAAAGTTAAAGACGTTTTTTAAAGAGCGTGTTTCAAGAGGAAAACTTGAAGTTTACGTCACTTTAACCGATAACACATCTGATTCGGTTTCGGTCGTGCTTGACCGCGCATATGCCGATGGCTATGTTGCGGCACTTAAAAGCATTTCGGAAATTTACGGTGTTGAGGACGATATTACCGCATCGGTTATTGCACGCAACAGCGATGTTTTCAGCGTAAAGCGTGAATCACTTGATGAAGATGCCGTTACTGCCGCCGTTTTGTCGGTTGCGGAAGATGCACTCTCCGCCTTTATCGTTATGCGTGAGACCGAAGGTGAAAAACTTAAAATTGATATTCTCGAGCGCACAAAAACGATACTTAATATGGTTGAGTTTGTTGAAAAACGTTCGCCTGAAACGGTAAATCGTTACAGAGAACGGCTTTATGAAAAAATAAAGGAACTTTTGGACGACAAACAGGTTGATGAGCAACGCCTTATAACCGAAACAGCAATTTTTGCCGATAAGGTTGCCGTTGCCGAGGAAACTGTTCGACTCCGCAGTCATATTTCTCAGTTGACACAACTGCTTTCGGCAGACGGTGCTGTCGGCAGAAAACTCGATTTCCTTGTGCAGGAGATGAACCGTGAGGCTAATACTATCGGTTCAAAGGCGCAGGATGTCGATATTGCACACACTGTTGTCGATATTAAATCCGAGATTGAAAAAATCAGAGAACAGATTCAAAATATAGAATAGGATGTAGGTTATGAAGCTTATAAATATTGGATTCGGTAATATGGTTTCGGCAAGCCGTATGGTCGCTATTGTAAGTCCCGAGTCTGCTCCCATAAAGCGAATTATTCAAGACGCTAAGGAGCGCGGTGTGCTTATTGATGCCACACACGGCAGACGTACACGGGCTGTTATAATAACCGACAGTGATCATATAATTCTCACTTATCTACAGTCTGAAACGGTTGCAAACCGTGTCAACGAGGATGACGGTTTTGAAGATTACGAGGTAAGTGATGATGAGTAGGGGGAAACTTTTTATTGTTTCGGGGCCGTCCGGTTCGGGCAAGGATACGATTCTAAAGGAAGTTTTAAAAAAACACCCCGAAATCGCTTTTTCTATTTCTTCGGTATCACGTCCAATGAGAAAGGGCGAGACCGAGGGCGAAAAATATCACTTTATATCAAAGGCGGAGTTTGAAAAACTTATAGCCGACGATATGCTGATAGAATATAATGAATTTTGCGGAAACTACTACGGCACACCGAAAGCACCTGTTTTGTCCGCGATAGACAGCGGGTGTGACATTATTTTGGAGATTGACGTAAACGGTGCGAAAAAGGTCAGAAATGTTATGCCCGACGCCGTGAGCATTTTTATAATGCCGCCGTCATATGGCGAGTTGTACCGCCGTTTATGCGGCAGAGGCACCGAGTCTGAAGAGGTTATTTCCGCACGTATGAACACCGCACTTTCCGAAATCGCACGTGCGTGTGAATATGATTATATCGTAATAAACGATTCGATTGACGAAGCGACGGAAGATTTACTTTCGGTAATTCTATCCAGTCGCTTGACAATAGAAAACAATAAAAATTTTATTGATGAGGTGTTAAATAATGTTAAATCCTGCAATAGGTAAACTTATCGAGGCAAAGGACAACCGTTACCAGTTGGTACTTGAGGTTGCAAAGGAAGCGAGAGATATTTCCGAAAACGCACAGGCAAGCGGCGAAATTATCATTGAAAAACCCGTTAGCCTTGCTATTAACAAATTGGCTTCCGATTTGAATAAATAATTAAAAAATGCTTGGTGGTGCTTGTTTTGGATTGTTCGATTGCAAGGGTCGTTATTGACGGCTCTGCTTACAGTTTTGATAAGTGCTACACATATTTAATACCGTCGGGCATTGATACCGACAAACTTGTCGGCTCAAGGGTTATTGTTCCCTTCGGCAGGGGAAACGTAAAAAAGCAGGCACTCGTTATGGGTGTTGAGCGTGTTTCCGATACCTCGGGACTGAAATCGATTATTTCGCTTATTGATGAAAAACCGGTGCTCGGTGACGAAATGTTGCGGCTTGTTACTCATTTGAAAGAGCATACTTTCTGCACGTATTTTGACGCTGTTCATGCACTTCTCCCGACGGGTCTTAATATTAAAGTTTCAACAGAGTATATCGTAAATACCGATTGCGAAGACACGCTTTCGGGTACAGAGCAAGAAATTTTCGCTTTGCTGTCAGCACAGAAAAAGCCACTCACCGCCGAAAAAATCAATGTCATTTTGGGCATTGACTGCGCTGAACAGTTGCTAAAAAAACTACATCGCGACGGTTTTGTGAGTGCAGAGAGCAACCCTATCCGAAAAATAGGCGATGCAACCGTTAAGATGGTTTGTCTTGCACAGCCCGACGGTGAGGTCTCAATAAAACTGACTGCACGCCAGCGTGATGTTGTCGATTTGCTCCGTGATGCAGGCACGCTTTCCGTGAAGGAAGTTATGTATTTTACGGGAGTCAGTTCGGTTGTAATAAAAAATCTCGAAAAATACGGCGTTGTACGCCTTTTCGAGAACGAAGTTTACCGTATGCCCGAATGTACCGCCGACAGAACCGACAGCGAGATTGTTTTGACAGAGGAACAGCAGGCAGCATATAATACCGTTTTGTCTGCACTCAAAACTGAAAAATTCAATACTGTTTTAATGCACGGTGTTACCGGAAGCGGAAAAACTCAAGTGTTTTTGAAACTTGTCGAAAAAACCGTAAAACGTGGCAAGTGTGTTATCGTAATGGTACCCGAAATCGCCCTGACATCGCAAATGCTCGATTTGTTTTATTCGCGTTTCGGCAAAACCGTTGCAGTTTTCCACAGCGCACTTCCGCTCGGACAGCGTCTTGACGAATGGAAACGTGTTAAAAACGGTGAGGCGAAAATTGCACTGGGAACACGTTCTGCTGTTTTTGCGCCGTTTGATAATTTGGGTCTTATCGTTATGGATGAGGAGCAGGAGCATACCTACAAATCCGAAATGTCGCCACGTTTTCATACAAGAGATGTTGCACGTTTCAGAGCGGCGTATCATAAGTGCGTTTGCTTGCTATCTTCCGCAACTCCGTCACTTGAATCGTACAGTGCCGCCAAGGCGGGGAAATATACTCTCTGCACGATGAAAGAACGTTACGGAAATGCGGTTTTACCACAGGTAATTCCCATCGATATGTGTAGCGAAAAGTTGAGCGGCAATAACGGCAACTTAAGTATACTGTTGGTTGACGAGATACAAAAAACGCTTGACGATAAAAAACAAGTTATTCTTTTGCTCAATCGACGCGGACACAACACATATGTTTCCTGTCCGTCATGCGGATATGTCGCAACTTGTAAAAATTGCAGTATATCTATGACATATCATTCGGCAAGTGGAAGACTTATGTGCCACTACTGCGGGTATTCCGAGCCATACAGTGAGGTTTGTCCCACCTGTGGCGGAAATCATTTGAAATACAGCGGTGCGGGTACGCAAAAACTCGAAGACGAATTGTCACTTATTTTTCCGAATGCACGCACACTCAGACTTGATGCCGATACAACAATGGCAAAAGACGCTTTTTCAAAAAAACTTTCCGCGTTTTCAAGGGGCGAATATGATATTTTGCTCGGTACACAGATGGTTGCAAAGGGACTAAACTTTCCCAATGTTACGCTTGTCGGTGTGCTCAGTGCCGACCAATCGATGTATAGTGACGATTTTCGCGGTTTTGAGCGGACTTTTTCGCTTTTGACGCAGGTTGTCGGTCGGTCTGGCAGGGGAGAAACGCCCGGGCGTGCATACATTCAAACCTCAAACCCCGACAGCAGTGTGATACGCCTTGCGGCAAAACAGGATTACGAAGCGTTTTACGAGGATGAGATACTGACCCGACGGCTTATGGTATATCCGCCGTTTTGCGATATTTTGGCAGTCACCGTGGCGTCACCCGCACAGAAACTCTCTGCCGATGCGGCTGCGGAATTTGTAAAGTTATTAACAGGCGGTGTGGAAAAAGATTTTTCAGACGTAAAACTTATTATTCTACGCCCCACACCTACCGCTGTTTTGCGGGTTAATAACCGTTATCGGTACAGAATAATAATAAAGTGTAAAAACAACAAACGTTTGAGAGAACTTATAAATCAAACGATAGATAAATATAATGCAACCGCTTTCGCAAAAAATGCGATTTTGTCGGTTGATGTTAATCCCGAAGGAAGTATATAAGGTGATAAAATGGCATTAAGGGAGATTGTAAAGGGTAATGACCCGATTTTGAAAAAAGTTTGCCGTAGTGTGCTCAATTTTGATGAACGCCTTTGGCAGACACTCGACGATATGGCTGAGACGATGTATGATGCCGACGGTGTCGGGCTTGCCGCAAGCCAAGTTGGAATTTTGCGCAGATATTGTATTGTCGATGTCGGTGACGGTCTGATTGAACTTATCAATCCTGTTATTACCGAACAGTCGGGAAAACAGTGTGATGAAGAAGGTTGCCTATCGTTTCCGTCACGTTACGGAAAGGTTGAACGCCCGCAAAATGTCACCGTCCGTGCACAGGATAGAAACGGAAAAACCTTTACCGTTACCGCAGAAGGTCTTAAAGCACGTGCATTCTGCCACGAGATTGACCATCTTAACGGCATTGTATTTTTGGACAGAGTAAAAGGATAGTATTTTATGAGAATTGTTTTTATGGGTACACCCGATTTTGCCGTTGCATCACTCGCGGAGATTGCAAAAAGGCATTCTGTTGTCGGTGTTTTCACACAGCCCGATAAAGCGGTCGGCAGAAAACAGGTTTTGACACCGCCCGCCGTAAAGGTCAAAGCAGAAGAATTTGACATACCGGTATATCAGCCGACAACGCTCAAAGACGGACAGGCACTTTCAATTATAGAAAAACTCTCGCCCGATGCCGTTGTTGTTGCAGCATACGGCAAATTTTTGCCTGCCGAAATTCTTCATTTTCCGAAATACGGCTGTATAAATGTTCACGGCTCGCTCTTGCCGAAACTCAGAGGTGCTTCTCCTATACAGTGGTCGATTGTCACAGGTGAGTGCAAGACCGGCATTACGACTATGCTTATGAACGAGGGAATGGACACCGGTGATATGCTGGAAAAAGCCGTATTGCCGATTGAATACGACGATACTTTTGAAACACTTCACGATAAACTCGCCGCCTTGGGTGCTAATCTCGTTTGCAGTACGCTTGAAAAACTCGAACACGGAGAAATCACGCCCGTCCCGCAGGACGAGAGCGATGCCACATATGCTCCCATTATAAAAAAAGAGATGGGACGCATTGATTTTTCGAAAACCGCCGACGAGATACGCAATCTTGTGCGTGCTTTCAATCCTTGGCCGTCGGCTTTCACTTTTATCGGCGGAAAAAGACTTAAAGTTTTGAGCGCAACCGTTGCAGACTGCCGTCACGATGGCGAATGCGGTATTTTGCTTGATAATAAAAACGACATTTGTGTTTCGGCAGGAGACGGCACGGCTATCACGTTTGATACCGTTCAACTTGAAGGTTCAAAGGTCTGCTCCGGTGCTGATTTGCTCAAAGGACACAGACTTGAAAAAGGAATGAAATTCGGTGAATAATAGTCGACGTGCTGCGGCACAGGCGCTTGTGCGTGTTGAAAAAGACGGCGCATATTCTAATATAGTGCTTAACGAAACATTAAAATCATCGGGCATTTCGGGTGGTGATGCGGCGTTTGTTTCGGCACTGTTTTACGGCGTACTTGAACGCAAGTTGACCCTCGATTACTATATAAGACGTCTTTCATCGCAACCGCTCAGCAAAATTTCGCCATTAACAAAGCAGGTTTTACGTTGCGGACTTTATCAAATTGTATATATGGATAAAATTCCCGATTCCGCAGCGGTAAACGAGTCTGTTAATATTATAAAACATTCAAAAGAGTCTCGCAGTGCGGGTTATGTAAACGCTCTTTTACGCCATGCACTGAGAGAGTTGCCGAAACTGCCTAACGGCAATTCGGCAGAAAATTTATCTGTTCTGTTCTCCTGTGATATTTCGCTCACTCGCGCGCTTATCGACGATTACGGCGCCGAAACGGCAAAAGCAATACTTAAAGAGACGCTGAAACCTTCTGCTGTCATTGTTCGTGTGAACACACTTAAAACGAATGCGCACGAACTTACAAAGTGCTTTGAAAATGACGGCATTACCGTAATGAAAACGCGAATTGAAAATGCGTTGTCGCTTTCGGGATGCGGTTCTATTGAGAATAACAAATATTTTAAAGAGGGATTTTTCCACGTTCAGGACGTTTCCTCACAACTGTGTGCCGAGTCACTCGGTGCGACCGTAGGTGACCGTGTACTTGATATTTGCGCCGCCCCCGGGGGGAAGACTTTTACTGTTGCCGAAGAAATGAAAAACAAAGGAGCGGTTATTTCCTGCGATTTATATCCTCAGCGTGTGAAACTTATTTCCGACGGCGCGTACCGTTTGGGTCTTGATTGTATCGAAACTGCTGTTTCGGACGCTACTGTTTTAAACCACGATTTTGTAAACTCTTTCGACCGAGTTCTCTGCGATGTTCCGTGCAGCGGAAGCGGCATAATCGGTCGCAAGCCGGACATTAAGTATAAAGACTTTTTTGACAATCTAGAACTGTTTGAAATACAGAAAAAAATTCTTTCAAACGGCTTTGAATATTTAAAATCGGGCGGACGTCTTGTCTATTCCACCTGCAGTATTTTAAAGGTGGAAAACGAAGAGACTGTAAACCGGTTTTGCGATGAGCATAAAAACGCAAAAATTATAAATCAGCATACTTATTTGCCGCACATAGAGAAAACCGACGGCTTTTTCACGGCTGTTATTGAAAAAACGAGGTGACTTATGGGACTCATTGATATTAAATCAATGACAGTTGAAGAATTATCATGCCTTATGAAGAAACACGGACAACCCGCTTTCCGCGCGGGTCAGGTTTTTTCGTGGCTCCACTCGTCGGGTATAACCTCGTTTGACGAAATGACAAATATCCCGAAAAACTTGCGGGAAATTTTAAAAACCGAATGTTACATTGCATCGGTCTTGATTGAACGCCGTCTTGTGTCGAAAATCGACGGAACGGTTAAATATCTTTATAAACTCCACGACGGTGAATATATCGAATCGGTACTTATGAAGTACGAACACGGCTATTCGGTCTGTATATCAACGCAGGTCGGTTGCCGAATGGGTTGCCGTTTTTGTGCATCCGGACTTAACGGTCTTGTGCGACATCTAACCGCATCGGAAATGCTCTCACAGGTTCAAACTGCGGCACTTGATAACGGCATTCGCGTTTCCAATATCGTTATGATGGGTATGGGTGAACCGCTTGATAATTTTGATAATTCGGTGCGTTTTTTACGCCTTGTATCGGACAATAACGGAATGAACATCGGTCTTCGTCATATTTCGCTTTCGACTTCAGGTGTTGTAACAGGAATTGAGCGTTTGGCAAAGGAAAATTTGCCTATCACGCTTTCGATTTCGCTCCACGCGCCGTTTGACGATATCCGAGGAAATATGATGCCGGTAAACAAAAAGTGGAACATAGACAAATTGCTTGCCGCCTGCAAAAAATATCAAAGTGTAACAGGACGGCGTATTTCGTTCGAATATGCTATGATAAACGGCGTAAATGATTCACTGAAATGTGCCGATATGCTTATAAAACGTTTACGAGGAATTATGTCACACGTGAATTTAATTCCCGCCAATCCCGTTGTCGAGAACAATTTCAGGCGGTCGGACGATAAAAACGTTAAAACCTTTTGCGAGTATTTAAATAGGCACGGTGTTAATACGACCGTGCGTAGGACGCTCGGAGCGGATATAAACGCTTCTTGCGGACAATTACGCAATCAAAAAGAGAGGGGGAAAGAGCATGAAAATTGCGAGTAAATCCGATATCGGACGTGTGCGAAGCACAAATCAGGACTCTTTCGCCGCGGGCGAGTTTTTTGATGCCGCGTGGGCTGTCGTTTGTGACGGTATGGGCGGCGCAAACGGTGGAAACGTTGCAAGCGGAATTGCCGTTAAGACGATTTCCGACTGCATTTTAAATGCCTATCACCCTAATATGAAGACCAATACCGTAAGTGCAATGCTCGAATCGGCTATTACTGCCGCAAACCTCAATATTTATGATGAGGCGGCGGAGAACACCGAACTTGCGGGAATGGGAACAACAGTTGTGGCAGCTGTATTTTTGGGAGACCACGCTGTTATCGCTCATGCGGGCGACAGCCGTGCATATATATGCTATAACGGCACCGTTCGCCAACTGACACGTGACCATTCGGTTGTGCAATCAATGGTTGAACGCGGTGAGATTACTCCCGACGAGGCGCAACATGACCCCCGAAAGCACGTTATCACCCGTGCGCTCGGTGTTACCGAGAATATAAATATCGAATTTACTGAGGCAGAGATGCCGAACGGCAGTGTTCTTTTGCTCTGTACCGACGGACTTTCAAATTTTGTTGATTCTCAAAAAATTTCTGATATAATAGGAAACAATGCTTTTGAAGATTATCCCGTTTTGCTTGTCGATGCCGCCAACAAAGCCGGTGGCTCCGATAACATTACCGCGGTTGTTATAACAAATAATTAGTATTTGCCTTGATTATAGGAGGAAAAAAGATGGATAAGTATGTAGGAAAACGTCTTGACGGACGGTACGAAATTCAAGAGGTTATCGGCGTTGGCGGAATGGCGGTTGTATACAGAGCATACGACAATGTCGAAGACCGCACGGTTGCGATAAAAATTCTCAAAGAGGAATTTTCCACAAACGAAGAATTTTTGCGCAGATTTAAGAACGAGTCAAAAGCCATTGCAATGCTCTCTCATCAGAACATCGTAAAGGTTTATGACGTTAGTTTCGGTGACCTGCTCCAGTATATCGTTATGGAATATATCGACGGTATAACCCTAAAGCAGTATATCGAAAAAGAGGGAAGTCTTCCGTGGAAGGACGCCGTTCACCTTATCATTCAGGTTTTGCGCGGACTTCAGCACGCTCATGACCGCGGTATCGTTCACCGTGATGTTAAACCGCAGAATATTATGGTTTTGCGTGACGGAACAATAAAGGTTACCGATTTCGGTATTGCCCGCTTTGCAAGAAGCGAGCAAAAAACCATTACCGATAAGGCTATCGGTTCAGTTCATTACATAAGCCCCGAGCAGGCAAGGGGAGAGACTACCGATGAGAAATCGGATGTTTATTCAGTCGGTGTAATTCTTTACGAAATGCTCACAGGTCAACTTCCTTTCCAAGCCGAGAGCGCCGTTTCGGTTGCCGTAATGCAACTTCAGCGTGAACCGTCACTCCCGAGCGAAATCAACGGTTCTATCCCGCTCGGTCTTGAACAAATCACAATGCACGCTATGCAGAAAGATGCCGGCAGACGTTATAAATCCGCGGCTGAAATGCTTTGTGACCTTGATGCTTTCAGAAAAGACCCCGCCGTTACTTTTGATTATAATTATTTTGTTGATGACGCTCCAACAAAGTTTATAACCGACGCAGAAGAACAGTTTGAGGACGACGATGACGACGAAACTGAAGAAAAGTCGCCGATTATTCCCATTCTTGCGGGCGTTGCAGGCGCATTTGTTATTGCAGTTATTGTCCTTTTGTGCATCTTCATTCCTAAACTTATGGGCGGCACAGGCGACGCTATGGACTGTCCGAACTTTGTCGGAATGACATACGAAGAAGTTCAAAAAAGCGAATACTATGACAAGTTTGACGTTGTTATAAAATGGGATTACGACAGCGAAAGTGAATACGGAATAATCTTCAAACAAAATCCCGATGCCGAAAACAAGAAGGTTAAAGAAGGCGCTACTATCGTCGTTTACGCTAGCGAGGGTGAGAAGACGGTTAAAGTCTCCGATGTATACGGATTTAGTGAATCAATGGCTATGTCCACCCTTAAAGCAGCAGGCTTTAAACCCGTTGTTGTCGAAATGACCGATGAAAATGTCGATGCCGGCAACGTTATAAGAACATCACCCGCAAGGGGAACAAGTCTCTACAGCGGCGCGGAAGTTACCGTTTATGTCAGCAACGGTGCACCGACCGTTTATGTTGATTTGCCATCTGTTGAAAAAATGGACGAGGAAGATGCCGTCAAACTTATCAAGAATGCGGGACTGACCCCTGTTACAGAAACTATCGAGAGCGATAAACCGAAGGGCGTTGTTGTTAAACAGTCGCCCTCTGCAAGCGATACAAAACAGGTCGGAAAAGGCTCTGTTGTAACGATTTACGTTAGCACAGGTGTTATAACATATGAGTCCGAACTGACGGTTGATTTGCCGGAGGATTATAAATTCAGCACCGCAAAGGTATCGCTTTGGATTGATAACGACAGCAAACAGCTTATGGAGTCTGATAAACTCGATATGACAAAGCGCAAGCAGGAGACATTTAAAATCAAATCAACAAAAGCGACGCTTGATATTCTTGTTCGGCTCACCAGTGAAGATGACGGTAATAAATTGCACGATTATATGAAAATTCGTGTTGATACCGCAACAGGAAACTTTGATGTTATAAAGGATAATTACAACTATCCGAAGAAGTCACAGGACACCTCATCAAACGCATCTTCGCACATTTCGTCGGGCGATACTTCATCAACCGCTTCATCATCTTCAAACGCTTCTTCCGCTGAATGAGTTTTATGGATAACGGAACAATTATCAAAGCGATTTCCGGATTTTACTATGTCAGCACGACGGACGGAATAATCGAATGCAAGGCAAGGGGTGTTTTTCGCAAAAACAGCGATTCACCGCTCGTCGGCGACCGTGTTCGTATAACGGCGCTCTCTGCCGGAAAGGGCGTGGTTGAGGATATTCTTGAGAGACGAAATTTTTTAAATCGTCCGCCGGTTGCCAATATCGATAAACTTTTTATTGTCTCTGCTTTTTCCGTCCCCGCGCCGAGTCCGCTTGTTATCGACAGTATGACGGCGATTGCCGATGATAAGGGTATAGAGCCGATTATTGTCTTTAATAAGTGCGATATGGGCGATTTTTCGGATATTGCGAAACTTTACAAAAACGCGGGTTTTAAGACATATGTTGTATCTGCCGCCGAGCGTATCGGTATTGATAAATTGCAATGCGTACTTTCAAATTCCGTTTCGGTTTTTGCGGGAAACACAGGCGTCGGAAAATCGACACTGCTCAATCTTCTTTTAGATGGTGTTTCGCTCAAGACAGGAGAAGTGAGCGAAAAACTGGGTCGAGGAAGACATACTACCCGCCACGTTGAACTTTTTCCCCTAAAAAACGGCGGTTTTGTTGCCGATACACCGGGATTTTCTTCGCTTGATATTGAGCAGGAAAATTTGGTCTACAAAGAAAACCTACAATTTGCGTTCAGAGAGTTTGAACCCTATATCGGAAAATGTAAATTTACATCCTGTACTCACACAGGGGAGAAGGGATGTGCTGTAACTGATGCTCTGCAAAACGGAGAAATTCCTAAGAGCCGATACGACAGTTACACTCAACTTTTCTCCACGCTCGCACAGCATAAAGATTGGGAAATTCGAAAAGGGAAAAGATAAAAAAGCACGGATATCCGTGCTTTTTGTTTTATATGAAAAACGGCGGGAGCAAGCCCCCGCCCTACGAAAACAGATATTATACGCAGAAATGTCTATTTTTTCAGTGACATTTCCGAAAGGGGATTTGAGTCGAGCGCTTTTCGCACTTGTTCATCAGAAATATGGGTATAGATTTGTGTCGTGCCGAGGTTTGCGTGACCTAGAATATCTTTGAGAACACGGATATCAACATTGCCGTGCTGATACATGAGCGTTGCGGCGGTATGACGCAGTTTATGAACCGAAAGGCCACGGTTGGAAAAGCCCGCCTTTTCAAGATACGTGTAAACGATGTGCTGAACACTCTTGTTGCTGAGTCTGCGTTTATTTCGGCTCAAAAACAGTGCGTTTCTGTCGGTTACGGGAACACCCTCAATATGACGGTTAGGTAGATAGGCGGTTATTGCCTTAATGCAGGCTTGGTTCAGATATATTATTCTTTCTTTGTTGCCCTTTCCCAAAACACGGAGCGAGCCGTCCGTGCCGATGTCGGTAACATTAAGCGAGCAGAGTTCCGACAGTCGCATACCGCAGTTCAAAAACAGTGTTATTATACAGTAGTCACGCTCTTTATTTGGGCCGTCAATACATTTTAGCAGTTGTTTGCTCTCTTCGAGGGTGAGGTATTTCGGAAGAGATTTTTTGATTTTCGGCGACTCTAAAAGTTCGGCAGGATTTTTATCAAGCAAGTGTACCTGATTGGTGAGATACTTGAAAAAAATACGCAGAGTCGAACTTTTTCTCGCACGTGTTGCGGCGTTGTTTCCGCGCTCATTTTTGCAATATACCAAAAAGGCATATATATCCGAAACGGTCACGGTTTTAATAAGCGAAATATTAACACCGTCGAGTGATATTTTTTCAAAGGGAGTGTTGCCGGCTACAAGACCGCGTTGCAGTTTAATATAGCGAAAAAAAGTTTGCAGGTCGTGATAGTATTCTTCAATCGAAGCCGATGATTTGCCTTTTATACTCTCGCTGTATGTCAAAAAATCTCTTATAACCGGCGGTGCGGATGTTATCAACTCAAATTTCATATACTCACCCTCTTTTATAAAACTATTATAATTCCGTTTTTTCACAATGTCAACAACGCGAAATTTGAGTAATCTTGACAAATACCGTATGTTAAAGTATAATATTTATTTGAGAAAAACGGCTTTTTGGAGATGTTAAAATGGCAAAAATGGAAAACCTACGTAATATTGCGATTATAGCACACGTTGACCACGGAAAGACAACACTTGTTGACCAACTCTTGAAACAGAGCGGTACGTTCCGTGCCAACGAACAGGTCGACGAAAGGGTAATGGACTCCAACGACCTCGAGCGTGAGCGCGGAATTACGATTCTTTCTAAAATTACAAGCGTAATGTACGAAAACACCAAAATCAATATTGTTGATACTCCCGGACACGCCGATTTCGGCGGCGAGGTTGAACGCATTCTTATGATGGTTGACGGCGTTTTACTGCTTGTTGACGCTTTTGAGGGCTGCATGCCGCAGACTAGATTTGTTTTGAAAAAGGCACTTAGTCTCGGCAAAAAGGCAATCGTTGTTGTAAACAAGATTGACCGTCCTATGGCTCGTCCCGCAGAAGTAGTCGACGAAGTGCTTGATTTGTTTATTGAACTCGGTGCAGACGACGAGCAGATTGAGTTCCCCGTTGTTTACGCATCGGGTCGTGACGGTTATGCTACTTTTGACCCGGAAAGCGGTGAACAAAACAAGGATATGCGCCCTCTTTTCGAGATGATTGTGAAAGAAATTTCCGCTCCCGAGGGTGACCCCGACGCACCTCTTCAGATTTTGTTTTCCAATATTGAATATGATGAATATGTCGGCAGAATAGGTGTCGGCCGTGTTGAGCGCGGTACTGTCAAGGACGGACAACAGGTTGTTTTGTGCCACGCCGACGGAACGTCAACTCGTGCTAAAATCGGAAAACTTTATATGCACGAAGGTCTTCGTCGTACAGAAGTTACCGAGGCACACGTCGGTGATATTGTTCAGGTTTCCGGTTTGGGCGAACTCAATATCGGCGAAACCGCCTGTGACCCCGAACATATTGAACCTATGCCGTTTGTTAAAATAGACGAGCCGACTCTTTCTATGAACTTTATGGTAAACAATTCACCCTTTGCGGGACAGGACGGCAAATATGTTACTTCGAGAAATCTCCGCGAGCGTCTTTTCAAGGAAGTTGAAACAAACGTTAGTCTTCGTGTTGAAGAAACCGAATCCGCCGATACATTTAAGGTTTCCGGCAGAGGAGAGTTGCACCTTTCCATTCTTATCGAAACTATGCGCCGTCAGGGATACGAATTTCAGGTTTCGCCGCCCTCTGTTATTTTCAAAAAGGATGAGGACGGTCACTTATTAGAGCCTATTGAACTTTTGATGATTGAAGTTCCCGAAGAATATGTCGGCGTCGTTATGGAACGTCTCGGTTCTAGAAAAGCCGAGATTAAGAATATGGGCACACGTGATGACGGAACATCACACCTTGAGTTTTTAATTCCCTCACGCGGACTCCTTGGTTTCCGTTCGCAGTTCTTGACCGATACTAACGGTAACGGAATTATGAGCCACGTTTTCGAAAAATACGATATATTCAAGGGCGAACTCGAACAGCGTTCCACCGGTTCTATTATTGCTCACGAAACAGGTGAGGCAACAGGTTACGGTCTTTTCAACACCCAAAGCAGAGGAAAACTTTTTGTCGGTCCGGGCACACCTGTTTATGAAGGTATGATTATCGGCGAAAACCCGAAAAACGAGGATATCGTCTGCAATGTTTGCAAGAAAAAGCAGATGACAAACACTCGTGCCGCCGGCTCCGACGATGCCTTGCGCCTTGTTCCGCATACTACTTTAAGCCTTGAGCAGTGCCTTGAATTCATCAAAGATGATGAACTTGTCGAGATTACACCTAACGCCACACGCCTTCGCAAGAAGATTCTTAACAAGGAACTTCGTATGAAGCACGAGGCGAAGAACCGATGAATTACATTCTGCTTGACCTCGAATGGAACAGTGCATACAGTCGAAAATGTTCCCGCTTTGTGAACGAGATTGTCCAAATCGGCGCCGTTAAACTTGACAGTGAACTAAAATTTGTCGATGACTTTAGCATTATGGTTCATTCACAGTTGACCCGCCGCCTCAGTACACGCTTTAAAGAACTTACCAACATCACAAATGATGATATGCTTTCAGGCGTTTATCTGCCCGAGGCGATTGATAAATTTAATCTTTGGGCGGGAACAGACACACTGACGCTGACTTGGAGCACATCTGATTTGTATGCCATTATCGAAAACTGCTCCTGTTTTGCCGAGGGTAAAAGTTTTGCCTTTGAGCGCTATGCCGATTTGCAAGGGTTTGTGCAGGATTATCTTCACAGGAACGGTCACGATTTCAGCGGTCAGATATCACTTAAAACCGCCGCAGAGATGTTAAAACTCGATATTGACGGTTTGGAACTTCACACCGCACGTGATGACAGTATGTTGTCTTCGTTACTGTTTCGTGCCACCTTTGACGAAAAACGGCTCGCGGCTGTGGTGAAAGATGCTTCATCGCCCGAGTTTTATAAAAGGCTTATGTTCAAACCCTACACAATTACGAGCGTTAACGACCCTGCGCTCGACAGGGAACTTTTGCGTTTTAAGTGTGAAAAATGCGGTACATATGCCAAACGCAAGACAAAATGGATTTATAAAAACCGTTGGTTTAGTGCAACCTTTAAGTGTCGCAAGTGCGGAAATTGCTTCGTAGGCAGACTTTCCTTTAAAAAGCATTACGATTGTGTTGTAACAAAACGAATGGTTTTGCCTGTCAAAAAGCGCGGTGATAAAAATGAACACTTGCAACCTGTGCCCGAGAAATTGTAACGCCGACAGAAACGAAAACGGCAACAAGGGTGGTTTTTGTAAAATGCCGTTTTTGCCGCGCATTGCACGTGCTGATTTACACTTTTGGGAAGAACCATGTATCAGCGGTACAAACGGTTCGGGTGCTGTGTTTTTTTCGGGTTGCTCACTTGGCTGTGTCTATTGTCAAAATTATGATATAAGTCACGGTGGTTTCGGAAAAACAGTATCTTATGAACGTTTGGCGGAAATTTTTTCGGAACTTGAACGAAAGGGCGCGCATAACATAAATCTTGTCAATCCGTCACACTATGTCGGTGCGATTGAGAAAGCACTTTCGATTTATAAACCGAACATACCTATTGTTTATAATTCGAGTGGGTACGACAGAGAATGTATTGCACTGAAAGATTATATTGATATATATCTTTTCGATTTAAAGTATGTAAACTGCGAATGCTCGCAAAAATATTCGGCGGCGGGGGATTACTTTTCGGTAGCGTCAAAAGTTATTAAATCAGCGCACGACCGAATAGGAAGACCCTTGTACGACGAAAACGGAATTATGCAAAAAGGCGTTGTTATACGACACTTGCTCTTGCCGTCGGCGACCAAAGAAGCAATAAGCGTTATTGATTGGGCGGCGGAAAACTGCGAGAATGCTGTCTTTTCTCTGATGTCACAGTACACACCCTGCGGCAATTTAGAACATTTTCCGGAACTTATGCGGCGAATAACAAAGCGCGAATACGAAAAGGTTACAGATTATTTGTTAAGCAAGAAGTTTTTTGATTGCTACTTGCAGGAACGCGAGAGTTCCGACAGCGATTATATACCCGATTTCGATTTATACGGAGTTTAGATATGATGAGTCTATCAAGGCTCATCATATTTTTTTGTTTTGCCGCATAATATCTATTAACATACAAATGCAAGGAGAAGATATTATGGAACTCAACACAGTGTGCCGCAAAGTGACGGTAAACGAAAACTGTTTTAATCAGATTATGGAACAAAATGTCGATTTTGAGGTAAATATGCCAGATTACTGCGGCGGTATTCAGCGAATACTCACGTCTTCCGTTATGCCGTATATCACATCGAAAAGTGCGGTCGGACAATCGTTGGTTATCGAGGGGAATGCGTATTTTCGGATTATATATCTTGATGAGCAAGATACGGTTTTGAGTTATGAATACAGCACACCTTTTACCAAAACGATTGAAACGGGTATGCCACTTGACGGTGTATGCTTTTCTGTCGGTGCGAAATGCGGCTATTTCAATACAAAGGCGGTAAGTAAAAGACGTCTTGAAGTGCACAGTGTGATAGAATTTTCGCTAAAGGGCAGTAGCAAGCGGTCTTGTGAACCGATAAGCGATATTGAAAACGGCGATGTCTATGTAAACAGGGGAGAAGTGCCTGTAACTTTGCCGATTTGCACTGCCGAAAAAAATATAATTATCGAGGAAGAATTGGAACTCGGAAGTGCCCAACCGGCTGTTGACGGAATTATACGCTATGCGGTTAATCCTACGGTTACCGGCTGTAAACTCATAAACGGAAAAATTATCGTGAAGGGCGAACTCTCACTTGAAATGCTTTATCTGCCGGAAGACAGAAAAAATGCCGAAAAATATACCGCAAGTCTGCCTTTCAGTCAACTTCTCGATGCAGAGGGTGTTGACGAAGACTGCGTTTGTGAAACAACCCTTTCGGTGGCATCGGCAGAACTGAAACCAAGAGGAAGTTATGACGGTGAAGTCAGAAGTTTTATTCTAAACGCAAAAATAACCGTCACGGCAACGGCAGTCAAACATGAAACCCTACCGATAATATTTGATGCATATTCGCCGAAAATGGAGGTTGAACTTTCTCACACCGACACGACCGTTCAAAGACTTTTTACAAAACTTGAAGAAACATATGCCTGCAAAAAACAACTTGAGTTTTCTGACGGAGATATACTGAGCGTTCTCGATGTTTGGTGCAACAGTGTGCAAAAGGGTTATAGAACCGAGGGAAATTCACTTATTATAGCAGGCACGGTAAACACCTTTATAATGGCGGAAAACAGCGACGGAACGGTAAACGTTTTCGAACGACCTGTTGATTTTGAATATAAACACGATTTTGATACTCTGCCCGAAAACCCAACCTGTGAGCCGAGAATTCAAGTGCGAAACTGCGCTTTTACGATAAGCGGTGATAATTCGGTGGAGTTGCGAATTGATATTTGCATTTCTGCTTTTGTTTTTGAAAACAAGTATATTCGCTTTTGCACTGCGGCAAATGTTAAAGATAAGGACAACGACGAAGAACGGTGCGAATATTCGTTAGTGATATATTATGCCGAAAAAGGCGAAAGGGTTTGGGATATTGCAAAACGCTATAACGCGTCCCCCGACGAGATAATCAAAATCAATTCTCTGGGTGAAGTTGTAGAAGAAAACGCTCCGCTTTTAATTCCGTGCTGAAAAAAGCCATCGGTTTATCCGATGGCTTTTGATTATTCGGCGTTATTGATTTTGTTGAACATTGAGGTAAATTCTTCAAGTTGACGGTCGGAATCGGCGCCGCGCTCGATAAGTGCCGTCTTTGTATCGGCAAGGGAAGCGCAAAGTTCGCTGATTTTGCTGACAAAACCGTTCGTGGTTTCAATAAGGTCACTCTTTATATCGGCAAGTGCGTCGTGTGCCGTATCGATACTGTCAATATTTTTGAATATCTCTTTGTTGGCAAGTTTAGATGACGCAACCGAATTGTTTACAATGTTTTTTGCACTGTTTTGCGAAACGAGATAAAGTTTTCCGATGCTCTCGCTTAACTGCTCAATCTCATCGCAACGGTTGCGATAGTTGCTGATTTCATCGCTCAAAGCAGCGTTTTCGCGATTTTTCTGCTCGATTTTTTCCTCGAGTGCAAGTTGCTGTTCTTTAAGGAGAGCAAGTTGAGCCTCAAGTTCGCTCTCGCGGCGAGAAAATTTTCTTTGCGAAGTCTCGATATATTCCGTAACATCGTCACAGTTAAATCCCAAAAAACTTTTTCTGAATCCGGCAGACATTATAATCCCTCAAATCTAAAAAAATGACATAATTATCAGTAGTGTGATTATATCACTGTTTTTTTGATTTTACAAGTAAATATTAAAAAATTGCAGTTTTTTATTGAAAAATCACGCCGTATAGTATATTATATAATTGCATATTTATGAGAGTTGGTGCGGCATGAACAGAAAAACAGCAAGAGAAAACGCTTTTATACTGATATTTGAAAAAAACTTCCGTAATGACGGTATTGAGGATATTATAAACGACGCCATTGAAGCGCGCGATTTTGAATATGATTCCTATGTTGAGACCGTTTTTCGCGGTGTTTTCGAAAACGCAGAGTCGGTTGACGGACTCATTTCCGAAAATCTTAAAGGTTGGCGTTTGGAACGTTTGACAAAAGTTGCTCTTTCGCTTTTACGCCTTGCGGTTTACGAAATGCTTTATATGAGCGATATCCCGCTCGGCGTTTCGATAAACGAGGCTGTAGAACTGGCGAAAAAATATTCAACGCAGGAAGATGCGGCCTATATCAACGGCGTACTCGGCACTATTGCCAAGGCGGTTGAGAGCAGGTAGAATATGCAAAAAACGGTTCTTTCGGTAAGTCAACTTAACCGTTATGTTAAATCTCTCCTCGAGGGCGATATTCATCTATCGCATATTTATTTGAAAGGTGAGATTTCAAACTTTAAAAATCATTATCAAAGCGGTCATTTGTATTTTTCGATTAAAGACGGTGACGCGGCTGTGCGCTGTGTTATGTTCCGCTTTGATGCTTCCCGCCTTAAATTCCGTCCCGAGGACGGTATGAGCGTTATATGCGGCGGGCGCGTTTCACTTTACGAGCGTGACGGAACATACCAGTTTTACGCCGACGAGATGATACCCGACGGTGCGGGGGAGTTATCGCTTGCTTTCGAACAAATCAAACAACGACTTTCGGAAAAGGGATATTTTTCTTCCGAACACAAAAAGTCTATTGCTCGCTTTCCTCGCAAAATCGCCGTTATCACATCGGATACCGGTGCAGCCGTTCAGGATATTATAAACGTATCGGGTCGCAGATATCCGCTTTGTGAACTCGTGTTTTGTCCTGTACGTGTTCAGGGCGACGGTGCGGTCGGTGACCTTATAACTGCGCTTCGCCGTGTTCAAAACTTTAACGATATCGATACCGTTATCATCGGTAGAGGCGGCGGATCGATTGAGGATTTATGGGCGTTTAACAGTGAACTGCTCGCAGAGGAAATATATAACTGTAAAATTCCGGTGATATCGGCTGTTGGTCACGAAACCGACTTTACAATTTGTGATTTTGTTGCCGATTTGCGCGCTCCGACGCCCTCTGCGGCAGCGGAACTTGCCGTACCGGATATAAATGAACTAAGGTTATCTTTGGACTCGCTGAATGTGCGGCTTTTGCGTTCCGAACAAACGGTTCTTGAAAACGCCGAGATGAGCCTGAAACGTCTTGAAAAAGCATATATTTTGAGCAACCCGAAAGCGCTTTTTGACAAAACGGAAAATCGCTTTGTTACCTTGCGTGACAGACTTATAAATTCTATGCAAAGGACTGCTGAACGTGGCAGTGCCGATTTTGTACGCCTTGCGGCAAAACTCGATTCACTCAGTCCGCTTGCGGTTTTATCAAGAGGTTACAGCATTGCCAAAAAGGAAGGCAATATTTTGAAAAGTGCCGAAGAATTGTCGGTCGGTGATGCGCTTAATATCCGTTTCGGGAAGGGAAACGCCGAATGCAGTGTAACCGCTGTTTCAAAGGAGTAAATTATGGCAAAGAACAATTTTGAAAACGATATAGCACGGCTTGAAGAAATTGTCGGACTGCTTGAGTCCGGCACGTGTTCACTTGAAAGATCACTTTCTCTCTTTGAAGAGGGGATTAAACTTTCAAAAAACTGTGCAAAGACACTTGAAAACGCAAAACAGAAAATCAGTTTACTGACTGAGTCAGAAACAGGTGAAGAATGATGCAGCACGATATTCTCGCAACCGGAAAAGAGGTTACCGAGACAAAAATGAAAGAATTTTTGTCCCGTACTGGATATGAATATGACCGTCTGCTAGATGCAATGGATTACAGCGTTTCTTCCGGCGGAAAGCGTATACGTCCCGCACTTTTGCTCGAGTTTTACCGCATTTGCGGCGGTACGGATACAGACGGTGCGGCTTGTTTTGCCGCCGCATTGGAATTTATTCAGACCTATTCGCTCATACACGATGACCTGCCTTGTATGGACAACGACGATATGCGTCGCGGAAAGCCTTCTTGTCATATTGCTTTCGGCGAAGATACCGCCTTGCTTGCGGGTGATGCACTGCTCACGCTCGCATTTTTTGCAGCATCATCGGCTGAAAATATTCCGTCCGACCTTTCGCTCAAAGCGATAAATCTTCTATCACAATATTCCGGCATACACGGAATGGTCGGCGGGCAGACCATTGACCTTGCTATCGAGGGCGGCAGTCCCACTACCGATACACTCAAACGAATGTATTCGCTTAAAACCTGTGCATTGATAAAATCCGCTTGTGAAATCGGCTGTACTCTTGCCGATGCGAGTGAAGAAAAACTTGCCGCCGCGCGTGCTTTTGCCGAAAACTTGGGTCTCGCTTTTCAAATTACCGATGATATTCTCGATATTGTCGGCAGTGAGGAAGAACTCGGCAAGCCAGTCGGCAGTGACACTAAAAATCAGAAAACGACATATGCCGCACTGCTCGGTCTCGAAAACGCTAGGACAGAGGTTTCGAAACTCACTGATGACGCTGTCAGCGCCCTTTCTGTTTTCGGTGACAGTGCAGAGGGACTGAAAAAGTTAGCATATGCTTTTATAACAAGAAAAAAATAGGAAGTGCTGTTTTGGAATATAAACTACTCGGCAGTATTAATTCTCCCGCCGACCTAAAAAAAATAGATGACAGCCAAATAGATGTACTTTGTGACGAAATTCGAAACTGTCTTATTGATACCGTTTCAAAAAACGGAGGACACCTTGCGTCGAATTTGGGTACGGTCGAATTAACCGTTGCACTTCACCGTGTTTTTGATGCACCCCGCGACTCGATAATTTTCGATGTCGGTCATCAGTGCTATACACATAAACTGCTCACAGGCAGGTTTGACCGTTTTTCAACACTGCGCAAAGAAAACGGTCTCTCAGGCTTTATGCGCCCGTCAGAGAGTGAATATGACCCTTTTACGACGGGCCACAGCAGCAACTCAATATCGGCGGCGTACGGCATATATAAAGCAAAGGCTCTTCTCGGTGAAGACAGCACCGCCGTTGCCGTTGTGGGCGACGGAGCACTCACCGGCGGAATGATATACGAAGCACTTAACAACGCCGGCAACAGCAAGGGTAATTTTATTGTTGTACTCAACGACAACAAAATGTCCATTAGCCGTAATGTCGGTGCGCTCGCCAGGTATCTTGCCATAATCCGTTCGCGCTCGAATTATCACAAATTAAAGAGTAAAATTGCGGCTTTTTTGCCAACTATACCGATAATAGGAAAGCGTATTTTTCACGGTGTTTTCAAATCAAAGGTTTTGCTTAAAAACGCGATATATCACAGCAATATTTTCGAAGGTTTGGGTTTTAATTATCTCGGTCCGGTTGACGGTCACGACGAAAAACGTCTGGAAGAAATTTTAAAAATCGCAAAACACCAAACAAGACCGTCGGTTGTCCACGTTATGACGACCAAGGGAAAAGGCTACAAGTTTGCTGAAAGCAAACCGAACGATTATCACGGCGTTGCTCCCTTTGACGTTGAAACGGGCATCGACGGTGATATGGGTGATTGTTTTTCAACCGCATTCGGAAAAGCGCTTTGCACGTTGGCGGAAAAGGACGAAAAAATATGTGCCGTTACCGCTGCTATGAAGGTCAGCACAGGTCTTGAACCCTTCAGCCGTCTTTATAAAAACCGCTTTTTCGATGTTGGCATTGCCGAAGAACACGCCGTAACGTTCACGGCTGGACTTGCTAGTGGGGGAATGCGCCCTGTTTTCGCTGTCTATTCATCGTTTTTACAGCGTGGGTTTGACCAAATTATTCACGATGCTGCTATCGAAAATGTCCCCATAACACTCTGCGTCGACCGTGCCGGGTTTGTTGGTGAGGACGGCGAAACGCATCAAGGCCTTTTTGATGCCGCTTTTCTTTCCGCAATTCCGAACGTTCATATATACGCTCCCGCGAACTATTCCGAACTTGAGGAAATGCTTTGCAAAGCGATATACGAAGAAGGTGTTTCGGTCGTGCGATATCCGCGCGGTTGCGAACCCGCACAACTCTCAAACAAACCGTATTCCGACAAAAACTTTGAAGTTTTCGGCAGTGGCAGTACAGCCGTTGTGACATACGGCAGGCTTTTTGCCGAAATTTCTTCCGCAAAGGAAATTTTCGAGAGTTGTACCGTTATAAAACTAAACCGCATACACCCGCTTGATTGCAAACTGATACCGGTGCTTGCAAAATGCGATAAAGTGTTCTTTTTCGAAGAGGGAATAAAGACAGGCGGTATCGGCGAGCAGTTATGCCAACTGATTGCCGACAGCGCTCTTTCCTGCAGTTATAAAAACATTGCGGTTGAGGATAGGTTTGTTTCTCCGTCGTCCGTTGCCGCACAATTCAAGAAAAACGGACTTGATATTGAAACAATTATTAAGACAGTAAAAGGTGAATGAATTGCCCGAAAAAACAAGATTGGATACCGCCGTTTTTGAACGTGGACTTTCCGAAAGCCGAGAAAAGGCCAAAGCACTTATTATGGCAGGCGTGGTTTACGTCAATAACGAAAAGGTAGATAAAGCGGGAACTCCCGTAAAACCGAGCGATAATATTGAGGTTCGCAGCAATCCACTAAAATTTGTCAGTCGAGGTGGACTTAAACTCGAAAAAGCGATGAAAGTTTTTTCCCTCTCGCTTGATGACTGCGTTTGTGCCGATATCGGTGCGTCGACCGGCGGATTTACCGACTGTATGCTCCAATGCGGTGCAAAAAAAGTATATTCGATTGACGTCGGATACGGTCAACTTGCGTGGAAACTTCGAAGCGACAGCCGTGTTATAAACTTGGAACGAACAAACTTCCGTCACGTTACCGAAAACGAAATCCCCGAAAAACTCGATTTCGCATCGGTTGATGTTTCGTTTATTTCTCTCAAACTTATCTTGCCGGTGCTAAAAAACTTTTTAAAGCCAAACTGTAAAGCCGTTTGTTTAATAAAACCGCAGTTTGAGGCGGGAAAAGAACGCGTCGGCAAAAAAGGCGTTGTGCGAGATGAAAACGTTCACGTCGATGTTGTTACCGATATCACCGCTTTTATGGTCGAAACCGGTTTTTCGGTTTTGGGACTTGACTATTCGCCCATTAAAGGACCGGAAGGAAATATCGAATATTTGGCGTATATTTCTCTCTCCGACACGCCCGCTATGAGCGACGGTGTTTTTCCCGCAGAAGCCGTTCACCGCTCTCACACAGAAATTTAGAGTTCGTATTGGAGTGATTTGTTTGAAAGCCGCTATAATACCAAATTACGATAAAAACGGCGTTGAAGAGATTTTAATACAACTTAAAAGTTCTCTATCAAAAAACGGAATTGAATATATTACAGTCAAAAATGACAAGGATTTTGACTGTTGTGATTTTATTATTACAATAGGCGGTGACGGAACTATCATACACGCCGCCAAGGCAGGTGCTCGTCTCGGTCTTCCGATACTCGGAATAAACAACGGCAGACTCGGTTATCTTGCCGACATCACCCCACAGGAAATTGACCGTTTTTCCGAAATCAAAAACGGCGACTGTATTATAGAAGAACGTATGCTCTTAGAGGTTGAGGTTGATAACGAAAAATATTACTGCTTAAATGATGCGGTAATTTCAAAAGGTGCCCTCTCGAGAATGATTGACATTGAGGTCAAAGCCGACGGTTGCACCGTGCCGTATCGCGCGGACGGACTTATCGCCGCCACGCCCACTGGCTCAACCGCTTATTCTATGTCTGCCGGCGGGCCAGTTGTCGACCCGAAACTCGAACTTATATTGATAACGCCGATATGTTCAAACTCGCTCTTCGACCGACCGATACTCTTTAGTGATAAAACTATTTTCGAGATAAACGTCCGTCCGCCGAAAGACACAACGGCGTATTTAACGGTTGACGGTGAATTCTCTCTTGAAATAAATCCTGACAAACCGATATATATAAGACGTGCCGACACAACGGCAAAACTTATGCGAATTCACAAACACTCTTTTTGCAAAACTCTTACCGAAAAGATGAGGGGATAGGCTTTATGAAAAACAAAAGACAGGAAGCGCTTTTGAATATCATCCGCGATAACGTTGTTACAACGCAGGAAGAACTGACCGCACACCTTTTGGCGGACGGTTTTAAAGTTACGCAGTCAACCGTGTCGCGCGATATAAGAGAACTAAAAATCACAAAGGCGCACGATAACGCCGGGAATTACCGTTATGTCGGCACCGCAAAAAGTAACGATTTCAAAGACGGCGACTCAGAAAAATTTGCCGACATTTTTTCAAGTGCGGTAATTTCGGTTCGCAGTGCTATGAACGATGTTGTTATACACTGTTACTCGGGTATGGCGTCGGGTGCTTGTGTCGCAGTTGACAGACTTTTTAAAGATATGATAATCGGCTCTTTGGCGGGCGATGATACTATTTTCATTATTACCGAAAGTACAGCCGCCGCAGAAAAACTGACCGACTGCCTCAAAAAACTTATTTAGTGGACGGTGTCTTATGCTGAAATATCTGCATATTGAAAACATTGCTGTTATTGAAAAATCAGATATTGAGTTTTTGGATGGTTTTAATGTCTTAACAGGCGAAACCGGTGCGGGTAAATCTATTGTTATCGATGCACTTAATGCCGTTTTGGGCGAACGCACATCAAAAAATCTTATTCGTGCGGGTGCAAAGCGCGCGCTCGTCAATGCGGAATTTTGTGCACTTAACAAGTCGGCGATTGATGCGCTTGCTGAATTTTCTTATTATCCCGATGATGACGGTAATGTGGTTATACAGCGTGTTATAAGCGCCGAAGGCGGTGGAAGTATCAAAATCAACGGACAGAGCATAACTTCTACCGTTCTTCGCAGTATCGCACCTTTTCTTGTCAATATTCACGGTCAGCACGACAGTCAGTCATTGCTCAATCCCGACACGCATTATTCTTTTATCGATATTATTGCCGAGAATGAAAAAGAACAAAAACAGTATCGTAACGAATTTAACCGATATCGCACCGTAAACAGTGAACTGCGCCGATTAAACGCACTTCAAGCCGATAAGGCACAGAAAACCGAACTTTTAAAATATCAAATTTCCGAACTAACCGCAGCCGATATAAAACAGGGTGAAACGGCGGAACTCGAACGCAAATCGGCACTTTACCGAAATTATGATAAAACTCTTCGCTCGCTCAATGCGGCATATGTTGCATTAAATGGTGAAGACGGCGACGGTGCTGTTGAAGCGGTCGCAAGCGCTCTGTCACAAGTTAATTCGGCAAATGTACCTGAACTTTCCGAAACCGCAACACGCCTTTCGGCTTTACAGATTGAACTTTCTGAAGTTAGAAGTGTTATTAAACACTTTATCGACGGACTGGATTTCAATCCCGAAGAACTTGAACAAAACGAAAAGCGTCTTTCCTTTTTGCACGAACTGTTTTCAAAGTACGGCAAAAGTGAAGATGCGGCAATCTCTTTTCTTCAATCGGCACAAACCGAACTTGATGGTATTTCACTTTTCGACAGTCGCATTACCGAACTCGAAAACGAACTTGAATTTTGTTCCGAAAACCTTGTAAAATACGGAAAATCGTTATCAGACTCCAGAAAAAACGCCGCGCTCGCTTTTGAGCGTGAGGTTTGCAACGTTTTAACCTTTTTGGATATGCCGTATGTAACGTTTAAGGTTGACTTTAAAAACGGAAAATATACCAAAAACGGTTGCGATATTGTCGAATTTTTGATTTCATCAAACGCGGGCGAAGAACCGAAACCGCTGTCAAAAATAGCATCGGGCGGTGAACTTTCGCGTATTATGCTTGCCATAAAAAGTGTGCTTGCTGACCGTGATGATATCGGAACTCTGATTTTTGACGAAATCGATACCGGTATAAGCGGAAGAGCGGCACAGAAGGTCGGCATTCAACTCAAAAAAGTTGCCGCAAACAGGCAGGTGCTCTGCGTTACACATTTGGCGCAGATTGCCGCAAAAGCCGACACACATTTTTATATTGAAAAGAATGTTTTGGGTGAGCGCACCTTTACAGATATAAAACAACTTGATTTTGACGGTCGCAAATACGAACTTGCGAGAATTATAAGCGGTGAGCCGACAGAGCAAAATCTTAAAAGCGCGGAAGAAATGTTAAATAATGCAATATAAACGGAGGAAACAAAAAATGCAGATTTACGAAGAACTTGTTGCCAGAGGACTTATCGCTCAGGTAACCAACGAAGAGCACATCAGAGAAATGATAAACAGCGGTAAAGCAACCTTTTATATCGGTTTCGACTGCACCGCAGACAGTCTCACGGCTGGTCACTTTATGGCACTCACTTTGATGAAACGTCTTCAAATGGCGGGCAATAAGCCGATTGCTCTTATCGGCGGCGGCACTACGATGATTGGTGACCCGTCGGGCAGAAGCGATATGAGAAAAATGCTCACCAAAGAGGATATTGACCACAACGCCGAATGTTTCCGCCGTCAGATGGAGCGTTTTATCGAATTCGGTGAAGGCAAGGCACAGATGATTAACAACGCCGATTGGCTTTTGAACCTCAATTATGTTGAACTTTTGCGTGAGGTCGGCGCTTGTTTCTCGGTAAATAATATGTTGCGTGCCGAGTGCTACAAGCAGCGTATGGAAAAGGGACTCAGTTTCTTTGAGTTCAACTATATGATAATGCAGAGTTATGACTTTTATCATCTCTTTAAAGAGTACGGTTGTAATATGCAGTTCGGCGGCGATGACCAGTGGTCGAATATGCTCGGCGGTACGGAACTTATACGTAAAAAACTCGGCAAAGATGCCCACGCAATGACAATAACGCTCCTCACCGATTCTGAGGGCAAGAAGATGGGTAAAACCGCCGGAAATGCCGTGTGGCTCGACGCCGAAAAGACATCACCGTATGAATTCTATCAGTATTGGCGTAACGTCGGTGACAGTGATGTTTTAAAATGCATTCGTATGCTCACATTTATTCCTCTTGAGAAAATCAACGAGATGGACATGTGGGAAGGCAGTGAACTTAACACCGCTAAAGAGATTTTGGCATTTGAACTCACCAAAATGGTTCACGGCGAAGATGCCGCAGCACAGGCACAAAACGCTTCTCGCGCACTCTTCGGCGGCAGCGGAGATACCACAAATATGCCCACAACGACCATTTCGGATACCGATTTAACCGACGGAACAATAGGCGTACTTGATTTGTTGGTTCTCACAGGTCTCGTTTCTTCAAAAGGCGAGGGCAGACGTCTTGTGCAACAGGGCGGTGTTTCGGTTGACGATGTCAAAATCGGCGACCCGAATAAACGTTTTACTGCCGACGAGATTAAAAACGAAATTATAATCCGCAAGGGTAAAAAGGTTTATCACAAGGTTAATATGTAAAAAACGCAAAATCAGCAGAAAATAATTTCTGCTGATTTTTATATAGATGTGCTTTTCAGAAAAGAGTTATGAATTTAATGCTTGAAATTTCGCAATATACTGTTCTTGTTTTATTTTTAAGCAAAACATAATTTTCGCCGACCTCGGTGATTTTTCCGATTTTCCGTATTATACCGTTGTCATTAAAATATTCGATTATAACCGTGCGACCGATTTTCTTTTGTAAAAGCGCAGTCAAATTTTCGATTTTACTCAGTTGTGATAACCGCTCTGATTTTATAATGGCATTAACATAAAAAATTTTGTCTTCGGGGTAGTTTTCAATACCGTTTTCCATTATTTCCGCAGTTGTATATCCGCGTGCTTTATTGATGTTTCTTGCCATAAAAATGCTCCTCTCAAAAACATTATATGGCATTTCGGTTTTTATGATTTTTTCGGGCATAATATTCACGGAGGGATTGCTGTGAAAAACAAGAAAAACATTAACAAAGAAATAAGTGCTACCGCGGTTTTCAGTCAACCCGAGACCGCTTTTGAAACGGTAAACAAATACGGCACGTATGAAATACAACCTACTGCCGATACGGACAACGAATATCCGCAAATCTCCGCCGGATTGTCGAAATCGAAAAAAGGGGAAAAGACCTGTAAAAAATAAAAAACAGTGGGGTGACCCACTGTTTTTATTACAAATTTAAAACCGAATTCATATCATACATACCGGCTTCTTTATCTGCCAAAAAGACTGCCGCACGGATAGCACCTGTTGCAAAAAGTCCCTTTGAGAGAGCGGTGTGCGAAAGGGTAATTATTTCGTCATTACCGGCAAAAATAACGTCGTGTTCACCGACTATTGTTCCGCCGCGAACCGAATGAATACCGATTTCGTTCTTTTTACGCTTTTCACGACGCGAATGACGGTCAAAAGTATACTCCATTTCGTTGTCGAGCGTACTGTTTATCGCATCGGCAAGCATAATTGCCGTTCCGCTCGGGGCATCGATTTTTTGATTGTGATGCTTTTCGATAATTTCAATATCAAAGTCATTACCGAGAATTTTTGTTGCGGTCTTTGCAAGACTGACAAGCACGTTGACGCCGAGCGACATATTAAAAGTGAAGAAAATCGGCACAGTTTTCGATGCTGTGCGAATTTTTTCAATTTGAGTATCAGAATATCCCGTTGTTGCAATAACGGCGGGAACGCTGTGTTTTTGACAAAATTCCAACATATCGTCAAGGTTCGACGGATTGGAAAAATCAATAACAACGTCGGGAATAACGTCAACATCGCCGAAATTGGAATAAGTGGGGAAATCGGCAGTCAGGTCTTTGCAGATATCAACACCCGCAACAACGCTGATATCATCTGTCTTTTTGATTTCGCTTGCAACGGCAAGACATACCTTGCCGAAACAACCGCTCAGTAATACTTTTAACATTAAATTTTCACATCCATTTTGATTAAGGGTTAGGTTATAATATTCTTTTCAGTTCGGCGGCAAGTTCCTGTTCGGCAACACCGGTCATCGGGTATAGCGGGGGACGGACAGGGCCGACATCAAGCCCGCAGATATTCATTGCCGTTTTAACAGGCACGGGGTTTACGTCGGAAAAGAGTGTCTTTATAAGCCGAACATATTTAAGTTGTGTCGCCGCACCGCGGGGAAAATCACCCGACAGGCAACTCTCGCAAAGTGTGTGAATTTCAAAAGGTAAAATATTGGACATAACAGATATAACACCTTTCGCACCGAGCGATAAAAACGGCACGATTAAATCATCACTTCCGCTGTAAAACGTGAGCCTGTCGCCGCAGAGAGAAATGCTCTCGGCAAGTGCCGATAAATCACCGTTTGCCTCTTTAGCACCAACAATATTTTCGTGCTCAGCAAGCCGTGCATAGGTTTCGGGTTTAATATTAACCCCCGTCCTTGAAGGCACATTATAGATAATAACGGGAATATCTACCGAATCGGCAATAGCGGTATAGTGAGCAACAAGTCCGCGCTGCGAGGTTTTATTATAATAGGGAGTAACGACCAAAATCGCATCGGCACCCTCAGTTTCGGCGTTTTTTGCCAAAGTGACGGCGTGGAGCGTGTTGTTACTGCCCGCGCCCGCAATAACGGGAACTCGACCGTTTGCGGCTTTTTTTACGGTTTTAATAATATTTGAGTGTTCCTCTTCGGATAAAACTGCGGACTCACCGGTTGTACCGCATATAACAAGTGCGTCAATGCCGCCGTTTATCTGAATTTCAGTCAATTCCTCAAGTTTTTTGTAATTAACCGAGCAATCGCGGTTAAACGGTGTAACCAATGCGGTTGCCGCGCCCTGAAAAACCAACTTTTTCACAAAAAATCACTCCGAAAAAATTATTGACCTCAGCGCAACGGTTCAATATATCCCTCGGCACAAAGAAGTTCTGCCAAAAGAACAGCACCGCCTGCAGCACCGCGCAGAGTATTGTGGGAGAGACAAACAAACTTGTAGTCATACTGCGAATCTTCACGCAAACGACCAATCGAAATTGCCATACCGTTTTCGAGATTGCGGTTCAACTTTGTCTGGGGCATATTGTCCTCTTCGAAATAGTTAAGGAACTGTTTAGGTGCGCTGGGAAGATTGAGTTCCTGCGCTCTGCCGCTGTAATCTTTCCAAGCCTTCAAAATTTCTTCTTTGCTCGGTGCTTTGTCTTTGAACGACATAAATACAGCCGCCATATGTCCGTCGGAAACGGGAACACGCAGACACTGTGCAGTGAACTTGGGGCTGTCGGCGTTTACGATAACGTCACCCTCGATTTTACCCCAAATTTTAAGCGGTTCTTGTTCGGATTTTTCCTCTTCACCGGAAATAAAGGGAATTACGTTATCGAGAATTTCGGGCCATCTCTCAAAAGTCTTGCCCGCACCGGAGATTGCCTGATATGTGCAAACCAAAACTTTGTCAACGCCGAACTTTGAAAGCGGATATACAGCCGGAACATAACTCTGCAACGAGCAGTTTGACTTTACGGCAACGAAGCCGCGCTTTGTGCCGAGACGTTTGCGCTGTGCGTCTATTATATTTATATGGTCAGCATTGATTTCCGGTATAACCATCGGAACGTCGGGTGTGCCGCGGTGTGCGCTGTTGTTGGAAATAACAGGGCATTCGTGCTTTGCGTATTCTTCTTCAAGAGCACGGATTTCGTCCTTTTTCATATCAACGGCACAAAATACAAAATCAACAAGCGAGGTGATTTTTTCAATATCACCTGTTGCGTCCATCATAACCATATCGCGAAGTTTTTCGGGAATGGGGGACTGCATTGCCCAACGGTTGCCGACAGCCTGCCCATAGGTCATACCTGCAGAGCGAGGACTTGCGGCAAGCGCGGCTACGTTAAACCACGGGTGCTCGGCAAGCAAGAGAGCGAAGCGCTGACCAACCATTCCGGTCGCGCCGACAATACCAACATTGTACTTTTTCATAGAGAACATCCTTTCGGTTGCAAAAAACAGTTGAATGTAAGAGTCATTTGCAATATAATAGATAAAAATACCTACTATTATTTATATCATTGCAGAGTACGTTTGTCAAACATATTTTATGCAAATGAGCGACTGGAGAGAACGAATATTCAAATGAAAACAGGCGATTTTTATTACGATTTACCCAAAGAACTCATAGCACAGCACCCGATTGAGCCCAGAAATGCCTCTCGGCTTATGGTGCTTAATAAAAAAAACGGTAATATAACACACACCGTTTTTTCTTCGCTTTTCGATTATTTAAAAGAAGGCGACTGTCTTATTCTCAACAACACAAGAGTTCTGCCAGCACGCCTTTTCGGAACGCGGAAAGACACCGGTTCGATTGTTGAGTTTGTCCTTCTCAAACGTAAAACCGACGATTGTTGGGAATGTATTGCAGGCCCCGGAAAAAAAGCAAAAATAGGACACGAGTTTACGTTCGGTGATAAACTTTCTGCCGTTGTTACCGATGTTTTGGATGACGGCAACCGCATTATCAAATTTTCCTACGAAGGCGAATTTTATTCGATTTTGGACGAAGTCGGAAATATGCCGCTCCCGCATTATATTGAAGCAAAACTTGAAGATAAAGAACGTTATCAAACGGTATATTCTAGCGAACTCGGCTCTGCTGCCGCGCCGACTGCGGGACTTCATTTTACAAAAGAAATGCTTTCTCTCGCCAAAGACAAGGGAATTAACATAGGTTATGTCACCCTTCACGTAGGACTCGGCACTTTCCGTCCCGTTAAGGTTGAAAACATTGAAGAACACAAAATGCACTCGGAACATTACCATATTCCCGCCGAAACGGCAGAACTAATTAAGCAGACAAAAGCGAACGGCGGACGCGTTATTTGCGTCGGAACGACAAGCTGCCGTACGTTAGAGAGTGCCGCCGCCAAGGGCGAGATTTGCGAATGCAGCGGTGATACTTCGATTTTTATCTACCCCGGATATAAATTCAAGTGTATGGACGCTCTTATCACAAACTTCCACCTGCCCGAAAGCACGCTGATTATGCTCGTTTCGGCATTCGCAGGTTATGAGAATACAATGAATGCTTATAAAACCGCGGTTGAGGAAAAATACCGCTTTTTCTCGTTTGGCGATGCGATGTTTATTGCAAATGAAGAATGAAAAAGGAGTTATAAATGTTTAAAGTTATAAAAAAAGAAAACAGTGCAAGGCTTGGCACGTTTGAAACGGTTCACGGAACGGTACAAACGCCGGCGTTTATGAATGTTGCAACCTGCGGCGCTATAAAGGGTGCGGTTTCGGCAGAGGATTTGAAAATGCTCCACTGTCAGGTTATGCTGAGCAATACATATCACCTTCACGTGCGTCCCGGTGACCGACTTATAAAATCTGTCGGCGGATTGCACAAGTTTTCCACGTGGAACGGGCCTATCCTCACCGACAGCGGCGGATTTCAGGTTTTCTCACTCGCTTCTCTCAGAAAAATCGAAGAAGAAGGTGTAACATTTAATTCGCACGTTGACGGAAAACGTATATTTATGGGTCCGGAAGAGAGTATGCGTATTCAGTCAAATCTCGGTTCGACTATTGCAATGGCTTTTGACGAGTGCGTTGAAAATCCGGCACAGTATTCTTATTCAAAGGCATCTTGCGAGCGCACAACACGTTGGCTTAAACGTTGCAAGGATGAGATGAAACGTCTAAATTCTCTTGAAAATACCGTAAACCCGAATCAACTTCTTTTCGGTATAAACCAAGGTTGCACTTTTGACGATTTGCGTGTTGAACATATGAAACAAATTCGCGAACTTGATTTGGACGGCTATGCAATAGGCGGTCTTGCCGTCGGCGAACCGACAGAAGATATGTATCGCATTATCGAGGCAGTCGAGCCATATATGCCGACAGAAAAGCCGAGATATCTTATGGGTGTCGGAACACCGATGAATATTTTGAACGGCGTTGAACGCGGCGTTGACCTTTTTGATTGCGTAATGCCGAGCCGCAACGCGCGCCACGGACAACTCTTTACCAACTTCGGAATTATCAATCTCAACAACGAAAAATACAAAGACGATATGTTGCCTATCGACCCGGATTGTGATTGTCCTGTTTGCAGTCGGTACTCCCGCGCGTATCTCCGCCATCTGCTCAAGAGCGGCGAGATGTTGGGTCAGCGACTTCTTGTTATGCACAATCTGCATTTTTACAATACGCTGATGGAAGAAATTCGTCTTGCACTATCAGAGGGACGTTTTGCCGCTTATAAAAAAGAAAAAGAACAATTTCTCGGAAAAAGAGTATAAACTTCTTGAAAAGTTAACAATTACACTGTATAATGGGATAAAATGCGCTGTTACGTTACCGTTTCCGCGCAAACAAACGGAGGTATAAATATGAAATTTACTAATTTACTGCTCGACGCCGCCGCTGATACGGCATCGGCCGCAGGTGGTAGCGGAAGTAGCGGAACACTCTTTATGGTGCTTTACATCGTTGTTATCGTTGCCGCTATGTATTTCCTTCTCATAAGACCGCAGAAGAAAAAACAGAAAAAAGAAGAAGCAATGCGTAATAACGTTCAGGTCGGTGACGAGATTATCACCATCGGCGGAATTTACGGTCGCGTTATGTCCATAAAGGACGACAGTATGGTTATTGAGTCGCTCGGCGACCATTCAAAACAGCGTATTGCAAAGTGGGCATTACAGCAGAACTTGACAATACACGATGATGTTGCGAAATAAATAATATCATAATTAAATCCCTTCCCGAATATGCTTTATCGGGAGGGGATTTTCTTGTTTAAAAACGGACCGACAAAATTCAACCATATTATATTGGGACTTATTATCAGTATAGCGGTGACGGGAGTTATGTTACTCTTAGCGGCTATTTTAATGTATTATGCGAATATCAAACAAAGTTCTGCAAGTCCGCTCTCGTCGGTATGCCTTGCAGTCGGTTGCTTTTTCGGCGGTTTTACAGCCGGTAAACGCAAGAAAAGCAAAGGTCTGCTTTGCGGTATTACCGTTTGCGGAATATTCTTTATTTTGCTTTTGCTGACATCGCTCTGTATAAGTTTTGACGGCTTTTCGGCACTCACGGCGATACACGTTGCCGTTATGCTCCTATCGGGCGGAATGGGAGGAATTTGCGGCGTTAACACAAAGGGCAAACCGCTTATATAAATTTTGAATATTTTTCTTTTTACCGCAAATAATACTGTCGGGAGGGTGAAATTATGAAACGTATTATACCGACAGTATTTTGTATTCTTATGTTGTTGCTGGGTATGACCGCCTGTAATGACAACAAGAAAGACAATGACACCGTTTCCGATTTGGTTTCGGATATCACATCGGACGTTTCCGATATTATGAGTGATACATCGGGTATGCTCGACTCACACGGTAATATTTCTTCAAAATAAAAACCGACCTACGGTCGGTTTTTTTCGTTTTCTATATAACAAATCCGCCGTTCGGACTGATTACTTGCCCTGTAATAAAATCCGCAGCGTGTGATGCCAAGAATAGGGAAGTAGAGGCGACCTCGTTTGTGTTGCCGATTCTGCAAAGAGGTGTTTCGTCAGCAAGGGAAGCGAGGTCATCGGTAGAGAGGTTACTGTTCATATTTGTGCTTATAACACCGGGAGCAACACAGTTGACGCGAATGCCCGACGGACCGAGTTCTTTGGCAAGTGCTTTTGTGAGTCCGATTATCCCCGCCTTGACGGCAGAATAATGCACTTCACAGGATGCACCCGTAATTCCCCAAACGGATGATGTGTTAATAATACAGCCGCTTTTCTTCGAAACCATATGCGGCACTACCGCACGGCAACAGTTGAATGTTCCGGTCAAATTCACCGAAACCATTCTGTTCCAATCCTCATCGGTTATGTCGGTAAAAAGTTTTTGCTGTGCAATACCGGCGTTATTTATCAGAACATCAATACTTCCGAATTTTGCTATTACATCCGACACCATACGGTTGACATCGTTGACTTTTGAAACGTCCGCAGAATACGATAGAGCAGAGCAGCCGTTTTCGCGAAGTGACTTTTCAAGAAGAATTGCCGCCTCGGCAGAGTTATTATAATTTATAACAACATTATATCTGTTCTGTGCAAACATTATTGCCGTAGCCGCACCTATTCCTTTTGATGCTCCGGTAATGAGAGCGGTCTTTTTCATATCGATAAAACCTCCGTGTTTGTTCTCGCTATTTATATTATAACACCAAACATATATAAATCAAAATATTTTTTAAAGGGCGATATTTTGCACACGTTGCGGTTTACATAACAACACGGCAACAAGATATTGTGTGGTTTACATAATAAGTTTACATAATGTTTTGGGTTTGAAAATAATTTTGTTGACATAATAATTTAAATGGTGTATAACTATTAATATCGACATTTCACCGTGGCTTTTTTGCGGTGATTGTTTTTTGTGTAATGTAAACATAGGTTACATAATATTGCTCTTAAAACTATATATAGTAATGGAGTATAAAGTAATATCTATATATAGATTTGCATTATTTCGTTCTTCCTTTCATATATTTTAAACATATAAACGGAGGGACAGGTTATGCAAAACACACGGATAGTTCATTTTAAATCCAAAAATTTTTTAGGAGCTTTAAAAAGCGGATATGCCTTTGCTTTAATGTTTGCGGCATATATCATCGGTATGGTAGTTGCCGTTCTTTTGCTCAAAGAAAACGAAAAGGTTTTTTCGGCAGCTGTAGCGGCTTTCAGTAAATTTTCCGATAAGCACAACGGCGGGTTTTTATCGGTCTTTTTTTCTGCCTTTGCCAATTTTCTGCCCGCTATGCTCGCGGTCTTTATTTCGGGCACGTGCATTGTCGGTGCGGCGATTGTTCCGTTTTTTGTTTTTTACCGCGGCTTTTGCTACGGTTTGCTTGCGGGCTATTTATATTCTTGCTATGCGATGAGCGGCATAATATATTCTTTGCTGTTTCTAATACCGCCGTCAATGATAGGCGCTTTTGCGCTCTTTTTTTCGGCAAAACAATCGTATAAGTTTTCACTTTTGCTCGCAGGGCACATACTGCCCGAACCGAGAGAAAATTCGCTTTACCCGCACTTCGCACGTTATTGTAAAGGCTTTTTGCTGTTACTGCTCTTGTGCGTTGTTGCCGCCTTGACCGACTCGCTTTTGTCGGCGGCGTTTATGAATACCGTAAAATTATAGGAAATGGGAAGTTTAAAATGCAGGACTTGATTTTAAGATTTGAAGAATATCTTAAAACTGAAAAAAAATCCTCTAAGAACACACTTGAGTCATATTTACGTGACATCGGGCAGTTTCGTTCATACTGTTCCGCAAACGCAATTTCTTCCTTTTCCGCCGTCACCTCGGACACTGTTCAAAACTATATCCGTTTTCTTCATACGCTCGGAAAATCCAACGCAACCGTTGCACGCGTTACGGCATCACTTCGCTGCTTCTTTACATATCTTTCTTCCAGCGGCTTTGTAAATGAAAATCCCATCAAGAGTGTTAAACTCGCACCAACACAGAAAAAACTTCCGGAAATTTTAACAAACAAAGAGGTTTTACTGCTTTTGTCGCAACCTGATTGCTCGAACTACAAAGGCTGTCGCGATAAGGCGATGCTTGAACTTTTGTATGCCACAGGAATTAAAGTGTCGGAACTTATAGATTTGCGTGTTTCTGATATAAACTTGCAGGTTGGAATACTACATCTGCACACCGATACAAGTCAGCGTATCGTCCCGATATACCCCGAGGCGATAAAAGTTATCGGAAATTATATTTACGGCGTGCGTGACGCTATCGTGTCCGACCGATCCGAAGAGAAACTCTTTACCAATATGAACGGACAGCCCCTGACACGACAGGGTTTTTGGAAAATTATCAAACAGTACGCCGAGCAGGCAAAAATCGAAAAGGACATCACACCGCACACACTCCGCCATTCCTTTGCGGCACACCTGCTTGAAAACGGTGCACAACTTTCGGATATTAAGGAAATGCTCGGCCACTCCGATATTTCCACAACACAGGTTTACGCACAGCTTATGAAAAACAAATATGCACAGTCATATAAACGTTTTCATCCTATGGCGAGATAAAATTTTAAAAACTCCGCTTTAATCGGAGTTTTTATTATATATGTTAAATATTTTAAAAAAGCGAGGTTTTTTGATGATAAGATTTGAATGTGATTATTCCGAGGGCGCGCATCCCGCGGTGCTCTCACGTCTTTCAAAGACGAATTTCGAGCAGACCGAGGGTTACGGCGTTGATGAATACTGTGACGCCGCCCGCGAAACAATAAAGAAACTCTGCGATACACCAAATTCCTTTGTTCATTTTCTTGTTGGAGGTACACAGGCTAATTCTACGGTTATCGCCGCAACACTCAAACCCTATCAAGGTGTTGTTTCCGCCGATACAGGGCATATTGCCGTCCACGAAAGCGGAACTGTTGAGGCAAGCGGACACAAGGTTTTGACACTGCCGACAACCGACGGCAAAATCACCGCTGAACAAATTGATTCGCTTTTACACGAACACTATGAAAACCCCACCCGCGAGCACGAAGTTCAGCCCGGAATGGTATATATTTCTTTCCCGACCGAAACCGGACTTATCTATTCAAAGAGCGAACTGTCCGATATTTCCGCTGTTTGCAAAAGGCACGCTCTTCCGTTCTTTATAGACGGTGCAAGGCTCGGCTACGGACTTATGAGCGAAGATTGCGACGTTACGCTTGCGGATATAGCAAAGTTTTGCGACGTTTTCTATCTCGGCGGCACAAAACAGGGACTTCTTTTCGGCGAAGCACTTGTTATTAACAGTGCCGAACTTAATAACAATTTCCGCTATATGATAAAGCAGCACGGCGGTATGCTTGCAAAGGGAAGACTTTTGGGAGTACAGTTTTCGGCGATTTTGGAAGATAATCTTTATTTTGAACTTGCCAAAAAAGCCGATTTGCAGGCAATGCGCCTTAAAAAGGCTTTCTCAGACAAAGGATATTCTTTCCTTTATAATTCCCACACCAATCAGCAGTTTCCGATCTTGCCGAATGAAGAGTTAATGCGACTGTCAAAGAAATATAGTTTTTCTTTAATGGGCAAAACCGACGATACCCACACCGCAGTGCGTTTTTGCACCTCTTGGGCAACGCCCGACAGTGCGGTTGACGAACTGATATCCGATTTATAAAATATTCAAAACCTCGGTGAAAGCCGAGGTTTTTTGTTGTGGAAAAAGGACTGCTGTGGTATACTTAAAACATTCTTAAAACTTTAATATGTTGTTTCTTAAATTTATTTTCGATAGAATAATCGGCGGAGGGTGAAAAATATGTATAACATACTTATTTGCGACGATGAAAAGGATATTGTTTCCGCGCTCAAGATATATCTTGATTCCGACGGTTATAAAACCTTTTGTGCATATTCCGGCGAAGATGCACTTAAAATTATAGAAGAAAACGAGATACACTTGGTTTTGCTGGATATAATGATGCCGAAAATGGACGGTATAACGGCACTCACACTACTTCGTAAAGAGAGCAACGTTCCGGTTATAATGCTGACGGCAAAAAGCGAAGACACCGATAAAATTTTGGGGTTAAATGTCGGTGCGGACGATTACATAACAAAACCTTTTAATCCGGTTGAAGTTTTGGCGCGTGTCCGTTCTCAACTTCGTCGATATATGCAACTCGGCGGAAATAAAACTTCTCAAAGTGGAACATATGTTCTCGGAGGAATTGAACTTAACGATAATTCAAAAGAAGTTTTTGTCGACGGCGAAGCAGTTTTTCTCACGCCGACCGAATACGAAATTTTAAAACTTTTAATAGAACAGCCCGGAACGGTTATGTCGCCCAAAGATATCTACCGCCGCGTTTGGAACGACGCGCCCTACGGCGCCGAAAGCACCGTTGCGGTACATATTCGCCATCTGCGTGAAAAAATCGAAGTCAATCCTGCAGAACCGCGTTATTTAAAGGTCGTTTGGGCACAGGGTTATAAATTAGTCGGGGGAGATAAGCAATGAAAAAACTCACTCACAGTCTTTTTGCCAAAACAGTAGCATTTATACTCGCCGTTTTAACTTTTACCGTTACTGCCGCAATGACCGCATCGGTTGCTGTTATTTTGGTGGCAGGAAACGGATATGCCGATGCAGCGGATATCAAGGACGAAATTGCCGACTCATATCTTGAGAGCAACGCCAACAAACTGTATTGGCAGTATTTTGATTTTAGCAATGACTATGAGTACACCGCCGAAGTTATCAATAGTTACACCGAAAGGCGCAACTATTATTACACAATATGTAACGGCAACGACGAGGTTCTCTATACAAATTTCAGTGGTCAAGACTACTCCCACACAAAGACCGTAACGCGAAACGAAGAATATATAATAGACGATGAAACTTATATCGAACAGGTTACTAAAATAACCCTTTATTTAAAGAAAGACCTTCCGATTAAAGATTTATATACTGTCGCACTCGCTATGGTCGATTTTTGTTACGGTCGTTTCGGACTGTTTATATTCTTTTCCGCTCTTAATTTTCTGTTGCTTATGCTGCTTTGTGTTTTCCTTTGTGCCGCTGCAGGGCATAAACGGGGAGAAGAGAACGTTAAATCGACATCATTTGACAAAATACCGCTTGATATTTTCACTGCCTTTTTTGTCGTTTTGGGAATATTCGAATTTATACTTCTCGATGAAATGGTACGTGCGGGAACAATTTTATTCCTTAGCATAGTATCGTTCACCATAATTGCCGATTTTGCGCTTTTGCTTATATATATTATGAGCATTGCCGTTCGCGTGAAGACCGATACACTCTTTAAAAATACCCTTGTTTGGATAATAATTTCGGTTGTTGCGCGGTTTGTCGACAAGAATTATAAAAAATATAAATATATTGCAGTGAATATTCCGCTCGTGCCACAGGTTTCCGCTATTGTCGGATTTTTGACTATTTTCAATTTTTTTCTCGCATTTGCATCGCAAAGTATCATAATACTACTTCTCTATATCATTGAAGCGGTACTGCTCGTTCCGATAATACTGTATTTTGTAATAAGCCTTCGAAAACTGCAAAAGGCGGGAGAAAAAATCGCCGGTGGCGATTTCGAATGCAGAATTGATACCGCCAACCTGACCGGTCCGCTTAAATCTTTCGGAGAAAGCCTTAACAATATCGGAAAGGGTATGCAAAAGGCAGTAAACACAAAAATCAAATCCGAACGCCTTAAAACCGAACTCATAACAAACGTATCGCATGATATCAAAACTCCGCTGACTTCGATTATCAATTATGTTGATTTGCTCGGCAAAGAAAAAATCGAAAGCGAAAATGCGAGAGAATATCTTGATGTGCTTTCACGTCAGTCTTTCCGTCTTAAAAAACTGATAGAAGACTTGGTAGAGGCATCAAAGGCATCGACCGGTAACATCGTCGTAAATCCCACGCCCTGCGAACTCGGCGTTTTGCTGGCACAGACTGTCGGTGAATACGAAGAACGCGCCAAAAAAAATGGACTTACTATTATGTTAGAAACCGAAAAAGAACCTGTAACTGTTATGGCGGACGGCAGGCATCTGTGGCGCATATTCGATAATTTAATGAACAATATCTGTAAATATTCAATGCCCGGAACACGTGTGTATCTTTCTCTCAAGCGTTTTAACAACAAGGCAGTTGTGACGTTCCGAAACATATCAAAAGCAACACTTAATGTTTCAAGCGACGAACTTACCGAGCGTTTTGTCAGAGGTGACAGTTCGCGAAACACCGAAGGCAGTGGTTTGGGTCTTTCAATAGCCAAAAGCCTTGTTGAACTTCAAAACGGAAAAATGGTACTCACACTTGACGGTGACCTTTTCAAGGTGTTGCTCACCTTTAACACAATAGCAAACAAGGAGAAAAACCAAAATGCTTGAAACCAAAAATCTGACCAAAGTATACAAGCCGAAAAAGGGCGTCCCGGTAACGGCGCTTGACGGTGTTTCAATAAAATTTCCCGAAAAGGGTATGGTGTTTTTGCTCGGTAAATCGGGCAGCGGAAAATCAACACTGCTTCATATGCTCGGCGGACTTGACCGTTACGATGACGGTGAAGTAATAATCAAGGGTGTTTCTTCTCGTACATTCAGACAAAAACATTTTGACTCATATAGAAACACATATATCGGTTTTATTTTCCAGGACTATAACGTTCTCGATGAATTTACTGTCGGCGCCAACATTGCACTCGCCTTGGAACTTCAGGGTAAAAAAGCCGATAACGCGGAAATCAACCGCATTTTAAAAGAGGTCGATTTGGAAGATTACGGCGGAAGAAAACCCAACGAACTTTCCGGCGGACAGAAACAGCGTGTTGCCATTGCGCGTGCGCTTGTTAAAAGCCCACAGATAATAATGGCTGATGAACCAACCGGCGCACTTGATTCGGCAACGGGAAAACAGGTTTTCGATACTCTTAAAAAACTCTCAAAAAGCAAACTTGTTATTGTCGTTTCTCACGACAGAGAATTTGCCGAAAAATATGCCGATCGTATAATAGAACTTGCCGACGGCAAGGTTGTCGACGACGTTGAGATTACCATATCTACCGAAAACTGCACCGACAGCCTTAAATTCGACGGTGATGTTATCGAAGTATCTGTCGGCTATCAACTCACCGAAGACGACCGAAACGCTATCAACAAATATCTCTCGGAACTCAAAAATCCCGTAAAAATCAAGGCAACTTCCGCTATATTCGGCAAGCAGACAAGAAAAACCGATACATCGGCTATTGTCTATAACGATAAGACACCCTTTAAACTAATAAAGTCGCGTCTTCCTATGAAAAGCGCAGTAAAAATCGGTGCTTCGGGACTGAAATACAAGAAAATTCGTCTTGTCATAACGATTTTGCTTTCCTGTATCGCTTTCGGTCTTTTCGGACTGTCCGACACCCTTGCGGCATATAATCACATTAAAACCTGCACAAATTCGATTATCGACACGGGAATTGATTATGCGGCAATGACCAAGGCGAAAAAAATCGTATATTCGGGAAACAATTTTTACTACCGAGATTACGGTTATACGCTGAACAGTGATGAAATTGCGGAAATTTCAAAATCGGTCGGAATAAATCTGAACGGTGTATATCTGCCGTTCGGCGCAGACCTTAATTTTCAATCAGCATACAATCATGATGTTAAATTCACCGATACGGATTATCATATCTACTGTTATGCCTTTAACGGCTTTTCCTGTTTAAATAACGATGTTCTCTCGGATATGGGTTATAAACTTGTCTGCGGAACATTACCCGATGGCACAAGGGATGAAATCGGTATATCACTTTATGCGGTTCAAACCTTTATTAAAGGTGGTTACACCGACGGAACAAAAACATATAAAGACGCCAAAGGCGAAACAAAAATTCAGTATGAAACCATAACCGTACCAGAGGATATGCTCGGCAAAACCTTAACTCTCGCAGACAAGAAATATACCGTTACCTGTATTGTCGATACCGGCTTTGACCTCTCGAGATATATTCCTCTCACCGAAAAGAAGGAAGGGGAGTCTTCTGCCGACAATTTGGTGAATTATGCCCTTTACAACGAACTTATGAATATCAGAGGTTACAGTTATAATCAGGTTGCATTCGTCGGCGACGGTTTTGTTGAGCGCCTTGTTGCCGCCGACCCGTCGGTAAAACGTCAAACCAAAGGCAATATTACATTCTATCAGGAGAAAAACAACGATTACCGTGAACTTTATCCTTCATATATCGGCACTGTCGATGACGTAAGCCCCGAAATGATTACTTGGCTCAACAAGGGCCAAACGCAACTTAATGATAAAGAGATTATCGTATCGTCATATTTAATTCCGAACGGAATGCAGGAGACCGTTGATGAAGTGGGAAATGTTATAAGTCAGTTTGTTTTTCCGTCCAATATCGGAAAATTCATAAAGAACGGTTATATCGAAGGCGTTAACGAAGACGGTTCTGCGAAAACCCTCTATAACGAAGGTGAAGAGTACACGATAGTCGGTTATATTGACTCCGAAAAATATCCAAACCTTGCAAGCGTAATTTTGGCAAGCGAAAAAGACTGTGCCGATGTTACCGAAACCGATAACGGCCCGTATTCCTACTGTATCGGCAAAATGCCGACCGAACGTGCCGATATCGAAAAACTGATTTCCTACTGTTACCGTGAAGACAGAGATATTCGCTATTCAATGCAAAACTCTGTCACATACCAACTTGATGCACTTAACGATGCGTTTGTCGAAGTCGCAAAGGTGTTTTTGTATATCGGACTCGGTTTTGCCCTCTTTGCGGCGATAATGCTTGCAAACTTTATCGGAACGAGTATATCTTATAAAAAGCGAGAAATAGGCATTCTTCGTGCAATCGGTTCGCGCAGTAACGACGTTTTCCGAATTTTCTTCTCGGAAAGTTTTATAATAGCGATAATAAACTTTTTGCTTTCGTCGATAGGCGTATTCGCCGCCACAACGATAATAAACATTGTTATCCGCAAAGAAATCGGTCTTTACATTACCGTGCTCAATTTCGGTATACGACAGATAGTACTCTTGCTTGCCGTCAGCATTTTAATAGCCGCCGTTGCAAGTTTCATACCGGTTAAGAGAATTGCCTCAAAGCGTCCTATTGACGCCATACGCGACAGGTAATTAAAAATGAGAAAAACGGGGAAGAGAAAGGGAAAAATCAAATATTTTTCCATAATAGTTTTTCTGCTGCTTGCCTTGGCGGTAATACCGATTTATCAAGTTATTACCGCCGATAAGGCTTTGAAAATCGACGAACTGTATGATATGGAAGTTCCCAATTACGTCGATGTTAAATACATTCCTAACGATACAAACCATTCACGCACAGGTGAAGAACTTTCCGAGGTTAAAAACATCGTAATACACTATGTCGGAAATCCGGCAACAACGGCAAAACAAAATCACAACTATTTTTCGACCGAAGGGGTTAAAGTCAATTCGCATTTTTTAATCGGTCTTGACGGTGAATGCATACAGTGCATACCGCTTTATGAACGCTCTTCGGCAAGTAATTGGCGAAATATCGACACAATATCAATAGAAGTCTGTCATCCCGACAGCAGTGGAAAATTTAACGAAAAAACGACCGATATGCTCATAAAACTCACGGCGTGGTTGCTTGACACCTGTCGACTTGACGAGAGTGCTGTAATACGCCACTACGATATTACAGGAAAACTCTGTCCAAAATATTTTGTCGAAAACGAAGATGAATGGAACGCTTTCAAAACATCGATAAAAACCGAACTTAAAAATCTCAAAAAAGCGAAATAAAAAAGCAAATACATCAGTCGAGTGCGGAATTTATCATAAGCGCTCGGCTGATGTATTTGTTAATGTATTTGAAATCAAAAAGCAGTGATGCAATACGCATAAATTTGTATACGCCGAATGGAGTTGGTTTGAGCGTATTACGCTGATTGGAAGTCGGAGAGAACAACAAAAATCTGCGGATATTAAAAAATGTTTAATTATACAAAATGAATATTTTGTATAATTAAGGGGAGTTTAAACAAGCATTTTTTACCGACAGAACTTGTTATGAAGTGCGGGTGTCGGTAAAAACAGAACACAGAGAATTGTTATCTATTATCGTTTTGTAGGATATGTTGAACTACCTGAAACCGCATTTTGCGAGCATTACAGAGCAGACGTATCGGTTGAATATCTCCCGAAACCGCTGTCTGCATAACAAAAAAAGAGCAAGGTCAAAACCTTGCTCAGTACATGCGAAAAGCGAAATTTAAGACAAAAAGAAATCGAGTGTCCTCTCCCAACTCTCAGGTTGGTTAAGAACACTCGATATGGTGCGGGTAGCAGGACTTGAACCTGTACCGAGTTGCCCCGACTAGAACCTGAATCTAGCGCGTCTGCCGATTCCGCCATACCCGCATATTCTGTTTTGACCTCTGATTTTTACACGGCAAGGATATCCGAGGTGGAGCATTTCGCTAAAACCACAAATATAAAAATGCAATATTGCGATTTGCTGTTCAAGCAACCCACAAAATCAGCGAATATTATTATACCAATACAGCGGTTGATTGTCAACAAAAAAATCCGGAAAACAGTTATTGTTTTCCGGATCACAATATTTTTTCGAAATGCGAATCAAAATCCGAGCAATCAGTCAATATTCTTTATGTAGCAACGGCGACGCTTGTGCTGTTCTTTATCAAAATAACGCCATTGCGACAAAACCTTGCTGTTGGTTTCAAGTTGCGGGCCCGTTTCGGCATATTTAATGCCGTTGCGCTCACAACTGTCACGCAGGTAGTCGAGAATAATCGCATTGACACCGGTTTTTTGTAAATCGGGGCGAACGGCGATTAAAAACATATCAATCGCATCGTTTTTCTTAAGCGCCTTCAACATCCCGAAAAAGCCGAACGGAAATATTCTGCCGCGACTTTTCTTGACAGCATCAGCCATTGATGGTGCACTTATTCCGAAAGCGACGAGTTCATCATTTCTGTCAAGCACAAAGCAAGCATAGTCGGGATTTATCAGCGGAATAAACTTTTTAGTATACTTTTCAATCTGCTTATCCGATAAATCAACAACACCGTAAAGTGGCGAATAACAGATATTCACAAGTGAAAAAACCGACTTTATATATTTCTTGTAACCGAAACGGTTTTTAACCTTCGCAATATGAAAACCGTTACGCATTTTACAACGCTCGGCAACACGGTGCATTAGCACAGCCGCGTCACTGTCTTTTTCCGGAGCGGTGATTTTGTACTCTACCCAATCGGTGTCTTTTGCATATCCAAGCCGTTCCAGATGTTCATTATAATACGGCTCGTTATAATACGTTATGAACATATTACGCTTATCAAAACCGTCAACAAGCATTCCTTCCCTGTCCAAATCACAAAAACCGAGAGGACCGTGAACCTGATTACAGCCCTTTTCCCTAGCAAAATCTTCAACCGCCTTAAAGAGGGCGGTTGAAACTTCGCTGTCGTCTATAAAATCAACCTGCGAAAAGCGCATACGTTTCGTGTTCCACTTCTCATTTGCCTTATGGCTCAATATAGCACCGATACGTCCGACAATTTCGCCGTCACGGTATGCCAAAAAACAGCGTCCTTCACAATATTCAAACGCCGGATTTTTCTTCTTGTCCCAGTCACTTAAATCGTCACCGTAGAACGCAGGCACAAAATATTTATTATCCTTATAAATCTTATTCGGAAAGTCGACAAATTTACGTAACTCACGCTTTGTCGTTACTTCTTTAACCAAAACCACAATATCCCCTCCTGTTTCCCAACCGATATTTTACATTAATTATGTCGAAATGTCAAACATTACAAACATTAAGATTTTATTAGTTTTTTATCCTTGATTAACACATTATTCATAATATGCTGATAAAATAGAATGGTTAACTGCGGAGGTGCAAAATGCTGACATTAAAAAACATTAAAAAAACCTACACCACCGGCGATTCATCGGTTGAAGCATTAAAGTGTGTAAACCTTGAATTCCGCCAAAGTGAATTTGTGTCTATACTTGGTCAGTCCGGTTGCGGAAAGACAACGATGCTCAACATCATCGGCGGTCTTGATCGTTACACAGACGGCGACCTTAAAATCAACGGCGTTTCCACAAAAACGTATAAAGATGCCGATTGGGATACCTACCGAAACCATATGGTAGGTTTTATATTCCAAAGTTACAATCTCATTCCTCACCAATGTGTCCTTGCCAATGTTGAACTTGCACTGACACTCAGCGGTGTTGGCAAAAAGGAACGCAAAGAGCGCGCTATAAAGGCACTTGCCGATGTTGGACTTGAAAAACAGATTTATAAAAAGCCCAACCAACTTTCGGGCGGACAGATGCAACGCGTTGCCATTGCTCGCGCCCTTGTCAACGACCCGCAAATTCTCCTTGCCGACGAACCGACGGGCGCTCTTGATTCCGAAACGAGCATTCAAGTTATGGAAATTTTGAAAAAGATTTCCAACGACAAACTTATTATTATGGTAACCCACAATCCCGAACTCGCGGAAAAGTATTCTTCAAGAATAATCCGCCTGCTCGACGGAAACATCGTTGACGATTCCGCCCCCTATACAGCACCTGCAGCAGAAAAAGAAAACGAGGCTAAAAAAGGCAAAAAACAAAAGAAAGAAAAACGCCCCTCAATGTCCTTCTTTACAGCACTCTCGCTGAGTCTTAAAAACCTTATGACGAAGAAAGCAAGGACTTTCTTGACCTCTTTTGCGGGCAGTATAGGCATAATCGGAATTGCACTCGTTTTATCGATATCAAACGGTATATCGCAATATATCAGCGACGTACAGGAAGAAACCCTCTCAAGTTATCCCCTGACCATACAGGAAACGACCGTCGATATGGATTCTATGGTTTCGTCGATTATGAAAGAAAAAGACAACAAAGAAGAACACGAACTCAAAAAAATCTATTCCAATAATGTTATGAGTTCTGTACTCAGCAATATGTCCGGCGATATAAAAATCAACAATCTTTCCGCATTTAAAGATTATCTTGAAGACAAGGAAAGCAAACTGTCCGACCTTTCGACCGATATTCAGTATCTTTATTCTACCGTTATGAATGTTTACAAAGATACCGACGGAAAGCAGGTTAAAATCAACCCGAGCACCCTTTTCTCGGATATGATGGGGGCGGCGGGCGTTCAGAGCGGTGGCGGTATGTCAACCGCAATGAGTGGCACTGCCCTTTCCTCTTGGCGTGAGTTGATTGGAAACGATGAATTTATCGATAAACAGTATGATTTGGTTTACGGTGAGATGCCGAAAAACTATGATGAACTCGTTCTGATTGTCGATAAAAACAACGAGATAACCGATATGTCACTTTACACATTAGGTATTCTCGACCAAGACGAACTTATGAATATTATGAAAGATATTGCCGCCGGAAAAGAGGTTGAAAACAAAACCTCTTCCTTCAGTTATGAGGACATAACCTCTCTTTCGTATAAACTACTTGTAAATACCGATTATTTCGAAAAAAGCGGCGATGTTTGGGTTGACAAGAGCGAAGATGAGGCTTTTGTGAACAAACAACTTGAGAATGCAATAAACCTTAAAATTGTCGGCATTATATGTCCGTCGGAAGACTCGACAATGAGCAATGAAGCAGGCGCAATAGGCTATACCCACGCACTTGCCGAAGAACTTATAAACCGTGTCAATGAAAGCGAAGTCGCCAAAGCGCAGACCGAAAATCCCGATGTTGATATTTTCAGCGGACTTCGCTTTGATACAAAGGCAAGCGAGCCAACACTTGCCGATATTACCGCATATGCCGCAACTCTTCCATCCGAGCAGAGAGAAATGTTTAATCAGTCGGTAGCGCAGATGAGGACCGCCGGAATGAGTGACGAACAAATTGCCGCAAATCTCTCATCACAACTTCCATCTTCAACCACCGAAAACACCTATTCGGGAAATCTTTTAAAACTCGGTATTTCCGATTTGGAAAGTCCGTCGGGCATAAATATTTACGCAAAAGATTTTGCTTCAAAAGACGAAATTGAAGAAATTATAAAAGAATACAACAATATTGTTGCTGATGATGACAAAATCGAGTATACTGATTACGTCGGAATGCTGATGTCTTCAATCACGACGATTATTAATGTTATAAGTTATATTCTTATCGCCTTTGTTGCGATTTCGCTTGTCGTATCGTCTATTATGATAGGCATTATAACCTACATTTCGGTTCTCGAACGTACAAAGGAAATCGGTGTTCTGCGTTCTATAGGCGCATCAAAGCGTGATGTTTCGCGCGTATTCAATGCGGAAACTTTGATAGAAGGTTTTGTCGCGGGTATTATCGGTATCGGTGTTACACTACTCCTAACAATCCCGATAAACGCCGTTATACAAAACCTCGCAAACATAAACGCCGCGGCAGTATTGCCGGCTAAAGCGGCGGTCGTGCTTGTTGCTATCAGTATGCTGTTAACCTATATCGCCGGTCTTATTCCCGCAAGATACGCATCGAAGAAAGACCCTGTTGTTGCGTTGAGAAGTGAATAATATTTTTCGGAGTGGTAAAAAAATGAATAAAACGGCACTGATAACAGGTGCATCAAGCGGTCTCGGACTGTCTCTTGCTAAACTTTTCGCAAAAGACGGATATGATCTTGTAATAACTGCACGAAGTGAAGAAAAACTCTCAAAAATAAAAAACGAAATCGAAAGCACATATGGTACGCAAGTTTTCCTTTTTCCAGCCGATTTATCAAATGCTGATGCGCCGGAAAGCATTTTTAAATTCACGTCTGAAAACGGCATTTTCGTTGATGTTCTCATAAATAACGCAGGGTTCGGTGATTTCGGAGAATTTTGCGAATGTGATATGCAAAAGCAGACCGATATGATTAACGTAAACATAACATCGCTCACAAAACTCTGCAGACTTTATGTTGAGCCGATGGTTAAAAACGGCGGCGGAAAAATTCTTAATATGGCTTCAATAGCCGCGTTTCAGGCAGGACCTCTTATGTCGGTATACTATGCCACAAAAGCCTATGTTCTCTCGCTGAGTGAGGCACTGTCTGAAGAACTTAAAGGAACGGGTGTAGGCATTACCGCCGTATGTCCCGGCCCGACGAAAACAGGCTTTGAGAGTGCCGCAGACCTCAGCACATCGGGACTTTTTAAAAACCTTAAAAACGCCACCGCGGATGAGGTTGCGCTTTACGGATATAAAAGCCTTAACAAAGGTAAAACGATTGCAATACACGGTATCGGAAACCGCCTGACGGTTTTTGCATCAAAACTCGCTCCTCGCGTACTTGTTCGCAAAGCCGTTTACGCAATACAAAAGCCTTGCAAATAAATTTATGAAAAGCGCCGTTTTTCGGCGCTTTTTCTTTTAAAAAAACATAGAAAACCGCACAAAATAAATTGACAAAAAACACCGTATAATATATAATAAATTAGTTATTTTGTTTTAGGAGTTGAGTGTATGCTGCGTTTACCACTCTCAGGAGTTAAAGTACCGCACTTAAAAAACACTGCCGACAGCAATTCTTTAAGAATGCCCTGTCCGCAGGTTGTCACAATACCCGTTTCACAGCATATAGGCGCACCCGCAAAACCGATTGTAAAGGTCGGCGACAGTGTCCTTGTCGGACAGTTGATTGCCGAGGCAGACGGTTTTGTCAGCGCGCCTGTTCACGCGAGCGTTTCGGGCGTTGTTAAAAAAATCGAGGATATCCAGTTGAGCAACGGCTCATATTCGCCGGCTATTGTTATCGAATCCGACGGCAATATGACCCTTGCCGACAACGTAAAACCGCAAAATGTCACTTCATACGACAGTTTTATTGACGCCGTTCGCAACAGTGGCGCTGTCGGTTTGGGTGGTGCCGGTTTCCCCACTGCCGCAAAACTTGATATTAAAGATACTTCCCGCATTGATACCATAATAATCAACGGCGCGGAATGTGAACCCTATATCACTAGTGATACAAGAACTATGCTTGAAAGCGCCGATTTAATTTGTGACGGTCTTGCGCTGCTTCACAAATATCTTGACGCGAAGAATATCGTTATCGGAATCGAAAGCAACAAGAAAAAATGTATAAAACTGCTTTCCGAAAAGACCGCTGATATGCCCTATGTTAAGGTTAAATCTTTGAAATCGATTTATCCACAGGGCGGTGAAAAAGTTTTGATTTATAACATAACAGGTCGAATTGTACCGGAAGGCAAACTGCCTATCCACGTCGGTGTTATAGTATTAAACTGTACTACCGTTGCGTCAGTAGCAAACTATATTAACAACGGCATACCGGTCATCGAAAAGTGCATAACGGTTGACGGCTCTGCCGTTGCCAAACCCTGTAACGTTTTCGCACCTATCGGTGCATCGGTTGAAGATGTTATTAACTTCTGCGGAGGCTTTAAAACCGAACCGCACAAAATTCTCTACGGCGGCCCGATGATGGGCATTGCTCTAAACAGTGTCAGTGCGCCCATTGTCAAGAACAATAACGCCATTATCGCACTCGATGAAGCGGACTCCACCCCGCAGGAAACCACTCCCTGCATTCGTTGCGGAAAATGCGTTTCCGCCTGTCCGCTGAAACTCAATCCGGTTGCAATCACCAAGGCGTATAAACAGCGTGACACCGCAAGACTTGCCGAGGTTAAAGTCAATCTTTGTATGGAATGCGGATGTTGTTCCTTTATCTGTCCCACAAAGCAACCCCTTGTTCAGCGTAACAAACTGGCAAAGGCGTTGCTCAAAAACGAACAAAACAAGGAGGCGACAAAATGAGCAAATTGACCGTTTCGGTATCACCGCATATTCAAAGCAAACGCACTACAACAGGCATTATGCTTGATGTTATAATCGCACTTATGCCCGCGGTTGTTGCCTCTGTTATTATTTTCGGAGTACGCAGTTTGTTGCTTGTCTTCACAAGTGTTGCCGCCGCTGTTTTTGCAGAATACGCTTTTGAAAAGATTTGCAAAAAGGACAATACAATATATGATTTGTCGGCTGTAGTAACCGGCGTTATTCTCGCTCTCAACGTTCCGGCAACACTCCCCCTTTGGCAAATGGCGGTTGGTGCTGTGTTTGCCATTGTTGTCGTTAAGGGACTTTTCGGCGGAATAGGACAAAACTTTGCCAACCCCGCCGCAACAGCACGTGTTATGATGGTGCTTTCTTTCGGAAACACAATGACCGCAAGTGTTTTTCCGCAAAACGACACCGTTTCGTCGGCTACACCTATGGCACTTTTGAGTTCCGGTGCGGCGCACAAAGTTCCCGACGTTTTAGACCTCTTCCTCGGTAATTGCGGCGGTGCTTTGGGCGAAACCTGCACATTGGCAATTCTTCTCGGTTTTATATATCTTCTTGCCCGCCGTGTTATCACATGGCACACACCATTTGCCTTCATTGCAACGGTATTCCTTTGCACTTGGCTTCTCGGTCTTCCCCCGCTTACCGAAATTTTGTCGGGCGGACTTATGCTTGGTGCCGTCTTTATGGCGACCGACTATTCAAGCACACCTATAAACTCACGCGGACGTTTGATTTTCGGTATCGGTTGCGGTCTTATCACCGTGCTTATCAGAAAATGGGGCAGTTATCCCGAAGGCGTTTCCTTTGCAATTCTGCTTATGAACATTTTAACGCCCTATATTGACAAGTGGAGTTTTATGCGTCCGCTCGGAGGTGCTAAGAAATGAAAAACACCTATGTAAAAAGTGTTACGGTTCTGTTCACAATATGTTTGACGGTTGCGGTGCTCTTGGCTCTTGTAAATTCCTTTACAGCACCTGTAATTACCGAGGCTCAGAAAAAAGCCGAAACAGCTTCCCTTGCCGAAGTTTTGCCCGAAGCGACAGATTTTGAAAAACTATCCCTTGCCGACGGCACTCCCGAAACCGTAAACGGAATTTATAAAGATAAAGGTGGTAGCGGATATGCAATATCTCTCGCCACTTCATCACAGTACAGCAATGGCGATATGCTTATTTCCGTCGGTATATCTTCCGACGGAACAATCAAAGGCATAAAACTTATGGCATACACCGAATCGAAAGATTTCGGTGCGGACTATCCGAATAGTTTTATCGGAAAAGATTCCACACTTTCGGGTGTTGATACCGTAGCGGGTGTCACCTACTCTTCCAATGCCTTTAAGAATGCCGTCAGCGATGCTTTTGCGGGACTTTCGGCTCTCGGCATTGATTTTAAGGAGGCAGAGTAATGAACAAAGGTAAACTTTCAATATTATTAAAGGGTCTTATCCGTGAAAACCCTGTGTTTGTGCTTGTTCTCGGAACTTGCCCCACTCTTGCCGTTACCGACTCGGTCAGCCGAGCACTCGGAATGGGACTTGCGGCTGCTGCCGTGCTTGTTTGCTCAAATATGGCAATATCCGCACTTCGCAATATTATTCCGGACACTGTCAGAATACCGGCGTATATCGTTGTTATCGCGGGATTTGTTACAATGGTTCAAATGCTGATGCAGGCATATCTTCCCTCACTTTTCGAAGCACTCGGCACATATCTTGCGCTTATCGTCGTAAACTGTATAATCCTCGGTCGTGCCGAAATGTTTGCACGCGAACACACGGTAATCGACTCCGCCTTGGACGGTATCGGAATGGGACTCGGATTTACACTCGCACTGCTTTGTATGTCAACCGTACGTGAAATTCTCGGAAACGGAAGTTGGCTCGGAATTGAAATTCCTTTCCTTAAAAACTACACCATTCCTTTCTTTAATCAGTCCCCCGGGGGCTTCTTTGTCTTCGGCTGCCTGATTGCGACTGTAAACATACTGACAAAAGGCAAGGCAATAAAGAAAAAGGAATTCGGTTGCGAGGGCTGTCCTTCCTATAAAACCTGTCATATTGACGCTGTTGTAAAGGAGGACGAATAATATGCTTAAAAACCTTGTCGTTATCCTTATGACGAGTGTACTCGTCAACAATTACGTTCTTAACAAATTTTTGGGCATCTGTCCGTTTTTGGGCGTTTCCAAAAAGTTAAATCAAGCAACAGGTATGGGTCTTGCCGTTATTTTCGTTATGCTTGTTGCAACGGCAGTCACTTGGCCGATACAGATGTTCGTGCTCAACAAACTCGGCCTTGAATATATGCAGACTATTGTATTTATACTTGTTATCGCCGCATTGGTACAGTTTGTTGAAATCGTGCTGAAAAAATATATGCCGGCACTTCATAAATCACTCGGCGTATATCTCCCCCTTATTACAACAAACTGCGCCGTTTTGGGTGTTACCATTAACAACATAAAGGACGAATATACCTTTATTGAATCAATGGTGAGTTCACTCGGTTGCGGACTCGGTTTCTTGCTGGCAATGGTGCTCTTTTCGGGCGTACGCTCACGTCTTGACAGTGATAACATTCCGCAAAGTTTTAAAGGTCTTCCCATAACACTGCTTGCCGCGTCAATAGTTTCGCTTGCCTTTTTCGGCTTTGCGGGTGTTGTCGATAATCTTTTCGCTTAAAGGAGGGTGCGCTATGTCAGAACTTTTAATAACTCTTTTAACAGCCGCCGGTGTTGTTGCCGGTATCGGTCTGCTTTGCGCGCTTCTTTTAACTGTTTCTTCAAAATTCCTCTCGGTAAAAGAAGATGAGCGTGTCCAAAAAATACGCGGTTGCCTCCCCGGTGCGAACTGCGGTGCTTGCGGTTTTGCGGGATGTGACGGCTACGCCGACGCTATTGTAAATTCGGAAGGTGTAAAGACAAACCTCTGCGTCCCCGGCGGAGAGGCTGTGGCAAAAAACATTTCCGAAATTATGGGAGTCGATTTTGAAAACGTTGATGCTTCTGTTGCCTTTGTTCAGTGTAACGGCAACTGCTCTGCGACTTCAAAACGCTTTGATTACAACGGAATAACGACCTGTTCTGCCGCGTCACTCCTCTACGGTGGTGACGGAAAGTGTTCTTACGGTTGTTTGGGTTTCGGCGATTGTGCCGCCGCCTGTCCAACCGACAGCATTTGCATTGAAAACGGCATTGCACACATCGACCCGCGCAGTTGTATCGGTTGCGGTATTTGTACCGAACGCTGTCCAAAACACTTAATCGCTTTGCGCTCTGTCAAAAAGCCTGTCTATGTTTCGTGCAGTAACAAAGAAAAAGGTGCTTTGGCCCGCAAGGAATGCAAAAATTCCTGTATCGGTTGCAAGCGCTGTGAAAACTCCTGCCCTGTCGGTGCTATTAAGGTCACGGACAATCTTGCACGTGTAGATTACGAAAAATGTATCGGTTGTAAAAAGTGTTCGGACATATGCCCGATGGGCTGTATTTCGGTTTGCGAAAATGAAACTGAAAAAAACTGATATAATTCTGATTGCAATACTTGCCGTCGCAACTGCGGCGGCATTCATCTTTATTGCACTCACGGCAAACAGCGGCGAATATGTTTCTGTCAGCGTTGACGGCGAAATAACCGCACACTACCCGCTTGACACCGATATTACCGTACGTATCGGAACGGACGCTCACGGCAATACTCTTGTTATAAAAGACGGTACTGCACGCATTACCGACGCCACCTGCCCCGACCGACTTTGCGAAAGTCAAGGTACGGTTTCACACGGCGGTCAGTGTATTGTCTGTCTGCCGAACAAAACCGTAATAACGGTTGTTTCCGACAAAAACTCGCCTAACGATTTTTTGCAATAAAAGGAGAGCATTATGACAAAAAGGGTTACCCTGCTCGGATTTACATTGGCGGCGGCAATGTTGCTGTCATATGTTGAGTCGGCTGTTCCGCCCGTGATACCGATTTCCGGCGTTAAAATCGGACTTGCGAATATTGCAGTCATTTTCGCTCTCTACCGTATCGGAACGGCAGAAGCATATCTTATATCTCTACTGCGTGTTTTCCTTTCTGCGTTGCTTTTCGGCAATGTTGTGGCACTCGCATACAGCGTATCGGGCGCACTGCTGAGTTTAACGGTTATGGCACTGCTTAAAAAGACCGATAAATTCTCTGTTTTTGCCGTCAGTATTACCGGCGGTGTGCTACACAACGTCGGACAGATTTTATGTGCGGTTATAATTATAGGCAGTTCCGCCGTGCTTTATTATCTCCCCATTCTTATGCTCTGTGGGATAATAAGCGGCGCACTCATAGGTGTCCTCGCGGGATATATAAACAGCAGGCTGAAAAAATAACGTTCCGTCTCAAAGTTATAAAAAACCTCGTTCGGTTGAACGAGGTTTTTGTTTTGCGGTCGTTTGTGGATTTATGTTTAAAGTGAAGAAAGTAATAGGCAATACTTAAAAATCCCATTCTCTTACGAGAACGGGATTTTTGGAGCTGCTAACCGGAATTGAACCGGTGACCTCATCCTTACCAAGGATGTGCTCTACCATCTGAGCCATAGCAGCATTAAGTCAGCCATAGTATTATATTACATACGTCGGACTTTGTCAAGCAGTTTTTTATAAAAAGTGAAATATGTCCTTCACGTTTTGTAATTATCCGAATTTTATGCTCTTTTTCGGAAAAACTATATTAATAAAAATTCGGGTGGGGTTATAATGCGACCGATTATTGTTTTTTACACCGATAAGCAAGAACTTTCGGAATTCACAAGCGGCGCTTTCGGCAAAAAAATTGATAAAAACACTTTCTTTACACACAACAACCTTGATGTTTTAATCACCGACAATCCAACCGACATTAAAACTCCCTTCGCCGTTACGGTGTTTTTAGGACTCGGTGAAAATTTCAAAGGCACACATCTTGACCGAAACGGCTTATATATTGTCGACTCCGACGATACCACCGCATTGGAACTGTTGGCGGCAAACGGCGCATCGGCTGTTGTCTGCGGGAGCAGTGCGCTTTGCACTGTGTCACTCTCCAGTATACAAAACGGTTATGTTTCCATTTCCCTTCAGCGTGCCGTCACAACATATGACGGAAGAAAAACAGAACCGCAGGAATACCGTCAAAAAATCGACTCCCACGGTTCTCTTAATACAATTTTGCTTGTTGCCGCGTTTCTCGCGGTTATAGGCGAATGATTACTCCACTATAAACTTTCCGAAGAAATCGGGTTGGTGAAAACTAGGTTTATCGAGGATTATTTCATTCCACATACCGAAATGCGGCACTTCGGTTTCATCTCCGCATTTATAAAAATTTCCCCTGAAAACAGAACCGCTTTTGAGTGTAACATTCGGAAATAAAACCGCAATCTCGTCAAACGTGAGTTTGAGTTCTACCGACCAGCGGTCGCTATTAACCGCAACTTCAATTTTCGGTACACCGATAAGTTTATCAAGCTCGGTAATTCTGCCGTCTTTTGTGCGAAGTGTGGCAAGTGAAGTACCGAGAGAATTCATCTCAATATTTACATATCGGTCGCTTTCAGGGTCGAAAGCGGCAAAAAACTCAAGACAACTGTCAGTATACACGGGGTCATTAAATTTTTTGTAAACGGCGCGGGGATTTTCCTCAAAAGCCGTCATTTTAACGCAAAGACCCACATCTTTTAGCAAAACACACTGTGCATATGCGGTCGGAGTATATCCGCCGTCTGCCCATTTATATGTGTCGATATTCGCCTTTTGAACGGCGTCCCAATCGAGTTTGTCAACCGTTTTGATAACATATTCACGCATTATTTAAAACACTCCATATCAGAATCGTAAATCATCGTGCGGCAGACGGTATAATAAGGTGTTTCGCCATATGCCGACAAGAGCAATGATGGGTTAATATTATTCTCATTACCCGCCGTCAGAATGATTTTAAGTGTTACGTTTCCATCACAGGTAACCTCGGCACGTCCTATAAACGGCGCTAAATCGACCTCTTTCATATTGCCTTTTTTAGTCTTTTTGGTAGTTATAATGCTTTTCTTTTTCAAAAATTCGGAAAGCGAGTTTGCAAAAGCAATATCGTCACTTTCGAAGGTAATGAGAAATTCGGCAAAAGAAATTTCGCCCGATTTCTTAATACGCTCGGCAACGCGCATAACTTCGAGACCCTCGGGAAAAACACGGCTGAGTGCCGAGAAAACCATATCGTCGGAAAAATCATCATCGGTGAGTTTGATATCGATAATTTCGTATTCGCTTGTGTAGCCGAGGGACAGCGGCAAAGCGAAAGTGATGTACGGATGGCGGTTAAAACCTTCGGTATACCAAATCGGTATTCCGGAGAGACGCAAAAGACGCGACATCAGTCGGTTCATATCAAGGTGAGAGGCAAAATTCATTCTGCCGTATTTACGAAAGAAAATTCTAACGTTTCTCAAAGCAAACACCCTCCCCGTAACAATTCGCGCCGCACCCGGCACAGGAAATTCGGCAGTTGGGAGTTGTGGTTTCTCCGTGCGCCTTTTTGTTTTCTCTGATAAAGAAATCTTTTGTAACACCGTAATTCAGATGATCCCACGGCAAAACTTCATCAAATTCGCGCTTTCGGTTTGCATAAAAAGCCATATCAACACCGCATTTTTCAAATGCTTTTTGCCAACGTTCAAGCGAGAAACATTCGCTCCAACCGTCAAACACGCAACCGCTCTTATACGCCGTTTCGATAACATCGCACAAGCGGCGATCACCCCTTGCAAAGACACCCTCTAAGAAACTGACGGAAGAGTCGTGATAACTGAGGGATATTTTTTTTGTGGTAATACAACTTTTCAAATAGTCGTGGCGACGGCGAATTTCGTCAACGGTAATCTGCGGTTCAAACTCAAACGGTGTGAAGGGTTTCGGAACGAATGTCGAAACACTTATCGAAACATTAACAGACTTGCCCTTCGGTCGATTTGGCATATGATAATACGCGTCGACGATTTTTTGACCGAGTTGTGCTATGCCTGCCAAATCTTCATCGGTTTCGGTGGGAAGACCCATCATAAAATAGAGTTTGACAGAAGTATATCCGCCCGAAAACGCCATAAGGCAGGTACGCATAATTTCATCTTCGGTAATGTTTTTGTTTATAACGTCACGCAAGCGTTGCGTTCCCGCTTCGGGAGCAAACGTGAGACCGCTCTTGCGAACATACTGAATTTTTTCAAGCAGTTCTTCGGAGAAATTATCAATACGAAGCGACGGAAGCGAAATACTGATTTTATCTTTTTCGCTCCAATCGACCATTTCGTTGAGTAATTCCTGTATCCTCGTATAATCACTCGTGCTGAGTGACGAAAGCGAAATCTCATCGTAACCTGTTGTGTCACAAAGGGATTTTGCCTGTTTCAAAATTACGTCTTTTGATTTTTCGCGCACGGGACGGTATATAAAGCCGGCTTGACAAAAACGGCAACCGCGAATACAACCGCGATAAATTTCCTGAACGGCGCGGTCATGCACGATTTCAATAGTCGGAACGACAAATTTTTCGGGATAAAAACTTTCGTCCATATTCTTTATTATTCGCTTGTTTATAACGGCGGGTACACTGTCTTTCGGAGTTATTGCGGCAACCGTGTTATCGCTGTTATATGTAACATCATAAAGCGACGGAACATAAACACCTTCGATTTTTGCCGCCTCACGCAAAAAGTCCTGCTTGTCTCCGCCGTTCTTTTTATACTTTTTGTAAAGGTCGATAACCTCAAGGTCAACCTCTTCGCCCTCGCCTAAAAAGAACAAATCAACAAATTCGGCCATCGGCTCGGCATTGCAGGCACAGGGGCCGCCCGCAACAACAAGCGGAGCAAGCGAATGTCTGTCCGCAGAACGGAGCGGCAGACCGGCTAAATCAAGCATATTTAAAACATTGGTATAAGACAACTCATATTGAAGAGTAAAGCCGATAATATCAAAATCTTTAATAGGGTCTCGACTCTCAAGTCCGAAAAGCGGAATGTTGTTTTCGCGCATAACCTGCTGAAAATCAATCCACGGATTAAAAACACGCTCGCACCAGATATCGTCACGCGCGTTAAACTGCGAATACAAAATTTTCATTCCGAGATGCGACATTCCGATTTCGTAAGTATCGGGAAAGCAGAACGCAAAACGGACATCGACACTGTTTTTGTTCTTTATAACGCTGTTGAGTTCTCCGCCCGCGTAGCGTCCGGGTTTTTGAACCGACAGCAACAATTTTTCAAAAGTTTTTTCATCCATAATATCACCATTACTTATATTATTATAAAATCACCTGCTTTTCAACTTAAATTTTTACAAGAGTGAAAATTAAAATATAAATCGCGAGAATAAAAATACTGATATTTATATTTTTACCGTCACTTAGAATAATTCCCGCAATAACCAGCAAAACGCAAAATGCGACCGAAACCGCCGCTGATTTTCGCTTAGCAAAGGACGGTGTGTTATTTTTCAAAAAGAAGTTATAAAGCAATCCCCCACCATCAAGCCCCTGTGCCGGTAAAAGATTAAAACAGCCGACAACGAGCTGAACAGCGGCGTATGTATACAATCGGTCGGTTCTATAGCAACCTGCCAATGCGCAAAAAACGCCGAACAGCAAAAAGTTACAAAGCGGCCCTGCAATCAATATAGTGTTTTCCTCATTTATTCGAGCGGAAAATCTTTTCACTATCTGAATACCGGCGGGAACAAGCGCAATTTCAGTCGGTGCACAACCGTAAAACTTCATAACCGCAAGATGAGCGCATTCGTGAAGAAATACCGCAAGTGTCGTAGGCAAAAACAGTCGGCTTTGATCTAAAAAAAGCATTATGGTAACAATAACCGCGAATAAATATGATATTCGCACCCGAATGCCGAAAATTTTAAATATCATTCGCTGTATACCGTATAATCGTCGCCATCAAAACTAGAATATTCGGGATATGACCCGAAAATATCCTGCATTGATGTGTCGTTTCCGAAATTCTCTTCATAAAAAGCCGAAATTTTCATAAACAGGTCGGCATTTAGAAATTTAATTATCAACAGTGCCGTTAATACTACGGCGACAAACACCCCTTGAAAGGCAAAAATGTATACTTTATAATCCTTTTCTTCACCTGTTCCCTGCTTCTCATCAATATCCATATAACCACTCCTTTTTAAATAAATATGCCAATTAAGCGTAAATAATTTCTTAATAATTGAGTTGTTGAATTTTTTGAACTGATATGTTATAATAATCTTTGTTATTGACAAAATTTGAATGAGATTTATCTTTTAAAGGAGTTAATTTCTTTGAGTATTACCCTTAATAAAAAAATGCGTATTCCGGTAGGAATATTGACCGCACTGTTACTTATAACGGTTATTCTCGACGGAAAAACTTTTTTTGCCGAAAGGTTTAAAGCCGACATCCCGCTTTACATATTCTGCATTGTCGGCGCACTTGTTGTCGGTGCCGTTTTGCTATATGACATTTCTTTTAAAAACAAGCATGCAACCATACTGTTTTCAACCGCCTTAATGCTGCTCTCCCCCATTGTTACGATAACGATGACCGAGTGTTTAAACGGCGTGTTTATTTATGATATGACATATCTCGGCTTTGCGGGAAATTATGTTATTATCCTAATTTTCTTATTTATCGCATATGCCCTTTCCGGCAGTTACCGACTGTCACTTATAATTGTCAATCCGTTACTGTTCGGCTTTGCGGTTGCCAATTATTATGTTAAATCGTTTAGAGGAACACCGTTTATACCGATGGACTTTTTCTCAATCTCCACCGCAATGACGGTTAAAAGCGAATATACGTATAAAATCACATATCAGGTAATGATTGCCATCATTCTGCTTGCATTCCTGATTGTGCTCGGCGTAAAAATCAAAACGCCGGAATTTGCACTGAAAGGAAAACTCATCTCCCGCCTGTCGGTAGGTGGATTTTCCGCTATATTGCTCCTCACATTCTATTTCACAAATTTTTTCTACTCGCTCGGCATTCGTCCCGACTTTTGGAACCAAACGCGCGGATACAAAAACTACGGCTTTGTTTGCAGTTTCTTTGTTAACACAAAATACCTCTATGTAACAACACCATCAGGATACGACGCCGAAAATGTTGAGGGTTATGTTGAAGATACAATAAAAAATTCCGACATTACAACAAACGAAAAACCCGACGATGAAACTCCGAATGTCATCTGCATTATGAACGAATCGCTCTCTGACCTATCAATTCTCGGCGATTTGCAGACAAACATCGAATATATGCCGTTTATCAAAAGTCTCACCGAAAACACCGTCAAAGGGAACCTCTATGTTCCGGTTATCGGTGCGGGAACTTCCAATACGGAATATGAATTTTTGACCGGCAACACAACCGCATTCTTCCCCGGCGGCAGTAGCGCATATATGCTCTATGTTAAAGAGCGTGCCGCATCAATGGTATCCACACTTAACGGACAGGGTTACAACAGCAACGCTTTCCACCCCTATTATTCAAGCGGTTGGAACCGCGTTAATGTTTACAACGCTTTCGGCTTTTCCCTCTTCAAAAGTCTCGGAAATTTGATTGATATGTCCATAATGCAGGAATATCAACAAACCAACGATGCGGAACTGTTGCAACAACTCGTAACCGAGGCGTACCCGGGCGCCGACAATATGCTCCTTAGAACCTACGTCAGCGATTCGTATGACTACAAAGTGCTTATAGAAGACTACGAAAACCGTGACCCCTCTACACCGTATTTTGTCTTTAACGTAACAATGCAAAACCACGGTGCATACAACAAGAAGACAAGCAACTTTGTTCAAGAAGTTTACGCAACAAACACAAGCCGTGAGTATCCCCTCGCAAACCAATATCTCTCGCTTGTAAAACGCAGTGATGACGCTTTCAAAGAACTAATAGAATACTTCAGCAGTGTCGATGAACCGGTCGTTATATGTATGTTCGGTGACCATCAACCAAGTGTTGAAAACAAGTTTATCGAAGAACTTATGGGCAAATCAATTTCTTCCCTTTCAATTGCCGAAGAGCAAAAGCGCCACGTCACACCCTTTATAATTTGGGCAAATTACGATATTGAAGAGCAGGAAATAGAGCGCATCAGCAGTAACTACCTCTCTTCCCTCGTTCTCAAAATTGCCGGTGCGGAACTCACCGATTATAACAAATATTTGCTTGAACTTTACAAAACCGTTCCCGTTATCGATACCGTCGGTTATATCGACAACGACGGCAAATGCTATTCATACAGCGATACGACCGAATACACTTCTGCTATAAAGCAATATGAGTACGTTCAGTACAATAATGTCTTTGACACTAAAAACAAAAAAGAAAATATTTTCTACGCACTAAGGGACTCCGAATAATCGGAGTCCCTTTTGTTATTATTTGTTTTTACCGAAACACTTGTCAAAACTCGGGTTGAAGGCATAAAAGTTTTTGGAATCAAGTCGGTCGGTAGCAAGACGCAGTCCTTCACCGAAACGCTGATAATGAACTATCTCCCGCTGGCGCAGAAATTTTATAACATCGGACACGTCGGGGTCATCACAGAAACGCAAAATGTTGTCATAGGTAGTTCTTGCTTTTTGCTCTGCCGCCAAGTCCTCGTGCAGATCGGTCAACACATCACCTTTTGATTGCAAATATGCCGCCGTAAATGGTGCTCCCGACGCCGCAACCGGATATATTCCAGTTGTATGGTCAACAAAATATGTGTCAAATCCGCTCTCGACGATTTCCTTCTCGGTTAGATTACGTGTCAGTTGATAAACAATAGCACCAATCATCTCAAGGTGGGCAAGTTCTTCCGTACCTATATCGGTGAGAAGTCCTTTCAGTTCATTATACGGCATTGAAAAACGTTGGCTCAAGTATCGCAAACTTGCTCCTAGTTCGCCGTCTGGGCCGCCGTACTGTGTTATTATCAGTTTTGCGAGTTTCGGATTGGGATTTTTGATATTTACGGGATATTGCAGTTTTTTCTCATATTGCCACATCAGTCATTCATCTCCCTATCCTGTTCCCAAGGCCACGGGCTGTTTATCCATTTCCATTCGGTATTATCAAACTCTCCGTCGGCTGTTATAGAACCGTATCTTTTCTCGTATTCATCGGTGAGTTTACGGTTCTTTTCGCCGTATGCACCGAACATCGTCAAGGCGTCTTTGCTCTCGGGATGGGTATCTAAAAAGAGTTTCAGTTCCGCAAGTGCAAACCGAACACTCGAAATTTTTCTCAAAAGCATCGCTTGTTCTTTACTCACTGCGACTCTTCCCACCTTTTTTTACAATAATAAAACGGTTTGTTGAGTTCCGGATACAGCGTTCCGCTCTGAAGTGCGTTATCGGCATCGTATGTTTCGCCGAAATACTGAACCGGCACATATGCCATTGCAACGGGCATATGCTCTTTGCAGTTTTGCGAAACGCCGCTCTCGCCGTTAGCTTTTGCCGTGGCGGGAAAATCAAAAAAATTCCGCATAATTTTCCTCCTGTTTTTTGATTTCTAATTTCATCATATGCCTGTCTGATTTTTTTGTTAAAAAAACAGAACCGCAAAAAATGCGGTTCTGTAATGTATTAAACGATAAAATTTTAAAAGACTAAAATATTGGTGATGGAATTGAACCTAATAACCTGTGTAAAAAATTGCATTTATCAAAAGGACGGTTGCTGTTGGCTTGAAAAGGTGTCGCGAATTACCACCAAAGACAATGCCTGTCCACACTTTGAAGAAAACATACTACACAATAAAATCAATGGCTTCCCTGACGTATCCGACAGGACAAAGTTCGATATCAAGGGTTGATGTATCGATTTGTTTTAAACAGGCTTTCGGCAAAATGCAGCGCTTAAAGCCAAGTCTTGCCGCCTCGCTCACTCGCAGTTGCGCTCTCGGTACGTTTCTTATTTCGCCCGAAAGTCCGATTTCGCCGAAAATGACGGTATCTTCATCAAGAGGAACATCACGCATAGCCGAAACGAGCGCCATTACGACAGGCAAATCCGCCGCCGGTTCGTCAAGACGCATACCGCCAACAACATTCAAATATGCGTCAAGGTTCGAAAAATAGAGTCCGTTGCGTTTTTCGAGCACGGCGAGCAAAAGATTATACCTGTTATAATCGAAGCCTGTGCACATTCTTCTCGGATTTCCGAAACCTGTTGTCGTAACAAGTCCCTGTACTTCCGACAAAATCGGACGAGTTCCCTCGAGCATACAAGCAATGGCAGACCCCGAAACATTTTTGCTTCTTCCCGAGAGTAGCATCATAGAAGGATTTTCAACCTCGCAGAGTCCGCGCTCGCTCATCTCAAATACGCCGATTTCGTTTGTCGAACCATAGCGGTTTTTAATGGCTCTTAGTATTCGGTAGGACTGATTACGTTCGCCCTCAAAATACAGAACCGTATCAACAATATGTTCCAAAACCTTCGGTCCGGCAATATCGCCACCTTTATTAACGTGACCGACGATTATTATCGGGATATCAAGACTTTTGCCGGTTCTCAAAAGCATTGCCGTACTTTCTCTAACCTGAACAAGACTTCCGGCAGAGGAAGAAAGTTCATCAATATTCATCGTTTGAATTGAATCGACCATCACAAGATCGGGTTTTTCAAGGGAAATATATTCACACACACGCTGTGTGTCCGTAACAGGCAAAATCTTTAAGTTTGCATTTTGAATTTGCAATCTCTGTGCGCGGAGTTTAATTTGAACCGACGACTCTTCGCCCGATACATAAAGAATATTAAGAGCACCGTCGATTTTGCCGCAAATTTGCAAAAGAATTGTTGATTTTCCGATTCCGGGGTCACCGCTCAGCAACACGACTGAACCTTTTACTATTCCGCCGCCCAGCACTCTGTCAAGTTCGGATATGTTGGTTTTATAGCGGTGTTCATCAACAACCGAAATTTCATCAATACGTTTAGCGATAACGCTAACGCCGCGCGCGGCAGAAGGGGTAGGCTTTGCAGCGACAACAGCCTCTTCAAGAGTATTCCATTCGTTACATTCAGGACATTTTCCAAGCCATTTCGGGGTTTCATATCCACACGAGGAACATATATATACACTTTTTTGCTTTGGTGCCACGACAATCACACCCTTAAAAATTATTCAACCAAACCGTTGTAGTAATCTATTATACCACAAAAAACCGAAAAAGCCATCATTGATTGATATTTTTCGTCCTTTAATTTTTCAAGTTCGGCTTTATTACTTATAAAACCGCATTCGACGATAACAGCGGGAACAACGGCGTTATCCAAAAGAAAGATGCTTTTTGTTCCCTGCTTTATTTCCCTTTCGTTATTCGGTTGTAAAAGGGTTTTTATACTGTTTTGTACCGACTGTGCGAGCAAATCAGACTTTTCGGTTTTCGGCGAATAAAACACCTGCGCTCCACTGACACTCGTTGCGGTAAATTTATTCAGATGTATGCTGACAAAAACCGCTTCGGGATTTTCCTTCATTAGTTTAAGCCGATTATGCAAATCGCTTGATTTTTTTGAAAGAGCGGTATTTTCCGCATCGGTAGATACATCGCTCTCACGAGTCATTATAACATCAAACCCGAAAGAGCACAAAAAATCTTTAAGGCTTTTGGCAATGCTGAGATTGATATTCTTTTCGGAAGTACCGTCCTCGGCAACAGCCCCGCCGTCGAACCCGCCGTGGCCGGCGTCAATTATTATTGTCGGCAAATTTTGCGGCTTTGCCGACGCCATAATATATTTATAAACCGATGTCACCGCCGTACTCAAAACCGCCGCAGACAAAAGGAAAACAACCATTACCGCAATTTTAAATTCTTTTTTCACTATATCACCCCATACAGTAAAAAATATGCCACTTCCCCACCTGCTATGCGGTTGAAACGGTGTTGTATTCATCAAAATCAACATCTACCTTTTCGGCGTTCTGCAGTTTGCCTTTGAGGTCGACTATAGTTGCATTCGCGGCATCAAGTTCGGCAATTTTGGCGGTGAGTTTGCCTTTGTCAACATATCCGTCATCTTTAAGGTTTACAAGTTTAATGCCTTTGTCGGCTTCGATAGCGGATTTGAAGTCATCGAATGTCAATGCCTTATCACCAAAGATATTTTTCAGAAATTCCATTGTTTACTCCTCTGTTTGAGATTTAATTTATAAGTCCGCAGTCACTCTGCGATAAAACAGGCTTGAATTTAAGTGCCGTCAAGCTGGGCATATTTTGAATTTCTAAGTATATCGTATCATACGCAACAACACAAATTACACCTTTAAAACAAAAGTTTTTCAAAAATTTTTTGCATAAAAAATTCCCCCTCAAAAGAGGGGGTAAAATCAGTTGCAAATATTGCCATTGACGATAGCGATATTATCATAGACGGGACCAACGCAAGAGCCGAAGCAATAAG
>CAZMHU010000003.1:0-112501 GCA_964566175.1 uncultured Eubacteriales bacterium
TGCGACCTCCGGGTTATGAGCCCGACGAGCTACCATCTGCTCTACCCCGCGATATAGACACCCAAAATTAGGGTGCTTTATTATTATAACACATAAAATATATTTTGCAAGTCTTTTTTTCTATTTTACGAAGATTAGTTTAAAAATTTTTGTAAAAAGCCAAAAAACAAGCAAAATAAATAGGTTTGCCAAGACGACACTCGCTCCCGGCGGGGCACTTAAAACGAACGAAAGGGTTATTCCGGCGAAAAATCCAAGCAATGCCACACACGCCGACGAGATAATTACGCTTTTATAGGAACGGCAAAAGGTTTGTGCCGTCAGCACAGGGAACACAAGCAAACTCGATATAAGCAGTGCGCCCATCATACGCATTCCTATAACAACTGTAACGGCGGTCAAACAGGCTAGCAGTGTATCATAGCGCGACACATTTATTCCTGTTGCGCTTGCAAAACTTTCATCAAACGTCACCGAAAACAGTTTGTTGTAAAAAAGGACATACAGCACAAGCACCACAGCACACAGCGCAACCGAAACAGCAACATCTTTTTCGCCGAGCGTATATATACTTCCAAACATATAGTTGTTAATATCCACATTCATACCATGAGAAAGTTTTGCCGAAACAACGCCGATGGCAAGCGCACTACCCGATATTATGGCTATTGCCGCATCGCCCTTCATCTTTCCGCTGTTGCCGAGTTTTAAGAGTGCAAAAGCCGCTATAAGTACCGCGACAACCGATATGTAAAGCGGTGCTATTCCAAGGGCAAGGCCTATTGCCGATGCGCCGAAACCCACGTGGGAAAGTCCGTCGCCTATCATCGAATAGCGTTTCAGCACAAGGCTTGCACCGAGCAGAGCCGCACAGACCGTTATCAAAACGCCGACAACAAGCGCACGCAATACAAAACCGTATGATAAGAAATTTAATATATTATCCATGACAATGCCCCCTTCCGAGCATACGTTTTCCGAGCGACGAATGAACATATTCTTCCGCCGAACCGAAAAAGCGTTCCTCATTGCCCAAATGCAAAATTTTGTTGCCGTAATGCACCGCACAGGAGACATCGTGAGATATTATAATAACGGTTATTCCGTCCTTTCGCAGTTCTTCCATAATCTCATAAAATTCCGCCGTTGCGACAGGGTCGAGCGCGGTTATCGGCTCGTCAAGCAATATAACTTTTTTGGTAGCACAAAGGGCACGCGCAAGCAGAACCCGTTGTTTCTGCCCGCCCGAAAGTTCGCAAAATGCTTTGTTTTTAATATCGACGATTTCAAGCCGTTCGAGCATAGCACTTGCCGTCTGCTTGTCGTGCGGGGTGTAAAACGGAAAAAGTCCCTTTTTACCGAGCGTGCCGGAAAGCACAACTTCATAAACGCTTGCGGGAAAATCCGATTGAATATCGGCCGCCTGCGGCAAATACCCTATTTCGTTCTTTTTGAAACCGCAAAGAGAAATTTTTCCGCTGTCCGGCTGAGCAAGCCCCAAAATCAGTTTCATCAGCGTGCTTTTACCCGAACCGTTTTCACCGACAATATAAAAATAATCACCGTCTTCAACCGAAAAAGAAAGGTCTTCAAGCACAGGACGTCGGTTATAACTTTTATATAAATTTTCAATATTTATCAGTGTCACCGTAAAGTCCCCTTTCAATCACTTTTTTATTGTATTCCATAATATCGAGATACGTAGTTCCGGACAAAAAATCATCACGGCTAACCGTGTGCATTGAATTTATTATAAGCGTGCCGGCGTCCGTAGCCGCTGCCACCGTATCGGCAACATATCCACTGCCGTTTTCAATATAATAAACGTATTTAATTCCGCTATCGCGCACACTCTCAATCAAACCGGCAACTGTTGCGGCATCGGCATCAGCAAATACATCACAAGCATCAAACGCGGCAGTGTATTCAAGCGAATAGTATTCGCAAAGATATTTAAGCGGAAAGCGGTCGGCAACGACGATTTTTTTCACAGGAGCACCGGCAACAATATCTGCCGTCTCCCTCGATAGTGCCAAAATCTTTTTGCAGTAGTCCTCGGAATTTTCAAGATAGTATTCCGCGTTTGACGAGTCGATATCGGCAAGCGCCTTTGCAATTTCGTTTGTTATACTCTGCGCATTATCCGGAGCAAGCCAAACGTGCTCGTCTGTTTCGTGCGAATGACCGTGTTCCTCGTGCTCCTCGCCGTGCTCTTCGCCCTCGCAAAGCAGACGTGAACAGTCAAGCATTTTTATAATCTTTTTATCCGCCGTGTCGATATTGCCGAGAATTTTATCAACCCAACTGTCGGACTCACCGCCGGTATAAACAAAAACATCGCAGTTTTCTATCGCTATAATATCAGCAGGCGACGGCTCATAATTGTGAGTGTCAGTTCCCGCCGGCAAAAGCATTTTAACCTCGGTACGCCCGCCCGCGGTGGCTCGCGCAAAATCATACGCGGGAAAATTGACCGCAACGACGCTTAGTCCGTCCGCTCTTTCACCGTCACAACCGCAAAGCAGAAAACAAACGAGTGCCACCAAAAAAATTATCGCTTTTTTCATTTTCGACACTCCCCGCACACACCGTAAAACACCGTACTGCCGCCGTCAACGGCAAAGCCGTGCTCCGAGAGAATGTGGGTTGCAACCGTATCGAGTTTTTCACATTCGAGGTGAATAAGTTTTCCGCATTCATGGCACTTCAAATGAAAATGTTCACGGCAGGACTTGTCTGCAAGCGAAAAACAAGCACACTCCCCGCCGGTATATCGATTAACTTCCCCCGCTTTAACTAGTTTTTCAAGATTTCGGTAAACTGTGCTTTTACCGATGTGAGAACCTTCTCTGTCGAGTCTGGCCGCTATATCATCTACCGTCATATGCCTGCCGCCGGCTTGCAGCAAACAATCCCGCACCAACGCCAGCGCACGTGTGTTGTATTCCATTTTTGCACCTCCGAAATTAAAAACGGTTTTCATTTTCATATTTTACTTTCGTTTTTATCCTCTGTCAAGATTTTTTACTTGTAATTGTTGTGCAAAAGTAGTATTATATAAAAAGTAACAAAAATGTAACCTAACGGAGGCGCGTGTTTATGACATTTCTCAAAACACCGGTTTTACCGAAACCCGAAAACCCCGCGGTTTTTGAAAATATGTTAGATATCTTGATTGCGCTTTCGCCCGCCGCCCTTGCGGGATGTGTCTTTTTTGGTCTGCACGCTTTCTGTCTGCTTTTGCTGTGCGTTGCCGTCTCCGCCCTAACGGAGTTTTTGTGCGCGCGCTTTTTACGGCTCGGCGGTTGCGTCGCCGACCTGTCGGCAGTTACGACCGGACTTATAATCGGTATGACCCTTTCTCCCGCCACACCCCTTGTCGCAACACTTATATGCGCTGCCGCAATCGCTGTTCCGCGCTTGCTTGACGGCAAAATTCCACCCGTTGCGATAAATCCCACCGCCCTCGGTGCGGCACTTGCAGCGGCTCTCGGTCTTGTTTTGAAGACAAAATTTTTCGAGCCGTTTTCCCACGCACTGACAAACGAAACGCCCCTCTCGGCAGGGTCGGATATTTATATGTTCAAACAACTCATCTTCGGCGCTCACGGTGGCGGCATAGGTGAAACAGGTTCGCTGTTTTTGCTCGCGGGCGTCTGCTATCTTTTTTTAAGGCGTGTTCTCTCGCCTATTATTCCCGCCGCTATGCTCCTCGGTACTGCCGGCACTGCGCTTGTGCTGAAAGCCGACATTACCGCAACTTTTTTCGGCGGCGGTCTGCTTTTGGCGGCGTTTTTCATTGCTCCGCAAAGTGCCGTTTCTTTACAAAAAGTCTCCGGCAAAATTTGTTACGGTCTCTTTTGCGGAATAGCGACAGTTGCGATACAGCATTTCATCACGGTGAACGGCACTCTCTGTTTTTCGGTTTTTGCGGCAACACTTTTCTGCCCGCTTTTCGCTAAAATTCCCGAAATTAAATTAATACCGAAAAAACAGCCGTCTGTCCCCGACTTGGACACCGAGCAAGGTCAAGACGGCAATATTTCGGAAAACGCAGATGAAAAGTAACTATTCAAGTACCGTGTTCGGGTAATACCAAAGCAAAATTTCGCGGTATGTACTGCCCTGTTGCGCCATACAGTTTGCGCCGTATTGGCTGAGTCCGACTCCGTGACCGTACCCGCGCACGGTAAAATGAAAACCGTCTTCTTTATACTCCACATCAAAATTCGCCGAGCGGAGCGAAAGTTTTTCACGCAGTTTCCCGCCCGAAATCTCAGTTTTACAGAACGTGACGCTGATAACCGTCCCAACCGATGTGCGTTTGGTTTCACTCACCCAACCCGACGGGTCGCCTTCGGGTGTTATCTCGCCCGAGAGCACCTCACAAAGTTTGTCCGCCGTTAATACAACTTCCGTTCTATAATCCGATGACAGCATATCTCCTACACTTTCGACCGACTGCAAATACGGATAGTCGCTACCCCAAACGTTTACTGCGCTTTCTGTTTTGCCCGCCGATATCGCGTGATATACTGCAAGGCAGGGCTCGCCGTTGTATTTAAGTGTTTGCCCCGCCACATCCGTTACCGCCGAGAGAATTTTTTTGCAGTATTTTTCATAATTCTCGCCCCACTTTTCCCTCTGTCCCGCATCATCGATAAACGATTGGTCGGTTTTGTTGTCGGCGGTAATATCATATTCGGCATTTTGTGCGGCGGCACGTTTCCGTACGGCATAGGTATACGCCGCAACCGCCTGTGCTTTGAGCGCCTCATCCTCGTAGAGCGCCGGCATTTCCGCCGCGACAACCCCGCAGATATATTCCTCTGCCGAAATTTCTTTAATCTCATCACCGATTTTCACTCTGAAAATATCCTCTTCGGCGGCAAGAGTCGCTCCGTCTGCCTGCGGCACTGTGCCGCTTTTTCCCGCAAGCAATGGAATTAACAGCATACACATAAACAACACCGCCGCAAGTAATGAATATATATTTCTCATACGCCACTCCTTTGTTGACTTTTTCCCTTTTTGGTTATAAAATACTATTATAAGTTTACTGAACCCTTGTCCAATAATATGCGGCTGTGCGCCGTTTAATTCTTGAAAGGTCGTGAAACCGTGAAACACGCACGCATAGTTTTGTTTTATATAATCGCCACGATTGCGGTGCTCTACGCCCGCACCTCGCAACTTTTGTATTTAACCGAGACAGACAGCGGTTTTTTCAAATCAGACAATATCCTTGCCGCCACCGCCGTTACGGTTTTTATTGTCTTGGCAACAGCGGCAACCGGCTTTGTCGCTATGATGAGCCGACGCGCACCGAAAGGCGCACCCGAACTCTCGCCCCCGCTTTTAGTGGGATATCTAGCTTTGGCTGTTGCCTTTGTTTACGAGTCTCTGTTTGTTGATTACGTTACCAACGCGGCGCTTTTTGTTCTGTTGACAAAGTTTTTCGCCGTTGCATCGGCGCTCGGTTGTCTGCTCTTCGCTTTCCGCCCCCTTTTCGGCGATGCTGTTCAAAAGAAACTTTCAATATTCTCCCTATGCCCTGTTTTTTTCTTCCTCTTCAAACTCGTTTCGGTATTCACCGTTTATGCGACGATATCTGTAATTATCTCCAACGTATTTTATCTGCTTTTCCTTTGTTCATCACTCCTGTTTTTCCTGCTCTTCGCAAAAACAGAATGCGAAATCGAACCTATTCGCAGTATGATAGCACTGTTCCCGATATCTCTTGTAACCTCGATAATATCGCTCTGTTGTGTTGTTCCGCAGTGTATAATGTTATTGCTCGAAAAAAACAACCTTGTCCACGATAACCCACACGATTTCGTTTGCTGTCTTGCCGTTGCCGTCTTTTCGATAATCTATTCGATGAGTCTTTACAGCAAGAATAATTTGGCAAATCGAAAGCGCAAAACACATCCTTTGAAAGTCAACGAGTCCTATAAAGACCTCAGCAGTCAATTCATTACAGATCAAGACGAAAAATAATATATTAAAAGCCGAAACGCCCGTGCAATGCACAGGGCGTTTTTATATTTTATCGTTTTTTCGGACAACATTCGTCGCCATTGCCTTTCACAACTTATTCGGAAACCCAGTCTCCCTTCCTAAAGGGGTGCGGGTGTCCGGTGGACACCTCTGCGTTAGCAGAAGCACCGACCGAGGCGGCAGCCGAGACGGAGAACCAACCGAAGGTTGGTGGTGGGATTTAAAAAAGCAAATTTTCTAAGGTTGTCGGAATTATATGAATTTTCAGCAAATTTGTATCCCCTCATAATGCTCCGCGTGCCACTCCACTTTATTAGGTAAGGGGAGCATTTGCTTTGTGCTTTACCGTCTTGCTGAACTTTAGTCAACAGGTCTTTGAGTAGTGTCATTTCCTACGAACAGTTCGCTTCGCGGGACCCGTCTCGTCTAAACGGCACAAGCAGCAAACAACCCCCGTGCATTGCACGGGGGTTGTTATTATTCGATTTCGTCGGCTCCGTCGTCGCCTTCTATACCATTAACGAGTCCGCTTGTCGTGTTAAGACAAGTGTCGCTGAGTGATATAAGTTTTAAAATTTCCGCCTTGGGCGCTGTGTATTCATTTTTCATTTATATCACCTCATTGATTTTCAATGTCATACGCCGCGCGTACAAAATCCCATACCTGTGTTATATCACCGTTATAGAGTTTGTTTGAATCGGTGTATGTTGTTATGAGTTGGTTCGCCTTTGCAGCATAATCTCCGCCCTTGGCAATATACTGTTTTGCCAATACGCGCTTGAGTTGCTGTATGGAACGCTTGTGAATACCGTTTGTAACATTGGTGTCACCGGTTATTGTATTGCCGGTTGCAAGTGTTACTCCGAGCGAGTTACCGTAGACATCGGTGAGTTCAACTTCACTGCGTGCAGAATAGTTGTTGGTCTGTGTTACCGTACTTGCACCGTTGAATGTCGCAAACACACTGCCGGTTCTGAATGTCTTGCCGTTTTCGGTCAAAACTTCGCCGGTTGCCGCCGCCGCACTCGCAACGCTGACATTAGCCGTATCGGCATTAAATGTTGTTGCGTTCTCGTCGTTGAGCGCTCTTGTCGGTACCATATAGGTTGTGACCTTGTTCATTGCAAGATACTCGGGGAGATCAACAGAAGTCTTGTATACTACTTTATCGGCTGTCTCCTGAACTGCAAGGCTTGCACCGTCCAGTGTGGGAGCGATTGTGCTGAGATCAACAAGCGAAATATTATCGATTGCATAGGTAGCACCGCGCTGAATACCCATAACCACATATATGGTAGATGTGGTCATATTCGTTGCATCTATATATCCGTAGAAATCGTAATAGTTGTCAACTCGATTTGACCAAGTTGTACTACTCTTGCCGAACCAATCAGGCACCCACATATAATTATCGTCTGATGGATGTTTACCGTAATCCTGTGATGAAAGTAAATTTTTACCGCTGTAGCCGGTAGGGTCAAGCCAACCCCACGTTCTTTCACCGCTTATCTGAAGGTCAAAACGGTTTGATTCATGTTTAGTAACATCATCGCTCTTGAACGGAGCATTATCCGTTATTGTTCTAAACTTGAAATGGATAAGATACTTCTTACCCGTTTCAATATCGAACGGCAATGAAATATCAAGCAAATAGCCATTTACAGCTTCGCTTGAAGATTTATTGACCAGCAAATACTTATCGCCCATAGATACGGTATAACCGTCGAGAGTCTTATCGGCATCTGTATATGTGCCGTAACTTACGGTTGTTTTGTTGTTCAGCGTACTGACAATACCACTTAAACCGACTTCGCTTTCAAAATCGCCTACGCCGGCATCGCTGTAATTCAACTTTTTGAATTTTGCGGTATATGTTCCTTCTGTATAGAAACTTTCGGTCAAATTATCGGAAACTTTAACATCACTCGCATTATACCAACCGTCAAACACATATCCGAAGTTTGCCTTTGCGGTATAAGTGAAAGTATACGGCATATATGCGTACTGTGTGCTACCTGCAACCATAGCCTGATTGTAATGGCTACCGTTTGGAGCACCGTCATTAAAGTCATAACTCAAATAGAATACCGAATCCAATGTCTTGCCGACTGCCTCAGCAGTGCCGTTTTCGTCACCCTTTACAACGAGTTTGTCAAAGACAGTTGAAGATGCCTCTGTAACACTGACATTGTCAAGATAGAAATCCTTCAATTTATTATTGGCTACGCCGAAAACAAATGCAGCATCGGCGGTATCGGATATACCGAAGAGTGATGCGTCACTTCCGGTTTCGATAACAGCCCAAACATCGACCCATTCTTCTTTGTTGATATCAATGTTGCTGTTAATAGTTCTAGCATGGAATACGCTGCTTTCAGAAGTTTTACCTGCGCCGGACCAACCGTTGTTAGTCTTGTCGCGGCTCTCGGTCTTCCAGAACATTGACCATTTTTCAAGTTTGGTGCTGTTTTCCCATGCATTATGGCTAGCGGTAACATCAAAACCCAAATAGGCAAATTCCTTCTCGCCCGGAACATAGTATGAGAAATGCAAAACATAGGTTTTGTTCTTCTCGACCTTGGCGGGAATGTTTAAGAGATACATGGTAGTGCCACTGTATGTTGTCGGTTCAATGTGCAAAACCTTATTGTGAAGAGTTATATTGCCCGACGGATCATCAACAATAGTATTCTTTCTTGATATGCTATTCGAAGTATTGTGATACTGATTCAAGTGTTCAAGCCCGATCGTTGTGCCCGATTCAAAACTTCCGTCCTTAATCTGATTATAAACATTAAACTTTGCAGTGAGGTTTGAGTTTACTACACCTGTATATGTAGCATCCGAAGATACAAGCGTTGCACCGTTGTACCAACCGGCAAAAGTATTACCGTAATAGGGTGTTGCCTTTATTGTTGCGGTAGTACCGCAAGGAACGCCGTCGGTATCAACAGTTCCGCCCTCGCCTGCAGTGATTGTGTAGACTTCATACATTGTGAGGTCGTCTACCAAAAGTTTTCCGCCGGAGTACGACATCAAAGCAATAGCCGCATCAAATGTGCCACTTGTGCGATCAATATTATTTGCATCGGCAAAAGCGTTAGAACTGAAAACAAAACTGTGCTCTGTGAAATCATCGTCACAATAGTATTTGTTGTTTCCATCGGTTTGGTATGTGTAATTTTTCTTTACGCTCCAAGCCTTACCACTCTGATCACTTCCGCTCGGTTTATCGTCTGTATAGGAATTACTGACAGCAGGAGTCATAAAGATTTGACCGTATTGACCGGACGGCACTGTGGAACTTGTGAAATCAGCACAAGCCATTTTGGCTGTTACCATATAGTATGTATCCGCCCTTAAATTGACGTTTTGCACGATGGTTTGCCACTGAACAACACCCAAAACGTTTCCGGTATAGTTCGTAAACGTGCCAAGCCTACAATTTGAATCTGTTGATGGGTCAATACAGAAGGCACCTTGCCAATCTTTGATTTGACAAATGCGCCAGCCGATAGGACTGCCCTTATAATACTGGTAATCTTCGGGCGTTTCGGAATATGTGCCGCCTTCCGCGTCACCGTTAACAATGAGGTTAACCGGTGCAGTCGTGCCGGTATTGGCAGTTGCCGGCAAAAGCATCAGGCAAGTTACGGTGCCCAATATCAGCATTACCGACAAGAGAATGCTAAGAACTTTTTTCATCTTGATACACTCCTCGTAAAAAATCTTATATCCTTGCCGAAAACACGGCAAAGATAAACTTGCATACTAATATTACTCTTTTATATTGATTTTGTCAAGATTTTTTACAACTTTTTAACGATTTTTATTTTACATATTGTTTGTTTAGCATAAATCGAAGTTCTTTTCCACAAAAACTCCCATTCTATATTATATAAAAAACACTTAATTCCTTCGGCAACAAATTTATATCTGCCTACTCATTTTCACGGCAACTTCTGCCTCCCTTGCCTAAAGGGGAGCATTGACTTTGTGTTTTACTTATCCGACACGACAAAACCCGACAACTCCACAGGGAATTGTCGGGTTTAATACTTGTTACCTTAATATTTACTTTATAAGGCTCTCGCCGTCCATCTCGGTAGGTTTCGGAAGACCCAAAACCTTTAACATCGACGGTGCGATATCCGCCAGTCTGCCGCCCTCGCGAAGTTCGCAGGGATAGCCTACAACGCAGAACGGAACAGGGTTTGTTGTATGGGGGGTAAACGGATTGCCGTCCTCGCCGACCATACAGTCTGCATTGCCGTGGTCTGCCGTGATAAAGACAGTTCCGCCGAGTTCGCGCGTTGCCTCAACAACCTTGCCTACACACTCGTCAACTGCTTCAACAGCCTTTACAGCCGCGTCGAACACGCCGGTGTGACCGACCATATCGCAGTTTGCGAAATTGAGTATAACGGCATCGTACTTTCCGCTTTTGATTTGCTCGCAAACCGCATCGCAAATGGGGTATGCGCTCATTTCCGGCTTTAGGTCAAAAGTGGGAACGTCGGGTGACTGAATTAAAATTCTGTCCTCACCCTCAAAGGTCTTTTCCTCGCCGCCGTTGAAGAAGAATGTTACGTGTGCGTATTTTTGTGTTTCTGCAATGCGAAGTTGTGTTTTGCCGCAACTTGCAAGATACTCGCCGAGTGTCATTTTGAGTTCCTCGGGCGGATATGCAACGGTAACATTGGGCATAGTTTCGTCATACTGTGTCATACAAACATAATGCACCAGAAGAAAACCTTTTTTGCGCTCAAAACCGTCAAACGCTTCGTCAACAAACGTGCGGGTAAACTGACGCGCACGGTCGGGACGGAAGTTGAACGAAACAACGCTGTCGCCCGCCTTTACCGTGCCCTCACCGCAGATAACGGTCGGAACGATAAACTCATCGGTTACGTCCTTTGCGTATGATTTTTCCATTGCATCAACGGCATCGTGGTTTTGCTCGCCCTCGCCGTAAACCATAGCGGCATATGCCTTTTCGACTCTGTCCCACGCGAAATCACGATCCATAGCGTAATATCTGCCCATAACGGTTGCAATTTTTCCTACGCCGAGTTCGTTCATCTTTGCCTGCAGGTCTTCTATAAAGCCTTTTCCGCTTGTTGTGGAAACGTCACGTCCGTCCATAAAGCAATGAACATATACCTTTTCAAGACCGTTCTTTGCCGCCATTTTCAAAAGGCCGAAAAGATGGTCGATATGGCTGTGAACGCCGCCGTCGGACAAAAGACCCATCAAGTGAAGTGCAGAACCGTTTTTCTTGCAATTTTCCATTGCGTCCTGCAAAACCTTTATATCATAAAACTTTCCGTCTTCGATATCCTTTGAGATTTTAACAAGCATTTGATAAACAACTCTGCCGGCACCGATATTGGTATGACCGACCTCGCTGTTGCCCATTTGACCGTCCGGCAAGCCGACGTCGAGTCCCGATGCGCCTATTGTGGTGAACGGATTTTCGGCAAAAAGTTTTGAAAGCACGGGGGTGTTTGCGGCGGCAATTGCATTGCCGTCATTGCACTCTCTGATTCCAAAACCGTCCATAATACATAAAACTACGGGTTTTTTCATATTATACCTCACACAAAACCGAGCGGGAACCAAAACCGGTGCCCGCCCGTTGAATTTTTATTTTACTTTGATGCAGCCTTTACGATAACGCTGAAGTCCTCGGCTTTGAGTGATGCACCGCCGATGAGTCCGCCGTCAACGTTTTCTTTTGAGAGAAGTTCGTCGGCGTTTTTGGCATTCATAGAACCGCCGTACTGAACGGTTACGGTTTCGGCAACGTCGGCACCGAACATTTCGGCAACGGCGGCACGAACATAACCGTTACCCTCGTCTGCTTGGTCGGCAGTTGCGGTAACACCTGTGCCGATAGCCCAAACCGGCTCATACGCAATGATAACGTTTTTAAGTTGTTCCTTTGTAACATTGGTGAGAGCCATTTTGGTCTGGAATTTGAGAAGAGTTTCGGTATAGCCGAGTTCTCTCTGCTCAAGTGTTTCACCAACGCAAACAATCGCTTTAAGGCCAGCACCGAGAGCCGCAAGAGTGCGAAGGTTTACGGTCTGATCAGTTTCGCCGAAATACTGACGGCGCTCGCTATGACCTATAACAACATATTCAACGCCGCATTCGCAAAGCATCTCTGCCGAGATTTCGCCTGTGTATGCGCCCGATGACTTGAAGTGTACATTCTCTGCACCGATTTTGATATTGCTGCCCTCTGCGGCTGCGGTTGCCGCGGCTATATCAACAAAGGGAACACAAAGTACAACATCGCAATCCGCACCCGCAACCAACGGCTTCATTTCATTTATAAGAGCGGTGGTTTCGGACGGAGTTTTATTCATTTTCCAGTTACCTGCGATAACTGCATTTCTTTTTGCTTTATTCATTTTATATTTCCTCCAAGATTATTTATCGTTCAAAGCGGCAATTCCCGGAAGTTCTTTACCCTCAAGGAATTCGAGCGATGCGCCGCCGCCGGTGGAAATATGGGTCATTTTGTCGCCGTAGCCGAGTGTGTTAACAGCAGCCGCGGAGTCACCGCCACCGATAACGGTAACGGCATCGGTCTCTGCCAAACTCTTTGCAACGGCAATAGTACCTGCGGCAAGAGTCGGGTTTTCAAACACGCCCATAGGTCCGTTCCAAACAACAGTCTTTGCAGACTTAACGGCATCGGCATAGAGGGCAGCGGTCTTTGTTCCGATATCAAGACTCATATAATCTGCGGGGATGCTGTCGGCATCAACATTCATAACCTCAACCGGTGCATCAATGGGGTTGGGGAAATCCTTAACTATTGTGCAATCAACGGGAAGAAGAATTTTAACGCCCTTCTCCTCTGCCTGTGCGAGCATATCGCGGCAGTAGTCGATTTTTGTCTCGTCGATAAGCGAAGTACCTACGCCATAGCCCTTTGCGGCAAGGAAAGTATAGGACATACCGCCGCCGATGATAAGAGTATCGGCTTTGGTGAGAAGATTTTCGATAACGGGAAGTTTGCTGTCAACCTTTGCGCCGCCGAGAATGCAAACGAACGGACGAACGGGGTTTTCAACAGCATCACCGAGATATTTAAGTTCTTTGCCGATAAGATATCCGGCAACAGCCTCGTCAACATACTCGGTAACGCCGACGGTAGAGCAGTGTGCTCTGTGAGCAGTACCGAAAGCATCGTTTACGAATACATCGGCAAGTTCGCCCAACTCTTTGCTGAACTGCTCGCCGTTTTTGGTCTCTTCCGCTCTGTAACGGGTGTTCTCCAAAAGAACAACATCACCGTCGTTCATAGCAGCGATAGCAGCTTTTGCGTTTTCGCCTACAACGTTTGCGTCAGCCGCAAAAACAACGTCTTTTCCGAGAAGTTCGGACAAACGCTTTGCAACGGGAGCAAGGCTCAATTCCGGTTTCGGCTCGCCCTTCGGCTTGCCGAGGTGAGAACAAAGGATTACGCGTCCGCCGTCTGCAATCAACTTCTTGATTGTGGGAAGAGCGGCAACGATACGGTTTTCGTCGGTTATAACGCCGTTTTTAAGCGGAACGTTAAAATCGCAACGTACGAGAACCTTTTTGCCCTTAACGTTAATGTCGTCAACGGTCTTTTTGTTTAATGCTGTCATTTTTAAAACATCTCCTTAAAATCTAAAGATTGTTATTTTTACCACAAACTATTTTACCACAAATTTTATTTTTTTCAACACTTATTATTTATTATTCGTCCCAGGAATAGTTGTGAAGATTGCCGAAATTTTCAAGTTCGGGAAAATCCCACTGACGCAGAGCCTCATAAACGGCAATCGCAACAGTATTCGAGAGGTTCAAACTGCGTGCATTTCCAATCATCGGCAGTCGAACACAGCGTTCCTTATTTTCAAGCAAAAGTTCTTCAGGCAGACCGCGTGTTTCCTTGCCGAAGAACAAATAACAGTTATCGGGATAGGAAACATCGCTATATACCTGTCTTGCCTTTGTCGTAAAAAAATAAAACTCGCCGCTGTTTTTCTCAAAAAATTCTTCTATATTCTCGTAATATGTTATGTCAAGATACTGCCAATAATCAAGTCCTGCACGTTTGAGTTTTTTGTCGTCGATTTTAAAGCCCATAGGGCCCACAAGATGAAGTCTTGCTCCGGTCGCCGCACAGGTTCGAGCCACGTTTCCGGTGTTTTGCGGAATTTCCGGCTCTACCATAACAATATTGATTTTTGCCACTTTACACCCTGCTTTCTATAATCTCGGCGTTACCTGTGAGTGTAACGTCACCGTAATATGCGGGCAGGAACACACACTCGCCGGCAGAAAGTACCACACCGTCCACCTCGGCACTGCCGTCAACGCACAGCAAACAGCAAAAACTCTCTTCCCCGACGCTTATATGTTTTTCACCGCAGAGTGTATGACGGCGAACGGTGAAATAATCACATTCCGCCAAAACCTCACCGCTCGGCGCACCGAAAGGAATATCCGGCGGGGTGAGCGTAGTTACTGCAAGCGCTTTTTCGATATGAAGCGGGCGTTGCTTTCCGTCCGCACCGACACGGCAATAATCGTAAACCCTGTATGTGCAGTTGGAGTTTTGCTGAATTTCGGCAATCAAAATCCCCTCGCCTATGGCGTGGATAGTTCCGCTTTTTATAAAAAAGCAGTCTCCCTTTTTAACATATACTTTATTGAGCACATCGCAAAGCGTTCCGTCGGCGATACGTGCGGAAAATTCTTCTTTTGTTATTTCTTTTTTAAATCCGTAATAAAGAAACGCGCCCTCATCGCAGTCCAAAACATACCACATTTCGGTTTTGCCGAACTGGTTTTCGTTCTCGAGTGCATATTCGTCGCTCGGATGAACCTGAACCGAAAGCGGTTGTTTGGCGTCTATAAGTTTTATGAGCATCGGAAAGAACGGAAAACGCTCGGCACGGTTTCCGAGACACTCGCTGCCGAGAGTATCGATAATCTCGCGCAGTGTCATACCCTCAAATTCGCCCTCGGCCGCAACGCTCTCGCCGTCCGGATGGCAGGACATAACCCACGCCTCGGCGATTTTAGATAAATCGGACTTCATATTATAACGGTCTTTAAGCCGTGTTCCGCCCCAAATATAATCCTTATAAGCGGGTTTCAGTTTTATAGGTTGCATTACAATCACCACATAAATTAAATAATATTATTATAATTATAAAGCAAAAACCGCCGTTTCGCAATATGTTGTTGCAAAAAAGAAATTTTTTTGTTACAATACTTTTCAGGTGATAAAAAATGAAGAAAAATGCCAATATTTTGCTTAAAATGCACCAAAAGGAAGCACGGTGCGGAATAACGAGAACATATGTCGACGGCGGACTCGGCATTACTCTGAAGGTGTTACATATAATCGCGTTCGCCTATACGATAATTATCAACACGATATATCTCATAAGCGTAAACATAAACACCGATTTGATTATCGAAAACATCGGCAAAGAAAATCTTTCTGTCTCACAGGAAGACCAGCTTGCCGCAATTAACAACAGCATTATTTTCGTAATAATAATGTCGGTTCTGCTTATCGGTGGTATGGTGTGTCTTGCGATAAAACGCTTTACCCCAACGCTTATACTCTCATGCGTTCCTAGCGTTCTGCTGGTTTTACACTTTGCCGAGCGTATGTCCGAGACACTCACGCTCAACGGTCTTGCTTGCTCCTATACTTATAATCATTTAGTTCCCCTTGCACTTGTTTTTATAACCGCACTCATTTACTGTATTATAGGTATTCACTTTAACATTTCGGAAAACAAGGCATATACCGCCTTTACGGCAAGTCTTTACTCCGCATACTCTGACAAACTTGAAAACATTTCGGAAGAGGAATGGGAAAAGTTCTTAAACGAATATGAGCCGCCGAAAAAAGAAAAACTTAAGCGTTCGCTGAAAGCCGCACAAAGAAAACAGGCACAAGAAGAAGCAAGCGAACAAGAGTAAATAACAAAAACGGACACACTCTGTGTCCGTTTTTTCTTTTAGTTTACATAATATTACACGCGATTACGACAAATTATACCGCACCGCCTGTCCTATAATTATGACAGAACAAAAAAACGAAGGTGGTATAACGTGAGCGTGAATGTTAAGGTCAAGGAAACGGAAATAAAATCGGAGATGTTTTATGCGGTGGCGGTGCATTTTGCCGTTGCGATTGGCGGTTTTTTGGCGGCGAGAGCCCCTGTTTTACAACTTTTTACACCGTTCGGACTTTCCTTTGCGGCGGGAATGCCGAAAAATTTTATAATCACGGCAGGTATCGGTGCGGCGATTGGATATTTTGTGCCCCTGACAGGCGGCGGTTTTCGATATTTTGCGGCACTGTTTGCGGTATGCACAATACGGCTGTTGCTTTGCGGAGTGGGAAAGTTTGAAAAAATACCGTTGTTTTCATCAATAACGGCGTTTGCCGCCTCTCTGTTTACTGCACTTGCCACGGTTTCGAGCGGAGGTCTTTCCCCGCTTTACGCAATTCTCGAGAGTGTACTTGCGGGAGCGGGAGCATATTTCACACACCGTTCCGCCGCACTGCTTTCTCGTGAGCGCGGCGGTCTTAACAGTGAGCAACTTGCCTGTACCGTTATGACGGCGAACATTTTGTTTATGGGACTTTATCCGATAACCGTCGGCGGAATATCAATAGGGCGGGTTGCAGTTACCGCCGCCGTGCTGACTGCTGCTCTTTATTCCCATGCGGCAGGCGGAGCCGTTGCGGGATGTATCGCCTCGCTTTTTATAACCCTCTGCGGCGGAGAATTTTCCTCCGCGGCAATAATTTTTTCGGTTGGCGGAATGCTTTGCGGGGTATTTTCTCGGCTCGGAAAAATCATCTGCGCCGCAACCTTTTTGCTCTGGAGCGGCATGGGTGCACTGCTTCTTGGTAACGCCGAAACAACTGTTATAATGTTTGCCGAAGCCGCATTCGGGGCTGCTGTTTATATGATTATTCCGAAAAAGTTCAGCACAAAAATAGGAAAACTGCTTTCCCCGCCCGCTAATATTCCCTCACTTGAGGGTCTAAGGCGTGCGCTGACCATGCGCCTTTTCTTTGCGTCACGCGCGTTGTGTGATGTCAGTGAAACCGTGAAAGACGTTTCAAACGAACTCTCGCTCATCAATGCACCAGATTTTCAGTGGGTGCTCAATAATGTTAAGTGCGACGCCTGTAAAGGCTGTTCGCTTTGCGGCTATTGTTGGGATCGAAAAAATCAGGCAACGCACGACGCAATGCTCTATATGACCAAACTCATAAAAGGCGGCGAACGCTCGCCCGAAAACAGCGCACCCGACGAATGGCAAGACAGGTGCTTGCGGCGCGGACGCGTCGGAAACGCGCTCGTCCGCTATTATGACGAGTATTCCTCACGCATTGCCGCGGAAATGCGTATTGATGAGATACGTGGCGTGGTATCCGACCAGTTTGACGGCATATCCAATATGCTTTTCGACCTTGCAACCGAATTTGAGCAGTGCGAAAGTTTTGACTGCCGCCTTGCCGCACGCCTTGCCGATGCGCTTAAAGATATCGATATACGCGCCGACGACTGTGCCTGCAAAACCGACAAATTCGGTAGGCTCACCGTGCAAGCGCATATTTGTCTGCCGCAGACGGCGGTAATAAACCGAATGGAAATTTTACGCACTGCGGAAACGGTATGCGAGCGTGAGTTTGAAGCACCAACCGTAACACGTGCCAAAAACGATGTTTTCATACAACTTTGCGAAAAAGCGTGTTACACCGTTCAACTGGGTGTTGCACAGCACATCTGCCGTGACGGTGCAGTCTGCGGCGATGCCTATACCTCGTTTAACGACGGCAATGGGCGTACACTTCTTATACTCTCCGACGGAATGGGCACGGGCGGACGTGCGGCGGTTGACGGTGCCATGGCATCAGGTCTTATGGAACGACTTCTCAAAGCGGGGTTCGGATATGACTGTGCCCTGCGTATTGTCAATTCATCACTGCTTTTCAAATCGACCGACGAGTCGCTTGCCACGCTCGATATATCTTCTATTGATTTATTCACCGGACAGGTTGAACTTTTAAAGGTCGGCGCGGCGCCCACGATAATCCGCAGAAACGGCAGAACGGGAAAAGCACAAAGCACCTCTCTCCCCGCCGGAATACTGCGCGACATCGGGTTTGATAAGGCAACCGTTACCCTCAAAGCGGGAGACATCATCCTTATGCTGTCGGACGGTGCGGTGAGTGACGGAACGGAATGGATTTGTGCCGAACTTGAAACGTTTAAGGGCGAAAGCGCACAGCAACTAGCCGAGCATATCGCCCGCTCGGCACAACGCCGAAGACAGGACGGTCACGATGACGATATAACCGTTATGGCGGCAATGCTTGAAAAAGCCGTTTGATTATGCTATTATGTATTTACACCGTTTTAAATAGGAGTGATACCCTTGACAGAGGAAAAAATAAACCGCATAAACGAACTTGCGAAAAAACAAAAAAGCATAGGTCTGACGGAAGAAGAAAAGGCAGAACAAGCAGTGCTCCGCCGCGAATATATTGACAGTTTCAAGCAAAGTCTCGTAAACCAACTTGAAAACACATATATCGTCGAACCCGACGGAACAAAGCGCAAACTCAAAGCAAAAGAATAAAAACAAATCCCCCGCGGCGCTGTCTTTCGACAGCACCGCGGGGGACGTTTTTCTTTGTCAGCACCTGCAACCTCTGCATTGTCTTGCTATTAAAAGTATTATCATAAGCAAAAAAAGCACGATTGCCAATACCGAAAGTGCGGCGAGTATTCCGCTGAAAAAGTTTGCAAACATCTCGCCCAAAATAATTCCTACCGTTAATGCGAATGCGGCGGCGATTATATAAAGCACTGCGGTTATACCGCAACATCCGCCACTTTCGTTTCCTCTGTAACAGTTCATCATTCAACTTCCTTTCCGTTCTGTTCCCAATCGGAACATTACATACTATGAAAGCCGAACACCGTTTGTTACTTTGAGAAAGCCAAAACGGTGAGATATGTCATATAAACATCGAACTTTGAAACAACTTCAAACGGAGCGTGCATAGAAAGCACCGGAACGCCGAGGTCGACAACATCCAAACCGAGGTTTGCAACGTACATAGCAACAGTTCCGCCGCCACCTGCGTCAACCTTTCCGAGTTCACCCGACTGCCATACAACACCCTCGCTGTCAAGCAATCCTCTCACGAAACCGACAAACTCGGCAGAAGCGTCGTTTGTGCCGGATTTTCCGCGTGCGCCGGTATACTTTGTTATAACCGCACCGTAGTTTATATAAGATGCGTTGCGGCTCTCCATAACGTCGGGATAGGTCGGGTCAAACGCGGCATTAACATCAGCCGACAGACACTTTGAATTGCGCATAACTTTATAACCGTCAACGCCCTGCATTATCGCAAGGTCCATAAATATATATTTAAGGAAAGACGAATTAAGTCCCGTGTTACCCTCGGAACCGGTTTCTTCCTTATCGGCAAGGACAACGATAACGGTATGCTCGGGAGTATCGATATCCATCGCGGCACGAAGTGCGGGGTATGCACAAACGCGGTCATCGTGGCCGTATGCGCCGATGAGCGAGCGGTCAAAACCAATATCGCGGGCGGCAAACGCCGGAACGCACTCGAGTTCCGCCGAAAGAAAATCGTCCTCTGTTATGCCGTATTTTTCGTTGAGAATGTTTAGAATATTAAGTTTTACAAGTTCACTCTCGCTGTCGTCTTTAAATGGATGACTGCCGATAAGAATATTGAGTTCCTCACCTCTGACGCCGTCGCTGAGAGTGCGCTTTGACTGCTCTGCGGCAAGATGCGGCAGAAGGTCGGTCACTACAAAACAGGGGTCGCCCGCATCTTCGCCGATGTGAACATCAACGCTTGTACCGTCATGCTTTACAATAACGCCGTGCAGTGCGAGCGGGATAGCCGTCCACTGATATTTCTTTATTCCGCCGTAATAATGGGTCTTAAAGAGCGCAAGTTCGTTGCTCTCGTAAAGCGGGTTGGGTTTTAAGTCCAAACGTGGCGAGTCGATATGTGCCGCCGTAACACGTGCGCCCTCGATTATCGGGCGTTTGCCCATAACAACGAACGCCGCCGCCTTGCCGCGATTGTTAATATACATCTTGTCGCCTGCGACATATTTTTTATTTGGGTCAAACTCGGTAAAACCGTTGTCACGTGCCAACTTTATCGCCGTTTTAACCGCCTCACGCTCGGTTTTTGCGGAATTTAAAAAATCTTTATAATCCTCACAGAAAGCGTCCGCCGCTTTAAGGGTTTCCTCGCTTGCCGTCAGTCTGCCGTTTTTGCGGTTTGAAAACAGTTTTTCCTTTAATTCTTTTGCTGTTGCCATAAAACATTCCTCCGTTAATTGATATATTCGGACAGAAAAGCCGTTGCTTTCTCGAAAAGTTCGGTTTCACTGCCTTCGTTTACTATTACTTTATCACAGCGGGCAATAAAAAATTCATCGCTCTGTGCCGCGGACAAACGCCTGTCCGCCGCCGCTTCGGTCAAACCGTCCCGCTTTATTATACGCGCTTTGCGTATATCCGCAGGTGCGGTAATTCCGAGAACCGCATAACAGCGGCTATCGAGTCCGCTTTCAAACAGCGTCGGCGCATCAAGCAGTACGTTTTTCTGCCCCGCTATGCTCTTTTCAATACTTTTCACTATAAACGGCAACATTATACCGTTCATATCCTCGGTGTTTTTTCTGGAAGAAAAAGCGACGGTTGCAAGTGCCGCTCGGTCAAGCAAACCGTCTTTTATTATATGTTCACCGAAACGCTTTGCAAGCAGTCGGAGCATTTCCTTGTTTCGGCTTTCTTCCCTTGCCACCGCATCACAATCGACAACAAAGAAACCGAGCCGTTCAGCCGCGCGGGCAACGGTGCTTTTTCCCGCACCGGTAGGCCCTGTCAGTCCCAAAATCATATTTTTATCACCTCAAAGCCGGCTGCACGGATAAGACGATTGTAAACCGCCAAGCCGACACCGCTCTTTTTCGGAGCGTGAACATAAACGCGGGAAACGCCCAACAAATCGGCACCTCGCAGTGCGTCGAAAAGTCCCGCCGCCTGTGAGCGGTCATCAGCACAGTCGCCGTAGACCGTGTGCGGACAACAGATATCCTTTTCCTCTTCCGAAAAGCATATTGCACCGCAATCGCTCTGTCGGTTTACATACTCCGCAAACGCCGAAGTTGTGCCCTCAAGCATAATCACCTGCGTTTTCGGCGAATAATGTTTATATTTCATTCCGGGACTTGCGACGGGTTTTCCTTTTTCGGGTTCGGAAAGAACGGCTTTGTCAATCACCAAATCGGGCAAAATTTCGGACAGTTGCTCCGCCGTTACACCGCCCGGGCGCAAAAGGCGCGGCGGTTCACAGCAAAGCGAAACGACAGTTGACTCAACGCCGACACTGCACCGCTCCGATATCACAACGGCACCAATTCTGCCGTCCAAATCCGCCAGTACATGCTCTGCCGAAGTAGGACTCGGCGAACCCGAAATATTCGCGGAAGGTGCGGCAAGCGGCAAACCCGAAAGTTCTATTATTTTGCGAGCCTTTTCGGAGGACGGCATACGAACCGCAACAGTTTCGAGTCCCGCCGATACCGACGCGGGTATCCTTTCGCCCCTCGGCAAAACAATCGTGAGCGGGCCCGGCCAAAAACGCTTTGCAAGTTTCGCCGCTTTTTCGGGAACGGAAGCCGCAACATCAGACAGCATATCCATACTTGAGATATGCACTATAAGCGGATTGTCCTGCGGTCTGCCCTTTGCGGCAAAAACATCTTTTATAGCATCTTCGTCGTACGCCGATGCGGCAAGTCCGTAGACCGTTTCGGTCGGAATAGCGACAGTTCCGCCGTTTTTCAGCAGTTCGGCGGCCTTTGTCATACCGATAATATCATCGGTCAAACGTTGTGTTTTCATTCCTTGTTCTCTGCCTTCAGCATCTCTGCTCTGTAATATGTTATAAGTGCATCGACAATCTCGTCAAGGTCACCGTTCATAATCTGCTCAATCTTATAAAGCGTGAGGCCTATACGGTGGTCGGTAACGCGTCCCTGCGGGAAGTTATATGTGCGAATACGCTCCGAACGGTCACCCGTTCCTACCTGTGCGCGGCGGTCGGATGCAATAGCCTCGGTCTGTTCCGCCTGCATTCTCTCATAAAGGCGTGAACGCAAAACCTTCATTGCTTTATCCTTGTTCTTATGCTGACTGCGCTCGTCCTGACATTCAACCACTAAACCTGTCGGCAGGTGGGTTATACGTATTGCGGACTCGGTCTTGTTAACGTGCTGTCCGCCCGCACCGCCCGAACGGTATGTGTCGATTTGAAGGTCAGCGGGGTTAATCTCAACCTCGACGTCTTCCGCTTCGGGAAGAACGGCAACCGTAACGGTAGAGGTGTGTATTCTGCCGGATGTTTCGGTTTCCGGAACACGCTGAACACGGTGAACTCCGCTTTCGTATTTAAGGCGTGAATACGCTCCCTCACCCTCAATCATAAAACTAACTTCTTTATAACCGCCGAGTTCGGTCTCGTTACCGCCCAAAACTTCAATCTTCCAACGTCTTGACTCGGCATACATTGAGTACATTCTCATAAGCGAGCCGGCAAACAAAGCCGCCTCTTCGCCGCCCGCACCGCCGCGAATTTCGATAATAACGTTCTTGTCATCGTTGGGGTCGCGGGGCAACAGCAATACTTTAAGTTCCTCGGCGCAACGCTCTATCGCCTCTTTTGCATCGGCTAATTCCTCTTGAGCGAGTTCTTTAAACTCTTTATCAAGACTTCCGTCATCAAGCAACAAAAGAGCCTCTTCTTCCGCCGCCTTTGCCGCACTGTATTCGCGGAACTTTTCAACAACGGGGGTAATTTGCTTGTGCTCCTTCATAAGTTTTTTGTACTGCTCTTGGTCGGATACTATATCCGGATTCATCAAGAGTTCTCCGATTTCTTCATAGCGGGCTTCAACCGCTTTAAGTTTATCAAACATCGGTATTATTCCTTTCTATCCTTTTAATATTGCTCTCTGCCTTGCTACGCGGCAGCATAACTTCGTGTGAGCAACCGCAACAGCGCATTTTAAAATCCGCGCCTATACGTGTAACGGTAAATCTGTCACTTCCGCAGGGGTGTTTTTTCTTCATTATCAACACATCGCCGATGCGAACATCCATAGTTTCACTCCAAACATATTATATCAATTTATTATTATATACCAACAGTCCGATTTCTGCAATGTTTTCTTGAATAAAAGCCAATAAAGCAAAAAGCAAGCCTTTACGCCGTGCGCAAGACTTGCTTTGTTTCAGAAAAATTAACCTCTGCCGGCACCGCCGCCCGAAAAGCCGCCGCCACCGCCGAAACTTCCTCCACCGGAAAAGCCTCCTCCACCGGAAAAGCCACCGCCGCCAAAGCCGCCGAAACCACCGAAGTGATTATGATGGTCATCGTGGTGATGGTGATGATGATGGTGGTGATGATAACGCGGTCCGCGGAACATACTGTTCATAAACAAAAATGACATAAACGGAAAACGCACATTACCGCCCCTACGTGATGCAGAGCGTGCAAGCGACATTACGAAAAATATCACAAACACAAAAAACATAACGGCAAAAACCATAGTTGCCGTACCTGCTACGATATTCGACATACCGCCCGACGCATTGGAACGGTAACCCGTAAAGGTGTAGTCTCCGCTGTCGGCATAGTATTCAAGTTCGCCGCCGACGCCCGACTCTCTGACCATCGTAACCAGCGACGCAAAACATTTTGCCACGCCCGCATTATAGTCTTTCACCGCAAAATCGGGCTCTAAGTCGGTATTAAGTATCGTTTTTACCTTTCCCGAAAAATCATTAAGTCCCGTGCCTACGGCACAAAAATAATCATCGTCGCCGATACTCAGCAACAAAACAACGCCGTTGTTATATTCCGACGAGCCGACACCCCAGTTGTTTCCGAGTTCGTATGCGTATTCATCTGTTCCTGTTCCGTCGGTAAAATCGACCGTAACAACGACAATCTCTGCACCTGTTTCGGAACGCAATGTTTGATTTGCCGATACTATTGCAGCCTTTGTGTCATCACTCAACACAACGGCATAGTCGGCAACATAAAAATCCGCTTCGGTATTCGGTGCCGTAGGCACGGCCATTGCCGCCACGTTGACCGAAAACAGTACTGCCGTAATCAAGGCAGTAACAAGCACACTGATTTTTTTCATTTTTTCTCCTCCAAAACGACATCGCCCGCCACAAACACAGGCAAACTTTTCCTGCCTGTCAGTCCGGCGAAAAAATTTGCCGGAAAGCGTCTTGCCAATTCGTTATACTCCGCCGCGTATATGTTATATTCGCTGTGGCACAAAACGGAATACGCCGCCTTTATATTGTAAAAAAGTTCCGTTCGGTAGGTTTCGTCACTTTCGCCGAGTGTCACCTTTCCCAACTCTTTATAAATAAGAAAGGCGTTATCGACAACGTCGGTCACCGCGTCCTTTATATCGGATATATCCGCCTTTTCGGCACGGGCAATGCTCGCTTTAAGCCGCCCCGACACATCCGACGATGACAGGTTTCTGTCCGCCACGGTGAGCAGATTTTCGGTGTTTCCGATAACCGACTGCACCGCACTTTCGGCACTGACGCCGTCGGTTATTTCATAATACGTATCTGCCGCGGAAGAATACTTTTTCGCAACCGATACGCTACCTCCGACCGCCGCAGACAGTATAACGGCGGCACATAAAAACGCGACCGCCTTTATTTTTGCCTTGTCTTTCACAAAATCACCTGTTTTTAGCCTCAAGCAGTTTTTGTTTTACCTCATCCTCAACAGCACGCAGACGCTTTTCGGCATCGGCACGTTTTTGTCTGCCCTCTTCCTGTATACGCATTACGTCATCGAGTGTGGCTATAAGTTCCCTGTTGGTGTTTTCAAGCGTCGCAATATCAACAACGGCACGCTCACCCGCTTCGGCGGTTTCAACCGATGCAATGTGAAGCTTTTCGGCATTGCTACGCAGAAGTTCGTTGGTCATATCGCTGACCATACGCTCGGCGTCTATCGCCTGTTTTGAATGCTCTATTCCAAGAGCTAAAAGCATCTGGTTTTTCCAAAGCGGTATTGTATTGAGCAACGTCGACTGTATTTTTTCCGACATTTGAGTATCGTTGGACTGTACTAAACGAATTTGCGGAGCGGTTTGTATTGATATAACTCTCGTAATCTCCAAATCGTGCAGTCGCTTTTCAAAACGGTTTATCATACCATCAAGGTCGTGTGCCGCCTGTGCATCTTCCGCAAGGCCGCTCTCTTCCGCCTTTGCCCTTGCCGCAGGAAGTTCCTCGTTCTTCAACGTTTCGAGTTTCTGCTTTCCGGCAAGAATATAAACCGTGAGTTCTTTAAAATATTCAAGATTGCGGTCATATATTTCGTCAAGAGTCGCAATATCTTTAAGCAGAATTATCTGATGTCGGTCGAGTTCCGCGACTATGCGTTCGATGTTGTTTTCCGCCTTGTCATATTTCGATTTGAGCGTTGCTATCTTGTTTTTTCCTTTGCTGAAAATGCGAGCAAGACCGCGCTTTTCCTCATCAATCTTAAAGCCTTTGAGTTCGGTCACCAAATCGGTAATCATATCGCCGACCTGACCGAAATCGCGTGTTCTTATACCCTCAAGCGCTTTGTCCGAAAAATCGGCAATTTTCTGCTGTGCGCCGCTTCCGAACTGCATAAGCGCACTGCTGTCCGAAGGGTCAATCTCTGCGGCAAGGGCGTTTACCTTTGCCTGCTCCTCTGCGGTAAGGGCGGTGTTTTCAATGTTTTCCGTCATTTTATTCATTTCTTCACTCATTGCCGTTTTCTCCCTTTTCTTCATTTTCGCCTATAAGTCCCTCACGTTTAAGCAGGGTGTTAAAAACCGAAATATCGCTTGATATATCAATGCTGTCTGCGGCATAAAGTTCGTCCGTCAGTTTTGAAAACGCCGAAACAGCCGTATCGAGCAGTTTGCTTATCTTCTCACGCGAGGTTTTGATATTCGCGCCGCTGTTTGCAACATCTTCCATTCCGTCATAGGCTGAAAGCAGTTTTAAAAGCGTGGGCAGATAATACTGCATAAACCGCCTTATCTGCGGGCGTTTAGCCGCATCGCGTTCGCCGATTGAAAAAATTTCTTCGGCAGAGAGTTCCACCCTGCGAATTTTTTGGGAAACTTCTTCATCCGAAATGGCAATATCAGCATCACGAAGTTTTTTCAAATATTCCGCAGCGGTTCTGCGCCAAAGTTCGTCCTCCGAGAGAGTAACCTTGACGGGAACGGTAATATAGCGAGGTTTGCAGACCTTTTTAAGCAACATAAATAACCCCACCGAAAGCACTGCCGGAATTAAAAAATGCCACCAAAGATAAAGCGGGAAAAAGAGGGCATAAACTATCCAAAAAATACCCGCCGCATAAAACGGCTTCAGCGAGGGCGCTTCAACCCTGTCATATTCCGTTACAATGTTTTCCGTCACTGCCTCCACCTCCTGTTTTCGGATTATTATATGGTATTATACAATAAATACCGTCGCAAGTCAAACACAGTTGTTGCGTAATTCGATTTTTTGGTGTATAATTGCTTTGATGAAAAGATTCGGAGGTAGTATATGAATTTTACACCGATTGACAACAAGGGCACGGTTGAGGCCTTTTGTTTGATAAAAAACTGTGATAAAAAGGTTTCTTCAAAGGGCGATACGTACCTTGACCTCACCCTTTCCGACAAAAGCGGAGAAATAAACGCAAAAATTTGGAACTACAGCGCCGCCGAATACGGCGAGTACACAAACGACGATATCGTAAAGGTTCGCGGAACGCTTTCAAAATATCAGGGCAGTGACCAACTTCGCATTGAGCGCATACGCCCAGTTCTTCCCGCCGATAACGTCTGCGTTGATGACCTTGTTCAGTCTTCGCTTTATTCGGGCGAACAGATGTATAATGAAATCGTTGCCATTGCGAGCGGTTTTTCGGACGAAGAAATCAAGAAACTGACCCTCACGCTGATTGAGCGCAACCGTGAAAAATTGCTTTATTGGCCGGCGGCGTTCAAACTTCACCACGCGATAAGAAGCGGTCTTTTGCTTCACACTCTCTCGATTTTGCGCCTTTGCGAAAGCGTTTGCAAGGTTTATCCCGTTGTTGACAGAGATTTGCTTATGGCGGGCGCGATTTTACACGACCTTGCCAAAACCGAAGAGTTTGAGGTTTCGCATACCGGAATAGCATCGGGGTATTCTACTAAGGGCAACCTCATAGGTCACCTTGCCGGCGGCGCTATGATGATTGAAGAAGTTGCACACGAACTCGGAATAAGCGAAGAAACCGCCGTTTTGCTTGAGCATATGGTGCTCTCTCACCACGGCGAACCCGAATACGGTGCTTGCGTGCGACCTATGTTCTTAGAGGCTGTTCTGCTTTCGCAACTTGACACGCTCGACGCCACGGTTTACGAAATCAACGATGCCACCGCACCGCTTGAAAAGGGTGCTTTCTCGGGACGTATGTGGGCGCTTGACAACCGCAAACTTTACAAACACGGTCGCAAACAGGACGAAAACATTAAATTGTTTTAATCCTTTTCGATAAAAAACAAAAAATAAAAAACAAGGAGTTTTAAAAATGAAAATTACAAAAGATATGTGTATAGGCGACGTTCTCGATATGGATCAGGGTGCAGGAAAATATTTCCTCGAAATAGGAATGCACTGCCTCGGATGTCCCTCTGCCAGAGGCGAAAGCATTGAACAGGCTTGCGCCGTTCACGGAACAGACTGCGACGCACTCGTTGCAAAACTCAACGAATACTTTGCAGAAAAATAATGCAGACGCTGAGCAAACGCCTGTCGGCAATCGCCTCGCTCATTAACAAGGGGGAGCGCGTTGCCGATATAGGCACCGACCACGGCTATTTGCCGATTTTTCTGCGTCAAAGCGGAACAAGTCCATTTGTTTTGGCGTGCGATATCGGTGAGTTGCCGCTTAAGAGTGCCGTAAACAACGTTAAAAAAAGCGGGCTCGACAATATTGCGTTTCGCCTGTGTGACGGTCTTGACGGCGTTACCGAAAACGAGGTTGACACCGTTGTTATCGCCGGTATGGGCGGAGAATGTATTGCGGGAATTTTAAGGCGCTGCGGCTGGGCAAAAAACAGCGGCAAGCGCTTTATTCTTCAGCCTATGAATTCTCCCGAAGAGTTGCGCCTTTTTCTGCTTGACGGATATACCGTCCGCCGAGAAGAGGCTGTTCTCGACGGCGGCAGAGCCTATACGGTTTTGGAGGTTATCGCCCTTCCAGACACGACCGCTCGAGACGACAGTTTTGCTTTTTGCGGTCTGCTCAACCCGAAAAAAGAAGCCGACAGAGCCTATCTTTCAAAGCAATATAAGCGGCTTAACGGCTGTGCCGAAGAGATTAAAGACATTGCCGAAACCAAAGAACGTTTTGACTTTTTCCGTTTCGGTGCTGATTCCATAAAACAGGTTTTGGAGATTTAGTATGCCACTTGACGGTATTTTTATTTCACGGCTGTGTGATGAACTCGGTGCGGCTTGCGGAAGCCGTGCCGACAAAATTTTTCAGCCGTCTAAAGACGAACTCGTAATAACACTGCGCGCATCGGGATTTGCAAAAAAACTCCTGCTTTGTGCACGGTCGGGTTCGTCGCGCATTCATTTCACCGAAGAAAGTTTTGAAAACCCCGCAGTACCACCAATGTTCTGTATGCTTATGCGGAAACATCTGTCCGGCGGAAAACTGCTCTCGGTCACACAGGACGGCTATGAGCGTGCGATAACGCTCACATTTCTCGCAACCGACGAACTCGGTGACAGAAAAGAACTTCGCCTTATAACCGAACTTATAGGCAACAATTCAAATATCATTTTAGTCGGCGCAGACGGCAGAATTATCGACGCCATACGCCGTTCCGACATTGAAAGCGGCAGCCGACTCATTCAACCCGGCGCAATATACACACCGCCCGAGGCACAGCAAAAGCAAGGCCCGAAAAACACGGCACTTGCCGAAGCCGCAATACTCGAAAAGTGTGAACTTCCGCTCTCCCGTGCAATTCTCGAAAGCATATCGGGAATATCACCACTCACGGCAAGAGAACTTGCGTTTGAAGTTTCCCCCTCGGATACCACCGTATCCTCGCTTAACGCCGAAGAGCGCTCAAAACTCAAAACCGTTCTTTCGGAACTGCCGTCACTCTGCGACGGCGGAATGCCGTATATGATTTCGGACGAATACGGCATACCGAAAGATTTTTCATATATGCCAATTCGGCAGTACGGCAATTTATACAGCGGCAAAAGTTTTGCCTCTTTTGCAGAACTGCTTGACGGTTTTTATTCCGAGCGTGACCATCTTTACCGCCTGCGCCGCAGTGCAAACGATGTTTACAAAACACTGCAAAATCTTGCCGTACGCACCGACAAAAAACTCGCACTCCGTCGGCAGGAACTTAAAAAGTGTGCCGACAGAGATAAATATCGAATATACGGCGAACTGATAAAAGCGAATATTTCAAAAATCGAGCGCGGTGCCGAAAGCGCCGTAGTTCCGAACTATTATGACGAAAATCTCTGCGACATAGAAATTCCGCTCGACCCCGCACTCTCGCCCGCCGCAAATTCCGCAAAGTATTTTAAGGAATACCGAAAAAAATGCTCTGCCGAACATACCCTCGGCGGACTTATTGAGGATTGCGAGCGTGAGAAAAAATATATAAACTCGGTACAGGACGCCCTTGACCGTGCCGAAACGGTTGCCGAAATTCTCGATATAAGAGAAGAACTCGAAACCGCCGGATATTTGAAAAAACCGAAGGGCAAAACCGCAAAACGTCAGGCACTCAAACCGAGAGAATACATATCCTCGGACGGTTTTAAAATACTTGTCGGACGCAACAACACGCAAAACGACACTCTGACTCTCCGCACGGCAAAAAAGGACGATTTGTGGCTTCACACCAAAAACATTCACGGTTCACACGTTATTGTCTTTTGCGACGGAAAAGAGCCGCCCGACACTACCGTGACGGAAGCGGCACAGCTCGCCGCATACCATTCACAGGCACGCTCTTCCTCGCAAGTGCCGATTGACTATACCAAAGTCAAAAATGTAAAAAAACCGACAGGAGCAAAACCCGGTATGGTAATTTACAAAACCAACAACACGGTTTTCGTAACACCGAAAGAACTTTAAACGGCGCAAACAGCGCCGTTTTTTTTATTTTTGCTTTCGCCCGAAAAGAAGAATATCGCACGACACCGCCGAGAACACACCCAAGAGTAACACCCTTTGTGCAAGCGAGCCGAAAAGGTCGATAATACGCAGGACAAAAATCCCGTCCGAACTGTGCGGCAAATATATTATGTAACAAAGACACAAAAGCGAACAAACCTCGCTGAACGCCGAAAAAATTTTAATGATTGTTTTTGCGGGTTTTTTACACATATTTTTTCTCTCCAATCATAACAAAATTTTAATACGATTTTTTACGAATATCAAGAAAATTTGTTTTCCTGCACTTCCCGATTTTTGAAGTTTTTCCATATTTTTCTTTTATTTACGTCGATTTTCTCCATTTTTCTAAATGTGAAAGTTTTTGGAATTTTTATTGACAAAGCATTTGCTCGGTACTATAATTTCAACACAAGCCAAGAGCGGAGATGATGTTATGAAATCCTGCAAATATCAAGTTACGGCAACGAAAAAACAAAACGAAAACGGAGCGGCTGTCACGGTTTACGGTATAACCCTCGCCGACGGCGAAAACCGCGTCGTGTTTGATGACCTGTGCACGGATTTGACACGTATAAAACACCTGTGCGCCCTGCTTAACGAACTTTCACCCGACCCACACACTCTCCCCGATATTTTTTGTGATTTTTTATATTAAATTTCTTGTCATTTCGTCGTATATATGATATAATACATAAAAATTGTACATTAACGGCTTTGAAAGGGGTTTTTTAAGTCTATGAACGAAATTTCGGTAAAATTTGTTCTTGACGTTGTCATAAAAAGGATTTGGGCTGTGCTTATCGCTGTTGCGGTTTTTGCAGGCGCAACCTTTTTCTACAACGCAAACTTTGTTGATCCTGTCTATTCCGCATCGTCTTCCGTTTTGGGAAGCAACGGCGGTATCGTAAGCGAAAACACCGCATCAACCTCCACCACGGATAAAATCGGAAGCAGTGACGTTGCTTCTTCTCTCAACATTATCGATACGTATATCGACATTATGAAAACCTACGGTTTTTATGAGTTTATTTCCGAAGAGTCGGAAATAAAGAAATTCGATTACTCTGTTGACCAACTCAAAAAAATGACAACTATCGAACGTCGTTCCGACTCATCGCTTTTTATCGACATAAACGTAAAATGCGGCAACGAGCGACAGGCTGTTGTCATAGCAAACTGCATTTCAATGCTCGCTCCGGAATACATTAAAACTCTTTTAAACAATTCCTATATCGTACAAGCAGATAAATGCGTTTCGGCACGTATGGTTGCCCCCCTCACGATGAGAAATACCGCACTTATGGGTATTTTGGGTGGCGTTCTCGCCGTCGCATTCTTTGTTCTCCTTGCCGCAACCGACAACACCATCAAAGGCGAGGAAGACATTTCCAAAAAGTATAGCATACCGGTGCTCGGTGTAGTGCCCGATTTTGAGTCCAAAAATACGAAAGGAGCAAAATAGCATGAGCAACAAAAACACCGCCGGAAAAACAGCGTCCGCACCGGAAAACAAAAACCTCGCACATTTCGCAGTCGTAGAGTCCTATAAAATGATACGAACAAATCTTTTGTTCCTTTTGTCACAGTCACATGAAAAGGCAATAACCATTTCAAGTTCGGTTGCGGGCGAAGGAAAATCCACCACAGCCATTAATATCGCAGTTGCGTTTTCGCAACTCGGCTGCCGCGTTCTGCTTATCGACGCAGATATGCGAAAACCCTCGGTTCACAAAAAGCTCCGTATTTCAAACGAAAATGGTCTCAGTTCCCTGCTTGTCGGCTTCTCGCAACTTGACGAAACCATAAGCCACATAAATGAAAACTTTGACGTTATCACGGCAGGCCCGACTCCGCCGAACCCATCAGAACTTTTGGGTTCGGAACAGATGTCACAGTTGCTTGACCGTCTGTATGCCGATTATGATTATGTCATTCTCGACACACCGCCGATAAATATCGTACCGGACGCACTCGTTGTCGCGCCCAAAACAAGCGGCATTGTCTTTGTTGTTCAAAACTATACGACCCCGCACGCTCTCTTCCAGAAAGCAATAAACAGCATAGACTTTGCCGGCGTTAAACTTCTCGGCGTTATCCTTAACGGCTCTAACGATAAATTCAGCAAAAAATACCGTTACAGATATAAATACAATTCTTATAATTACGCATATAAGTAGGTTTTATTATGTATATTGACATTCATTCCCATATACTTCCGAATGTTGATGACGGTTCAAAAAGCATTTCCGAATCTATTCGAATGCTCAAAATGCTGAAAGAACAAGGGGTTGACACCGTCGCCCTCACGCCTCACTTCTATCCCGCCACCGAACTCACCGTGAGCGAATACAAAGAACGCATAATTTCCTCATACGGCAAACTTAAAGAGGCAGCAGACGGAATTTATGCGAATCTTTTTCTCGGCAGCGAGGTATATCTCTTTCACGGCATTGCAGCCTTTTCCGACATTAAAGAACTTTGCATAAACGGCTCGAAGTATATACTTGTGGAATTGCCCTACAGGCGCATATCTTCCCGCACCGTCGATGATATAATCGAACTCAATTTAAGCCGCGGTCTCACACCGATTTTGGCACATATCGAACGGTACAGCCGTTTTGAAAATTATGAGCGTCTGCTTTCCCTCATATCAGACGGATATGCACTCGGACAGATTAACGCCTATTCGCTGTTGCATTTTAAAACAAGACGCACTGCTTGCAAATTGATAAAAGACGGCTATGTCCACCTCATTGCAAGCGACGCACACTCGGCCGATGAAAATCCCCCGAGAATAGGCGAGGGTCTTGCCTTTGTCGAAAAGAAACTCGGCAGGTCTTATGCGGAAAGACTTAAATCAAATTGCGATAATATTTATAACGAAATTTTGAAGGGGTCAGAATGAAGAAAAACAACCAATCAAAGTTGAGAAAGTTACATATAACGGCACTGCTTCTGGTTGATACTACAGTTCTATTCACCGATGTTTTGATAGCATTCTTTATTGCCGCAGCCTTTGCGGATTTATCATCTGTCAGACTGCTTTCGGCTGTGATAACATCGGTTATTTTGATTGCCTTATGCGTGTTCGGTATGGCGTTTTTGAAAACCTACCAAATTGTTTTGCGGTTTGCACGTGCGGGTGAACTTTTACGTATTGTTTGCGGAATAACCTTTGGTGTTGCCGCGGCGGCACTGATATGCTGTGCTTTCGGAATTGATTTTCCCATTGCTTTCTTTGCACTGTTCTATTTTTTGTCGGTATTCACGGTATGCACCGAACGCATAGTTTGCAGTTATATGGTAAACCGCCTGCAAATGACACGCAACAAGCAAAGATCCAAGCCAACCCTTATCATCGGCGCGGGATTTACCGGAATGCACATTTTGCAAGAACTTCTCCTCTCCGAGACCGACGACTCTCTGCCTATCGGCTTTGTCGATGACGACCCGCATATGCAGGATCGCCGCATTGAAGGTGTACCGATAATCGGCCCCACCGTGCTGATACCGGAGATTTGCAAAAAGTATGATATTAAGACCATTATTTTTGCCATTCCTTCCTGTGACGAGGACAAAAAAAAGAAAATTCTTTCGCTTTGCACAACTACCGATTGCGAAATAAAAGTTGTGCCCTCACTGCTTAACCTTAAAGAAAACGTTCGTTTCTTGCCGCAGTCACGCACAATCAACGTGACCGACGTTTTGGGTCGTGACACGGTCGATATGGACTCTTCCGACTTTATAAAATACTCAAAAGGCAAAACCGTTATGGTAACGGGTGTCGGCTCGATAGGTTCGGAGATTTGCCGTCAGGTCGTTAAATGCGGCGTAAAACGCCTTATAATGGTGGATATTTACGAGAACAACGCATATGACATTCAGCAAGAACTTATTCGCGACGGCTACGGCGACATCATCGCAACCGAAATAGCCTCTGTCCGCGATAACGCAAAAATGCGGCTTATATTCGAAAAGTACAAACCCGATATTCTTTTCCACGCCGCCGCACACAAACACGTTCCGCTTATGGAGCATAACCCGGAAGAGGCGGTTAAAAACAACATTCAGGGAACTTACAACGTTGCCCACCTTGCAAGAAAATACAAAATCGAAAAAATGGTTCTCATTTCGACCGATAAGGCCGTTAATCCCACAAACGTAATGGGTGCGACCAAGCGTTTCTGCGAAATGATAATGCAGTATATGGCACAAAACTACGGCACAGATACGAGTTTTGTCACCGTCCGTTTCGGAAATGTTTTGGGCTCTAACGGTTCGGTAATACCGCTGTTTGTAAAGCAGATTGAGAACGGCGGCCCCGTTACCGTCACACACCCCGACATTATACGTTATTTTATGACAATACCCGAGGCAGTTTCGCTGGTTCTCGAAGCCGGTGCAATGGCAAACAACGGAGAAATTTTTGTTCTTGATATGGGCGAACCGTTTAAGATAACCACGCTTGCGGAAAATCTTATAAAACTTTACGGTTACAAGCCTTATGAAGAAATGCCGATTGAGTTTATCGGTCTGCGTCCTGGAGAGAAATTGTTTGAAGAACTGCTGATGGACGAAGAGGGACTCAAATCCACCAAAAACAAGAGCATATTCATCGGAAATCAAATTTCCATCGACCCCAAAATCTTCAGGCAGGAACTCAACACTTTGACAGACGCCGCAAAAACCAACAATCCGGATGAAGTTGTTGCGGCACTGAAGAGAGCGGTTCCGACCTTTAAACATGAATAATTAGCATAGGGGGATTTTTATGAACAAAATAATAACCATAGGACGTGAATTCGGAAGCGGCGGACGCGAACTCGGCAGACGCCTTGCGGAGCAACTCGGCTACGAATATTACGACAAGGAAATAATAACAGAAATTTCCAAGCACACCTCGCTCTCCGAAGAATACGTTCAACAGATTGTCGAACGTACTCCCCACCATCTCTACCCTATCACAGTAGGTCACAGTATCGCCATTGCCGAGGACTACACCTTTAAACAGGTTCAGTCGGTATATAAGGCACAAAGCGATATATTGAAAGAACTCGCCGAAAAATCAAACTGTGTTATAGTCGGCCGTTGTGCGGACTATATCTTGCGCGATATGAAACCTTTCCGCCTGTTTGTTCACGCAAACATCGACAGCAGAATAAGTCGTTGTATGAATCGCGCGGATGAGGGCGAAAACTTCACAGAAAAACAGATGAAACGCAGGATTAAAAGCGTTGACCGCAACCGTGAAAAATATTACAATTTCTACACAGGTTATCAGTGGGGCGACAAGAGCAATTATGACCTCTGCGTCAACACCACAAACACCGTAATAAAGGAAATTGTTCCGGTTATTGCCAAAATTTTTGAATAAACACCGAAAAAGCACTCGAAAGAGTGCTTTTTTACTTGTATTAAACCGAAATATGTGGTAAACTTTAAAAACAAGTAGGCTTTTTGGAGGATGTATAATGTTAGATATCAAATTTGTCAGAGAAAATCCCGATATTGTTAAAGAAAACATAAAAAAGAAGTTTAAGGACAGCAAACTTCCCTTAGTTGACGAGGCTATTGCACTTGACGAAAAAAAGCGTGACGCCAACAGCGAGGCTAATACCCTGCGTGCAAACCGCAACGCCGTTTCAAAACAGATTGGCGCTTTGATGGCACAGGGCAAGCGTGAAGAGGCGGAAGAGAAGAAAAAACTCGTAAGCGAACAGGCAGCACGCCTTGCGGAACTCGAAAAACTCGAAGACGAATACACCTCACAACTCAAAGAAGTTATGATGAAAATACCCAACATCGTTGACAATTCCGTTCCGGTCGGAAAGGACGACAGCGAAAACGTTGAGGTTGAGCAGTTTGGCGAAAAGACCGTTCCCGATTTTGAAATTCCCTACCACACCGATATTATGGCAAAGTTCAACGGCATCGACAAAGAGGCCGCTGGACGTGTTGCGGGCGAAGGTTTTTACTATCTTATGGGCGATATCGCACGTATGCACTCCGCCGTTACCGCCTATGCACGCGACTTTATGATAAGCAAAGGTTTCACCTACTGCATTCCGCCCTTTATGATTCGTTCAAACGTTGTAACAGGTGTTATGAGTTTTGAAGAAATGGACGCTATGATGTATAAGATCGAGGGCGAAGACCTTTATCTTATCGGAACATCGGAACATTCGATGATTGGAAAATTCATCGACACCATAACCCCCGAAACCGACCTGCCGTTGACACTCACAAGTTATTCTCCCTGTTTCCGGAAGGAAAAGGGCGCTCACGGAATTGAGGAGCGCGGAATTTACCGTATACACCAGTTTGAAAAACAGGAAATGATTGTAATCTGCAAACCGGAAGAAAGTATGGACTGGTTCAACAAAATGTGGAGTTACTCGGTTGAGTTGTTCCGTTCGCTCGATATTCCGGTACGCACACTCGAATGTTGCACCGGCGACCTCGCAGACCTGAAAGTTAAGTCCTATGACGTTGAGGCTTGGAGTCCGAAACAGCAAAAATATTTTGAGGTTTGCTCCTGCTCCAACCTCGGTGATGCACAGGCTCGTCGTTTGGGAATACGCGTTCGCGGTGAGGACGGCAAGAAATATCTTGCACACACCCTTAACAACACCGTTGTTGCTCCGCCGAGAATGTTGATTGCTCTGCTTGAAAACAATCTTGAATTTGACGGAGAAAAATATTCCGTACGCATACCAAAGGCATTACAACCGTATATGGGCGGAACCGAGAAAATTACCGAAAAATAAACTTTTTAAAGCGACTGTTACAAAACAGCCGCTTTATTATTTCGGTATAAAATTTTCGAAAATATATGCCTTAAAACTGCCGCGTGATTTTTCGAGTTCCGTATCACTTCTCACCGTCCAACAAACCGGCACTGCACCCAAAAACACCGCAAGGCACAACATCGGATTTTTTGATCCCCTGAAATCGTACGATATAAAATCGGGGCGAGAAATAAAGTTGTAGCAAAGCCAACCCATCAGTTTTTTGTAAAACGGTTTGTTGCCTATCGGTGTTGAGAGTTGACCCCGACAAACGCTTTTTCTGTTCTTTCTGTACCAGTAAAGCACCGGCGGAAAAAACGACTGAACATAGTATTCCCCACGGTAGTTTGACAGTAACCGGTCTGCCGCGGCACACAACCGTTTACAGTCTTTAAAACTTTCGGTTTTAAACTCGATAAGCAGCGGCACTCTGCCGTCCACTTCGCGCAAACATTCTTCAAGGGTCGGTATTTTTTCGCCCGTTCCCAAAAGGTTGTATTTTTTCAGTTCGTCAAGCGTACACTCCTCTACCCGCTTATCAACACCGCACATACGCAAAAGATTATAATCGTGAAACACAACAACATTGTTGTCCGCCGTGATGTGAATATCGTTTTCAATCATATACCCACGCTTGATGGCGGCACGGAACGCGGCAAGCGAATTTTCCGGCGTATCTGCACCGTGAAGTCCCCTGTGCGCTATATATCTGCCGTTTATGCCATCTTTTCCCGAATGTCGGCGAAGGGACGGCGCTGTTAAGAAAACAGCAAGCAGTAAAACTATGATGGCTGTAAAAAGAAATATCACGTGCATCAACTCCTGGCGGATTTTTCTTTTTCAATATAACATTTTCACCCGCACTTTTCAAGTTGTTGAGTGCCGGCAATTTTATTTGTAAATTTTATTTTAAGTCCTTGAAAAATATCCCCATTATATATATAATGATTATATATATGCTTTGGAGGCGGAATTATGGAAAAAATATTTTTGATTGCCAATCCGTGTTCGGGTACGTTAAAACTCAAAAACAATCTACTCGATATTGTTCGAGTCCTCTCGGACTCGGGTTATGTCGTTACGGTATATCCCACAAAATGCCGCGGTGATGCGACACGTGTTGTACGCGCCCTCGGTGACGAATACACAACCATAATTTGTTGCGGCGGTGACGGCACTCTTAATGAGGTTATTGCCGGAATGATGCAAAACGAAAACCGCTACCGTCTCGGATATGTCCCCGCGGGAACGCTTAACGAATGGTCAAGCGGTCTTCACATTTCGCGCAATATGGTCGACGCGGCAAAAGATATCACACACGGCAAAATCATTCCGCTGGATATAGGTCTGTTTGATAAAAAATATTTCACCTATACCGCATCTTTCGGCGCATTTACCGACGCATCGTATTCCGCACCGCAGGAGATTAAAAACGTTCTCGGTCAGGCGGCATACATAATAGAGGGAATAAAAAGTCTCACAAACATAAAACCGTGCCATATGTCTTTTGTTCACGACGGCGACGAGTTTGAGGGCGACTTCCTTTTCGGATCGGTGTCAAATTCGCTTTCGGTCGGCGGAATAATAAAACTTGACGAGTCTATCGTAAAACTCAACGACGGTATGTTTGAAGTATTGCTTATCAAGAAACCCGAAAACCTTGTCCAACTCAACCAAATTCTTTCGTGTATACTTAAACGTGATTTCAACAACCCGAATTTGTACTTTTTCCGCACTTCACAACTCACCGTTAAAACCGACCGAGATACCCCTTGGACGCTTGACGGCGAGCAGGCATTCCCCTCGCATGATGAATTTACGATTAAAAATCTTCATTCCGCAATTTCTTTCTATGTCCCCGACAATTAAAGCCGTTTCGGGACATACTATTTTTTCAAAGGATGTGTTTTGATGTTCACAAGAGATATGGGTATCGACCTCGGTACTGCCAATACGCTTGTTTGTATAAAAGGAAAAGATATTATAATGCGTGAGCCGTCGGTCGTTGCATACGATGTTCGCAACGACGAGGTTCGTGCCGTCGGCAGAGAGGCGAAAGAGATGATAGGCCGCACCCCCGGTTCTATTGTCGCAGTTCGTCCGCTTAAAGACGGCGTTATTGCCGATTTCGACGTTACCGCCGCAATGCTCAAACGTTTTATTAAACAGGCGCTGAAAGGTTCTTTCTTTTCGCGCGTGCGTGTTATAATCTGTATTCCGGCAGGCGTAACGGAGGTTGAAAGCCGTGCGGTTTACGATGCAGCAAAACAGGCGGGTGCTACCGAAGTTGACCTTATCGAAGAGCCTATGGCGGCGGCGCTCGGTGCGGGTTTGCCGGTTGACGATGCAACAGGCAGTATGGTCGTTGATATCGGCGGCGGCACAAGTGAAGTTGCAGTTATATCTTTGGGCGATATCGTAACGGCGCAGTCGGTTCGTATCGCGGGCGATGACCTTGACGAAGCAATTGTTGCCTATGTCCGCAAAAAATACAATCTGCTTATAGGTGAACGCACCGCCGAACAACTTAAAATCGATATCGGCTCTGCCGTTCCGTACGAGGAAGAAGGCAGTGTTGAGATTAAGGGAAGAAACCTTGTTGACGGACTTCCGAAAAACGTTATCATCTCCGCCGCCGAAGTCAGAGAGGCTATGAGCGACACCCTTGCCAGCATTATCGATGCGATAAGGGGTACGCTTGAAAAAACCCCGCCGGAACTTGCCGCCGATATTATCGATACCGGCATAACCCTCACAGGCGGCGGCGCACTGCTTCGCGGCCTTTCCGAACTTATCAGTTCCGAAACCGATATGCCCGTACGCATTGCGGACAACCCGCTTGACTGTGTTGTACTCGGCACGGCAAAACGCCTTGAGGGTGCAACATTCAACAGTTATGTATACAACCGCGGAAGAAAGTTCCGCTGATTTAAACCGACACATTTTTAACCGCAGGTGAGATAATGCGATATTTTTTCAAAAGCCGCCGTTTTAAAATTGCGGCAACCGTACTTTCAATATTGATAATAATATCCGTCCTCGCGCGTGTTGTGGGTGGCGTTATTTCGCCGCAATCAAGTATATTCGGCTCGGTCGTAGCACCGTTTCAGTCGGCGTTTACCTCGGTTTCCGATTTTTTTGAAGATTGGAACGAAAAAATCAACGGCAACGAAAAACTTGCCCGCGAAAACGCCGAACTTCGCTCTCAAATTAACGAACTCACAAATTCGCTTATAGACTATGCCGAAGCAAAACAGCAAAACGAATTTTTAAAACAGTATCTTGAAATCAAGGACAGTCACACCGATTATCAGTTTGAAGAAACTGTAGTAATTGCGCGCGATACCGATGACCCGTTCGGCTCTTTCACAGTAAACAAGGGCAGTCTACACGGCGTTTCGCTTTATGACCCCGTCATATCCGCAGAGGGTCTTGTCGGATATGTTTCACAGGTCGGTGCATCTTTCTCAAAGGTCACCACACTGCTCAGTCCCGATATAAGTATAGCTTCGCTCGACCGCCGCACAGGCGATGCCGGCATAACTTGCGGCACGGTTGAAGCGTTGGAAAACAGTTGCACAAGACTTTCAAATCTTTCACGTTCGTGCAGTGTTGCCATAGGCGATTACATAGTCACCTCGGGCGGCGGTGTTTTCCCCTCGGGAATGCTTATCGGCACGGTAACGGAAATCGGAACAGACTATAACAGTGCGATATATGCCGACATAACACCGGCAGTCGCTTTTGACGACCTGAGAGAAATGATGATAATAACATATTTTTCGGGTCAGACGAATTTAAGCGGTGAACAGCAATGAAAACGGCAAAACACACTCAAGGTTTTTATCTTCTTGCCGCACTGTTTGCATTCTTGCTTTATCTGCTTGATAGCACAGGACTTATGACACTTCAAATCGCCACGGCACACCCTATGCTTTTATTGCCGCTGACCGTTGCGGTTGCTATGACGTCACGCGAATGGGCAGGTTTGGTGTTCGGCGGTTTTCTCGGAATTTTGCTTGATATAACCGCCGCCAATTCCTTTTGTTTCAATCTCGTTGCACTTGCGCTCATAGGCTGTATCTGCGGACTTTTATCCTCTTATTACGTCAATAACAATATTTATTCCGCACTCGTTTTGTCTGTTTTCTCGAGTCTTGCTTATTTTACGGCAAAGTGGCTTTTCTTTTACGTGTTTTCGGGCAGAGATTTTGTTTTCAGATATTTTGTAAATTACAGCCTTATGTCGGCAATTTACACCTCGCTTTTTATATTACCGTTTTATTATCTTGTGCGGTTTATGTCAAAACGGCTGACCGTACACTAAGGAGAGAAAAATATGGCAGTCAACAAAAAAAGGGCTTTTTCAAAGCACCATATCGTATTGGCCCTCCTTTTGGCGGCTGTGCTTGTTTTTTATTCCTTTAAAATGGTCGATTACCAACTTGTAAATGCCTCACTATACAGCGCACAGGCAAAGGGAGCATATTCCCGCACGGCTATTATCAAAGCGGCACGCGGCGAAATTCTTGACCGCTACGGCAGGCAACTTGCCGCCAACCGCAACGGTTACGATATCGTTTTCAACCGTGCATATCTTGAAAAAGACAAATTCAACGATACGATAAAAACTATGATGTCCCTGCTTGAGGAATACTCCGTCGAGTGGGAGGATGACCTTCCCCTTGCAAAGGAAAGCCCCTTTGATTTTACTGATGACGGTACTGCAAAAAAAGCACTTCTCAACACCTTAAACGCCGCGCATTATGCCACCGCTGAGGACTGCTTTACTCTGCTTGTCAAACGCTATTCGCTTGAGGGACTAGACAGTACCTTGCAACGCAAAATTATGGGCGTGCGCTACACTATGGAAATCGCAAACTTTTCAATAGCAAACCCCTATACTTTTGCCGCCGATATACCCGAGGAACTTATGCTACGCGTTTCGGAGTCGGGTTTTATGATAAAAGGAATAAACATAAGCACCGTTCCGGTACGTGAATATGTTAACGGAACGCTCGCTTCCAATGTTATCGGCACGGTTGGCTCTATGAATGCCGATGATTGGGAAACTCTGCGAGACAAGGGTTATTCATACAGCGACAAAATCGGCATAACCGGAATTGAAGCAAAATACGAAGAATATCTTCACGGAACCGACGGCGAGATAACATACACGCTCGACGGCAACGGCAATATTATCTCCACCGAAATAACAAAAGAACCCGTTCCCGGAAAGACAGTTGTGCTCTCTCTTGATAAAAATCTCCAAAGCAGTACACAAAATGCCTTGGAAACGCTTATCACAAACCTTAACAGTACAGGCGGTACGGCAACCGGCGGCGCCGCCGTTGCAATAGACATTAAAACAGGCGAAGTATTACTCGCGGCAAACTATCCCACCTTTGACGTTAACGATTATTTCAGCAAATATAACGAACTCGTCAAGGCAAAAAACAGCCCGCTGACAAACCGCTCCCTTGCGGGTATTTATCCCCCCGGTTCATCGATAAAACCGATAATCGGTATAGCGGCACTGCAAACAGGAAACCTCACCCTCGATGAAACAATACGCTGTACGAGGGTATACACATATTATCAAAGTTCGGGATTTACGCCATCTTGTATGGGACATCACGGCTCTATAAACGTTGTAACCGCACTTTCGAAATCCTGCAACTTCTTTTTCTACGAACTCGGAAGACGAATGGGCATTTCCACCGTCAACTCATATTTAAAACAGTTCGGTTTCGGTGAAAAGACCGGTGTTGAAATTTATGAATCGGCAGGGCTTCTCGATGATGCTTCTTCGGGTTGGTTTGCCGGCAATACAATACAGGTTGCAATAGGTCAGCACAATGCCTTTACACCGATACAAATTTGCTCGGCTACCGCGACGATTGCAAACAGCGGAACGCGCTATAAAACGACCCTTGTAAACCGCATCGTATCCTATGACCTTGCAGACACCTATTATGAAAACGAACCGACCGTTTTAAACAAGGTCGAAATCAGAGACGATGTGCTTAATATCATCAAAGCCGGAATGCTCTCGGTTACCGAAGACGGTACGGGAAGCCGCGTTTTCGGTGACTATCCTATAAAAATCGGCGGAAAAACCGGAACATCGCAGACCGACAGCGGCTCAGACCATAACGTGTTTGTTGCCTTTGCTCCGTTTGACAATCCGGAAATCGCCGTTGCCGTTGTTATCGAACACGGTGCATCGAGTTATACCAGCGGCTCGGTTATGAAGGCTATTATGGATGCCTATTTCTTCAATCAGGAAGAAAAATATGTTGAGAGCGGTGTAAATACCCCTCTTAAATAGTAGGTTTTTTGATTTTTTGCCGTTTTATCACAAACACGGAATTGACTTTAAAAAATCATTGTGTTAAAATGCTTGGGAGGTACAGTGTAATGAAAAGGATTCTTGCCGTAACATCTGGCAAGGGCGGCGTTGGAAAATCGACCTGCGCTGTCGGTATTGCCGTTGCACTGTGCAAAAGCGGACAAAAGGTTTTACTTGTCGACCTTGACGCGGGACTGCGCTGTCTTGATATTATGACCGGCGTTGACGACCGTCTGGTTTTTGACCTTTTTGACGTACTTAACGGAAAACCGATTGAAGACGCCGTTCTCAAAAGCAATCTCGCAGAAGGACTTTTTGTGCTTGCCGCACCGTCGGAGTGTTGTGCTATTGACGGCACTGCCCTTTGCAATATGCTTTTATCGGCAAAGGAATACGATTATATTATTCTCGATTTTCCAGCGGGTGTTTCTTTTCCGTTTTGCAAAGAGATTTGCGATATCACGGATTTTGCCGTCGTTACGACTGCCGACCGCATCGGTATGCGCGACAGTTTCGCTATGGCATCCGCTCTCGGAGAGTTCGGCTGTGTTTGCCGTCTTATCATAAACAAATTTGACCGCCGCCTTATCAAAAAAGGTCTATTCGGCGGAATTGACGATATGATTGACTGCTCGGGCTGTCGATTGCTCGGCGTTGTTCCGTTCGACACTCGTGCGGCAATGCAAAAACAGGGCAAGTTTTATAAAAAAGGAAAAACGGTAAAGGCTTTTGAACGTATTGCAAAACGCATATACGGTTATGAGGTTCGACTGCCGAAAATAAAAAAAATACAGAAGGGGAAGTGAAGGCTATGAACATAGCATTGATTGCACACGACACAAAAAAAGAACTGATGGTACAGTTTTGCATTGCATACTGCGGAATATTGAGCCATCACACACTTATGGCAACAGGTACTACGGGAAAGACTGTTGAACAGGCAACCGGTCTTAACATAAACAAATTTATGAGCGGAAAGAGCGGCGCACAGCAAATCGCGTCAAGAATAAGTTATGACGAGATTGACCTTTTGCTCCTCTTCCGTGACCCATCAAACCGCAAACCGCACGAGCCGGACGAAGCCGAACTTCTCCGCCTTTGCGATATGCACAACATTCCAATTGCGACCAACATCGCAACGGCAGAGGTTTTAATACACGGTCTTGAACGCGGCGACCTTGATTGGCGTGACGTTTTGAAGACCGCAAAATAAAAAATATTTTCTGTGCTGTGAAGCAGAAGGAGTAACACAAAAGCCACGCCTTACAGAGAGCGGTGTCACGGTTGAGAGCACTGCGGCGGTATTTGTGCGAAGACATCTGTCGAGCACCGCCGCAAAGGCCGTATTTTCCGCGTTAAGGAAGAGAGGAAGACCTCCGCAGGTCTTTAAACTAGGGTGGTACCACGGTTGACCCCGTCCCTTTCGGACGGGGTCATTTTATATCTTTATAAAGGAGAATTGCAATGGCAGAGATAAACAAAGCGCCGAGGGGAACTAATGATATTCTTCCCTCCGACAGCGCTAAATGGCACTATGTTGAAAAGAAAATGCTTGAAACCGCCGCACAATTCGGTTTCGGCGAAATCAGACTTCCGGTTTTCGAACATACCGAAGTTTTCACAAAAAGCGTTGGTGACACTACCGACGTTGTTCAAAAGGAAATGTATACTTTCCTTGATAAAGGAAACCGTTCTATAACACTCCGCCCCGAACTTACCGCAGGCGTCGTTCGTTCGGTTATCGAACACGGTCTGCTTTCCGGTTCTATGCCGCTTAAAGTCTGCTATATCGGCGGATGCTACCGCTATGAAAAACCGCAAGCGGGCAGACTTCGTGAATTTCATCAGTTCGGTGTTGAATGTTTCGGCGCGCAAAACCCTGCCGCCGATGCCGAGGTTATTCTCCTTGCCGATACGCTTTTGCGCTCCTTGGGACTTTCCTCATATAAACTTCACATCAACTCTATCGGATGTCCCGAATGCCGCAAAAAATATCACAACGCACTGAAAGAATACTTCAATTCAAAAAAAGACAGTCTTTGCCACACCTGCTTGGAGCGTCTTGAACGCAACCCTATGCGTATACTCGACTGCAAATCGCCCGAATGCAAGGCTATTGCCGCCGATGCGCCCTATATGCTCGACTATCTTTGCGATGACTGCCGCAAGCACTTTGAAGGTGTAAAACAGCACCTTGATTCCGCCGGTACGGAATACGAAATCGACGGCAGAATTGTTCGCGGATTGGATTATTACACCAAAACAGTTTTCGAGTTTGTTTCAAACAGTCTTGGCGCACAGTCTACGGTTTGCGGCGGCGGCAGATATGACGGTCTTGTTGAACAAATGCACGGACAGGCAACCCCCGCACTCGGTTTCGGAATGGGAATTGAACGCCTTTTGATGATTATGGAAGCCGAAAACGCACCATTTCCCGCCGTACAGTCAGCCGATGTGTATTTAGCACCCATGGGCAGTGCCGCCGCGCTTAAAGCCACGGCTCTTTGCAAGGCTCTGCGCGATGAGGGCTTTTCCGCACTCACCGATGTTACGGGCAGAGGTCTTAAAGCACAGATGAAATATGCCGATAAAATCGGTGCTTGCTATACCGTTGTACTCGGTGATGACGAACTTGCGGCAGGCAAAGCAAAGATTAAAAATATGAAAACCGGAGAAACTTGCGAATTTTCTCTTGATAAAATATGCGACACGCTTTATGAACTTAAATCCTCGGAAATGCTTGAGGGTATAACCAACGCCGCTTTTTAGAAAGGAAGTCTTTTATTATGAAACTTGACAGAATGAACGGAAGAAAGCGCACCGACTATTGCGGTACGCTCAGAGAGTCGGATATCGGAAGACAGGTTATCGTTTCCGGATTTGTTCAGCGTCAACGCGACCTCGGTCAACTTATATTTATTGACCTTCGCGATCGCACCGGCATTGTTCAGTTGGCTTTTGACGATAAAACCGACCGTGCAATTTTCGAAAAAGCGTTTGCCGTACGTTCGGAATTTGTACTTATGGCAGAGGGCGTTGTTCGCGAGCGTTCCTCGGTAAACAACGAAATTCCCACAGGAAAAATTGAAATCGAAGTTACGGAACTTTCAATACTCGGTTGTGCCGAAACACCGCCGTTTGAAATTTTGGATGATACCGGCGCTAAAGAGGATTTGCGCCTTAAATACCGCTATCTCGACCTGCGCCGTCCGGTTTTGCAGAACAACATTATAATGCGACATAAAATCGCAAAAATCGCACGTGATTATTTTGATGAGAACGGCTTTATCGAAATTGAAACGCCAACCCTTATAAAATCCACACCCGAAGGCGCACGTGACTATCTTGTTCCATCGCGTGTTCACCCCGGCAGTTTCTTTGCACTTCCGCAATCGCCCCAGATGTATAAACAACTGCTTATGGTTTCGGGTTTTGACCGTTATATGCAGATTGCACGTTGCTATCGCGACGAAGACCTTCGTGCCGACCGTCAGCCAGAATTTACTCAGATTGACCTTGAGATGTCTTTTGTCGAAACCGAAGACGTTCTTCAAATCGGTGAAGGATTTTTGCGCCGCCTGTTTAAAGAAATTTTGGATATCGAACTCGGTGATATTCCCCGTCTCACCTATACCGAGGCTATGGAACAGTACGGCTCGGACAAGCCCGACACTCGCTTTGATATGAAGATTAAAGATTTGTCCGATATTGTTGAAAACTGCGGTTTCGGTGTGTTTGCCGACACCGTTAAAAACGGCGGAACCGTTAGGGCTATCACAGCTAAAAACGCTGCAACTGTACTAACCCGCAAAGAAATCGACAAACTCACGGAGTATTGCCGCGGTATCGGTGCTCGCGGTCTTGCTTTTATTCGTTGGGTTGATGACACTCCTGTCTGCTCCTTTGCAAAATTTATGACCGAGGACGAAATGTCGGCTATATATAACCGAACGGGTGCCGAAAAGGGCGACGTTGTTTTGATAATTGCCGACCGCAAAAAGACGGCACTTTCGGTGCTCGGCGCTCTGCGTTTGCAGATTGCAAAACTGCTTGACATCATTCCTAACACCTATAAACCGCTTTGGATAACCGAATTCCCATTCTTTGAATACAACGAAGAAACCGGCAACTGGGACGCAATGCACCACCCCTTCACCGCTCCGCTTGACGAATGTATTCCTTTCCTCGACACAAACCCCGAAAAGGTTTTCGCAAAGGCATATGACCTTGTAATGAACGGTATTGAACTTTCCAGCGGATCGATACGTATAACCGACCCCGACCTTCAAAACCGTATGTTCAAGGCGCTCGGTCTTTCGGACGAAGATGCTCACCGCAAGTTCGGTTTTCTCACCGATGCCTTCCGCTACGGTGCTCCCCCGCACGGCGGTATGGGAATTGGTCTTGACCGACTTTGTATGACTCTGCTCGGTTGCGAGTCGATACGTGATGTAACGGCATTCCCGAAGGTTGCAACCTCAAGCGAACTTATGAGCGGTGCTCCCTCACCTGTTGACGAAGCACAACTCAAAGAACTTTCAATAGCAATCGCCACACAGGAATAAAAACAGTTTACCCCGACAGATAAAAACCTGTCGGGGTATTTATATTCACAAATATTTACAGGTTGCCGTTTTGCATTATGGCAACCTGCTTTTTATGTATTATATTCGTCTTAAAAATCGCCCGCTGTCATTTCGGAAAGTTTTTTTGAACATTCCCTACAAACAATATGTCCTTTGAGCGTTACCGTACCATCGGTCTCGCCGCAGAACAAACAGCCGGGCTGATATTTTTTGAGAATTATCTTATCTTCCTCAACAAAAATCTCAAAACTGTCTTGATCGTCGATAATGTCAAATTTTTTGCGTATCTCCATTGGAATAACAACGCGTCCGAGTTTATCAACCTGTCTTACAATTCCGGTTGCCTTCATTGACAACCCTCCCTACTTTTTACCATTATTTTACATTATTGTAAAATATTCTTAGTTATTTGTAAACTGTCTAAAATAAATATTGGGTGTGTAAAACAAACATCCCGCTCTGCCGTAATTGTGCTGATGATAACCTGCAAATGGCAGGTGGGTGCCACCGAGACGGTTTCGCGCTCCCTTCTTCCGCACATCGGTCAAAGCCAAGGCGGGAGGTCTGCAAGCCTGCCGTCAAAGAACAGCTCCCTATTTAAAAACTTGTAGGGTTATAAAAGCAACGGTCCGCGAACAGAGCAGGATGTTTTTTAATATTTACTTTTCGTCGATTTCGAAGTAATCCTGAAGTCGGTCTATAAAGGCATCGGCAATAGTTTCATACTCATCGTCGTCCTCAATCTCTTCAAAAAATTCTTCTCCGTCTTCTTCACTGACTCTGACAATAACAAGTTCACCGTCATCGTCAAGCACTTTTTTCGGGTCTTCGTAAACCGGCAAAAGCGCAAGATAGCGGCTTTCGTCCGTTTCAACGGCGTCAAGAATTTCAAAACTGTATTCCTTTCCCTCGTCGTCTGTCAAAGTTACAATATCCGGATTGTATTCCTCTGTCATTTTTTCCACTCCTTTTCTTTTTATACAAGTTATTTAAAACTTAAATTAACAAACCTTTCCAATACTTTCCAACTGTCCGATAACCGCATCGGCAAAACGATACATTCCGAGGTCGTTCGGGTGGCAACCGTCGGTCGTGCACTCCCCTCTGTCCGAACCGCCGAAAAGGCGCTGTCCGTCTATATAATAAACGTTTTTATCGCCTGCTTTTTCAGCACGCATATAACTCTCGAAAACGACCTCTCGACGCAGATACGCGTTTGGGTCATTTTCAAAATCGGGTTTTGAAAGCATAACATAAGGTATATCGCCGTGTACCGAACGTATCCTTTCATACATTTTGTAATGCGTCTTTGAAAGATATTCAACATCGGGAGCGTTGTGGTCGTAATCCGAAAAAAAAGCGCACATATCAAGTCCCGCCATATATTCAACAACAGAGTCCTCGGCAAGTCCGTTTCCCGAAAAGCCGAGATTTATATAATCCAAATTATATTTCCGCGATATATAGTTTTGATATATTATACCCGGACGTGATGCACAGCCTCCCTGTGTTATGGAAGAACCATAAAATACGGCAGGTTTTTCGTTTCGGTAGCCGTCGGTTTTCGAAAGCCGAGAACCGGCTTTGAGTCCGACCGAAACATACAGGGGTGAGCCGTATGACGGAAAATTAAGCGTGTAATCTCGCAAACCGCCCTCACCGGTGTATACGGCGGAAACATACGAAACAGAAACATCGACAGGCGGAACATAGGAGCCCCTAAATCGACTGCCGACAGCACGGTTTTCATACAAATCAAACCCCGCGCTGTTGATAAACGCCATATGCGAAAACGCGGCACATTGCCCCATTTTTACCTTGATTGCAATATATGGTGAATCGGTCTTAAAACGCAGTCTTCCACCCGCAGTATTGCGTGACAACTCGTACAACGCGGGACTTATACCCTTTGCAAGTTCTGCCGGCAGACGACAAAAACCGTCCTCATCCGGCATTATACCGTAAAGTTTAAAGGGTTCATCGAAAATATCGAACCATTTTAAATCCTCGGGCAGGGCGACACATACCGTCAAATTTTTATCAATCTCCGAAATATCCATAAAGATATCCCCCTGTTGAGTATTACAGTCACATTATAAGCCGTCCATACGGCGGCTGTCAAGCCTGTTTTTCAATCCTTCGGGCGATATTTTCCTGTTGTCGCAGAAAAGCATTGACGGCAGACACAGTTCCGACTTTTTATCACCAAAACACATATACATTGCCGCCGCAAGCCGCCGCTCGTATGTGTTCCCATTATAATGCACACTCTCTCCGCACGGCATATATCCACCTTTGCCGAAAACCGCAAAACAAGATGGTCTGCGACCAAACCCTTTTGTGCCGTTCGGCATTAAAACAGCATCAAAATGTATGCAGTCGGAAACATCTTCGAGAATAATCACACCGCTTCCCACAGTACGTAATGACCGCTCATTTGCCTTTTCGTATAAATCGGGTCGTCGCGTTAAAACATAAAGCGTTTTTACGCTTAAAAGCGGCAGACGCAGTCTGTCGCACAAATCACCCGTTTCATCTATCACAAGCGCCCTCACGCCGCCCGCTATGATATATGAAAATGCGTTTATGAGCAAAACCGTATCATACTCCGAAACATCAAGAAAACGTTCCACTTCCCGCCGACTGAGTTTTGTCCCCTCACGGCATACTATCGGCAAATTTTTCTTTTTATCGCACAACTTCACCGCGCGGGCAACAGCGTGCGGTGTTGCTCGGTTTTTGAAAAGCACCTCGTAATAAAAACCGTTTTTTTGATTTATTTTGTCGATACGCCACCGCTCTTTAAGGCGTTTTACCTCATCTTTTACATAAATAAACACAGCACAACCCCCAATGTCTTCTTGACAAATACCTTAAAATAGAATATGATTTAATTATAAACAATTATTATGCTGTAAAGGTGTGCCCGGCGCACGGAAATCTTTTAAGGGTGTTGAAAAAATGTCTGTATTATTTAAATTCAGAAAGACGGTTATCGCACTTGTAAAGGTGCTTATAACCCTTTCGGTCACATTCGGATTTATCGCTATGTGGCAAAACAAATATCCCGAGGCTTTATATTCAAAAAACGGAAACCTGCTTGTGGTTTTCACTTTTATGGTTATATTCTTAACCTTCATAAAACTCTACGGCGGGTTTAAAATCGGCGTTTTGCGACTACACGAACTTTGGTACAGTATGAGCATTGCCGTGGTTTTCGCCAACGCACTTATGTATTTTATACTCTGCCTTATAGCACGTGAGATTTTGAGCGTTATCCCCGTACTGTGCGCCGTCGTTTATGAAATCATCATCGTCGGATTGGACGCATACTGTGCAAACACAATCTATTTTTCTATATATCACTCAAGACACATTCTTGCCATATACAACGGCAGCAGTGAGAATTATGATATAATCAAAAAGATGACCAAAATCCCCGAACGTTACAGCATTGACAAAATCCTTTCGATAAAGGATATTCCGATGAGTGACGTTAAGGACGAGATTGACAACTACTCTGCAGTTCTCATTTGCGATTTTGATCCGGAGAAAAAAGACGCCGTTTTGCGTTACTGCTACGCCAAACGCAAGCGTATATATATGCTTCCCTCGACCAACGATATAATAATAAGCAGCACCCACCAGAGCCAACTTTTCGACACCCCAATGCTTATGTGCCGAAATTACAGTCTCACTATGGAACAGATGATAATAAAGCGTGTTATGGACGTTTTGATTTCTGCTGTTATGCTTATCGTTGCCAGTCCGATTATGCTTGTAACAGCCGTTTGTATAAAACTTTGTGACGGCGGCCCGATATTCTTCCGTCAAAACCGCGTTACACTCAACGGAAAAATATTCAACGTGCTGAAATTCCGCTCTATGATAGTCGATGCAGATAAAGACGGTTTCCGCGGCGCGAGCAACAACGACAGCCGTATTACTCCGGTCGGCAAAATCATTCGCGCTTGCCGCATTGACGAACTGCCCCAACTTATAAACGTTTTGAAAGGCGATATGTCGCTCGTAGGTCCTCGCCCTGAACGCACCGAACACGTTTATATGTATACCGAAAAATATCCCGAGTTTGACCTTCGCCACCGCGTTAAAGGCGGTCTCACGGGATACGCTCAGATTTACGGAAAGTATAATACCACGCCGAAAGACAAGTTGAATATGGACCTTATCTACATAGAAAAATATTCCCTGCTTTTGGATTTGAAACTTCTGTTTATGACCTTCAAGATTCTCTTTATGAAGGAAAGCACCGAAGGTTTTGATAACGAAAAAGAAACAAAGGAGAATGAAGAACAATGAGTTTTAACGCAACACTTGTAGTAATGGCTGCCGGAATGGGAAGCCGTTTCGGAGGACTTAAACAGATGGAACCTGTCGGACATAATGGCGAAGCGTTGCTCGACTTTTCGGTTTATGATGCAAAAAAAGCCGGTTTTACAAAGGTCGTTTTTGTAATCAAGGAAGAAATCGAAAAAGAGTTTAAAGAAATTGTCGGCTCTCGTGTAGAAAAGGTTTTGCCTGTTGAATATGTTTTGCAGGAAACCTATAAACTTCCGAACGGATACAAATGCGAAACCGGAAGAACCAAACCTTGGGGAACCGGTCAGGCAATTTTGCTCTGCCGTGACGTTGTAAAAGAACCTTTTGCCGTTATCAACGCAGACGATTACTACGGCCCTCACGCATACAAACAGATTTTTGAGCAGTTGAAAGCAAACACCGACAATTATTGTATGGTCGGTTTCAGACTTGTCAACACCCTCACCGACAACGGCTATGTTTCGCGCGGTGTCTGCAAGACCGAAAACGGTATCCTCACCGATATTGATGAGGTTACAAAGATTAAAGACTGCAAGTATACCAAGGACGACGTTAACTGGGTCGAACTCGCACCCGATACTGTTGTTTCGATGAATATGTGGGGTCTCACTCCCGATATATTCGATTATCTCGAGCGTGAGTTTAAACTCTTCCTTGACGAACATATCACCGAGCCAAAGACCGAATTTTATCTTCCTATGGTTATCGGCACACTTATTAAAAACAGCGAAAAAACCGTTCACGTTCTCGCTTCCGAAGATAAGTGGTACGGCGTTACCTACAAGGAAGATAAGGACGAAGTTGTTAAGGCTATCGGCAAAATGATTGACGCCGGTATGTACGAAGGAATGTAATCTGAGTTTTTTAACTGTTTTGGCGGACATTTTGCGATGTCCGCTTTTTTAATTGTATAAAAATTGAAAATTTTTTATTAAAAACAAAATATCCTGTTGCATATAATTTTCATATGCGGTATAATATATTTGGAGAAAATTGTTACAAAATTATCAATTTCCAAGGGGGATAATAAAAATGACAAGTAACAAAACCGTACTCAAATGGCTCGACGAAGTTAAAGAACTTTTAACTCCGGATGAGGTTGTTTGGATCGACGGCAGCGAGGCTCAACTTGATGAACTCAGAAAAATTGCCGTTGAAACCGGAGAAATGATCAAACTCAACGAAGAAAAACTTCCCGGCTGCTATCTTCACAGAACACAGCCGAACGACGTTGCACGTGTTGAAGACCGCACCTTTATCTGCTCCAAGACAAAGGAAAACGCAGGTCCTACCAACAACTGGTGCGACCCCGATGAAATGTATAAGAAACTTTACGATATCGCTCGTGGAAGTTACAAGGGCAGAACAATGTATATCATCCCGTTCTCCATGGGACCGATTGGCTCTCCTCTCGCAAAGATAGGCATTGAGGTTACCGATTCTATCTATGTTGTTCTCAACATGGCTATCATGACCCGCGTAAGCAAGGACGTTTTTGACGTTCTCGGCGACAGCAACGACTGGGTTCGCGGTCTCCACTGCAAGTGCGATGTTGATCCCGAAAAGCGTTACATCTGCCAGTTCCCCGAAGATAACACCATTATCTCGGTTAACTCTGCATACGGCGGAAACGTTTTGCTCGGAAAGAAGTGCTTTGCACTCCGTATTGCATCTTATCAGGGTTGGAAAGAAGGCTGGATGGCTGAACATATGCTCATTTTGGGTCTTGAGAATCCGAAGGGCGAAGTTAAATATGTTGCCGCTGCTTTCCCGTCCGCTTGCGGAAAAACCAACCTCGCAATGCTTATCCCGCCCGAGTATCTTAAAGAAAAGGGTTACAAGGTTTGGACTGTCGGTGATGACATCGCTTGGATGCGCATAGGCGAAGACGGCAGACTTTACGCCATCAACCCCGAAAACGGTTTCTTCGGCGTTGCTCCCGGCACAAATGAAAAGTCCAACTTCAACGCTCTTGAATCCACAAAGAAAAACACCATCTTCACCAACGTTTGTCACAATCTTGAAGACAACACCGTTTGGTGGGAAGGTCTTAACAAAAATCTTCCGACCAACGCAGACGATTGGAAGGGCAACAAGTGGGATGCTTCCAAGTTTGACAAGGCAGACAAATCCACCTATGCCGCTCACCCGAACTCCAGATTTACCGCACCGGCTGTTAACTGCCCCTGCATTTCCGAAGAGTTTGACAAGGGTGCCGGCGTTCCGATTTCCGCTATTATCTTCGGCGGACGTCGTGCAAAGTGCACTCCCCTCGTTTACCAGTCGAAGAACTGGGAGAACGGTGTATTCATCGGTTCTGCTATGGCTTCAGAAACAACTGCTGCAGCCGCAGGCGCAGTAGGCGTTGTTCGCCGCGACCCGATGGCTATGCTTCCCTTCTGCGGATATCATATGGCTGATTACTTCCAGCACTGGCTCGATATGGGCGAGAAGTTGGGCGACAAGGCACCGAAGATTTTCAACGTAAACTGGTTCCGTACCGATGATGACGGCAACTTCATTTGGCCCGGTTTCGGCGACAATATGCGCGTTCTCAACTGGATTATCGACCGTTGCGAAGGCAAGGCAGACGCTAAAGAGACCGCAATCGGTTACGTTCCCAACGTTGATGACCTCGACCTCACAGGTCTTGACCTCGACCGCGACACTCTTGCAGGATTGCTTGATGTTGACAAGGACGTTTGGTCTAAGGAAGCAGCCGAGATTGAAGAGCACTACAAGAAATTCGGCGATAAACTCCCGAAGGAACTCAAGGATCAACTTGAAACTCTTAAAGCAAACCTCAATAAGTAATAACAAAAACGACTCCGAAAAATCGGAGTCGTTTTTGTGCAAAGTAATCGGGTGTCACAAAAGTGACACCCGATTACTTTATGCGTTTATTTTTCTTCTTCGGTCTCGTTTTCGTCCGCTTGCGGCGGCAGTTTCTCAACCGTTATGCTTTCAATACGGCGCTCGTCAACCGAATCGACCGTAAATCGGCAATTTTCGTATTCTACAACCGGCTGTTCGTCCTCGGAAGGTATGCGTCCGAGTTCGGACATTATAAATCCGCCTATTGTATCATACTCACCCTCGGGAAATTTAAATCCCAAAAGTTCTTCAAGTTCCTCAATATCGGTAGTACCGTCAATTTGGAATGTAGTTTCATTGACCTGCTCTATATCTTCATCTTCGTCATCATATTCGTCCTGCATATTTCCGACGATAGACTCAAGCAAATCTTCAATCGTAACAATACCCGAAATGCCGCCGTACTCATCACAAACGAAAACCATTTGAAGATGTTTTTCGGTCATTTCGTTAAACAAATCACTGCAACGCTTAGACTCAGGAACAAATAAGGCTTCCCTCATAAAATCGGATATTTTTACCGTTGCGGGGATTTTTTTGCCGACATACGGCAATAAATCCTTAACGTATATAATACCCTTCATATTGTCAAGGTCTTCTTCGTAAACGGGTATTCTGGAATATCCCGCATCGACAGTTTTTTCCAAAAGTTCCGAAAAACTATCGCCTATTTCAACCGCTACAATATCGGTGCGGTGACTCATTACGTCTGACGCGACGATATCGTCAAACTCGAAAATGTTGTTTATCATTTCCTGTTGACTTTCTTCGATAACGCCCTTTTCTTCGCCGGCATCGACCATCATCAAAATTTCTTCTTCGGTAACCGTTTCCTCGTTTGCGTTGGGATCATATCCGAGCAGGCGTACAATCGCATTCGTCGAAACCGACAAAATCTTTATAAACGGTTTCATTGCCGATTTTATAAACAGCAAAATTCCTATAACCTTAAAGGATATTGACTCGGCACGCTGCATTGCAATACGCTTCGGCGCAAGTTCGCCGAGAACCAAAGAAAAATATGACATTATCACCGTCACAAGCACAAGCGACACACCCTTCATAGCACCTATCGATGCAGCGGGCATATTAAATGTGCTTACAAACCAATTAGCCAACGGCTCGGCAAAGTTGTCAGCCGCGGCGGCAGATGTCATAAATCCTGCCAATGTTACGCCGATTTGTATGGTTGAAAGAAAACTTGACGGACTTTCGACCAACTGTAAAACCTTTGCGGCACCCTTGTGACCGTCCTCTGCCATTTTTTTAATCTTCGTGTCATTGAGCGAGATAATGGCAACCTCACTCATTGCGAAAAACGCATTGATAAGAATCAATACAAAAAGCAAAGCCAGTTCAAAAAATAAATCGGGCCACCCGTCCATAAAAAACAAAAACTCCGTTTCAAAAAATAAATTTTAAATGCACAGCATTCAATAGGTATCATAATACAACAAACGCCGCAAAAAGTCAAATGCCGTTTTTGCACCTGCGACAAAGTGAAAAACCAAACAAAAGCAAAACCGAGGGAAAATACCGATTTTCGGCGAAAAGCAGAGAAAAACAGACAAAACAGCGTAAAAATGGCGGTTTCCCCCTGCAAGAACGAAACTTAAAATCCCAAATCCTCGCCAACCAAAACAACTTTTATTCTGCCCGCAACCCTGTTTCGACGCATTTCCACAATCTGTGAACATATACATTCAGGCGAATTGCAATCGTGACAGGTTCCCGTTTCGGCACAGGGTGTGTTTACCGAAAGACGGGCGGCATTTACAGGCGCGGCATATGTGCGTGCGCGAACACGTGCCGACGCAGTATCACCGCAAATTTTATTCATTCCGACAATCAAAATAACCTGTTTCGGGCCGAACGCTATCGCGGCAACGCGGTTGCCTATGCCATCGATGTTTATGATTATTCCGTCCTCTGTCATAGCGTTAACGCTCGAAAGGAAGGTATCTGCGGCAAAAGTATCACGCATTACGGCGTCCTTTTCTTCCTGTGTTTTTGCACCGCCGCGGTTAATAACACGGTAATCCCCCTGCTTTAAGCGTTCGGAAATTCCGGTCTGCACAAGCGTTACAGAACCGCCGAAAGCAACCGTGCTTCCCTTTTCCATAAAGGAAAATACCTTTTCTCTTGCCGTGTCGGCGTCGGGACAGTAATACGCTTCATATCCGCGTCTTTCAAGCGCTTTTATAACAGTTTCCGCCATGGCGGTATAACGTTTATTTTTTATTTCGTTAACGTTCATATCCTTGTTCTCCTTTTAAAAATAGTATCGTTTTATTAAATATAACACAAAACCGAAAACATTGCAACAAAGCCGGTCTTGTAAAAACTGCGGTATGATGTTAAAATTATATTCGGAGGATGATTTTATGAACGGTATCAAAATTATGCACTGTGCGGATTTGCACCTCGGTGCGGAACTTTCTTCAATAGGAAGACCGGCGGATGAACGCCGCGGCGAACTTCTTTCCACGCTGGGCCGTATTACCGCCGAATGTAAAAAACGCGAAACAGAACTTTTACTCATAGCAGGCGACCTTTTTGACACGCAAACCGTACCCTATGAACTTTTTGAAACCGTAAAGTCATATTTCGCCACTATTCCCGACACCGCAGTTGCAGTTGTTGCCGGAAATCACGACTATCTTTGCACAAATTCACCCTATTACGAAGAATGGAGCGAAAACGTCCATATCTTTAAGAAGACGGAAACGATTGAGGTCAAAGGGGTAAATGTCACAGGAATACCCTTCACTTCAGCATACAGCGACAGTTTTTCACTGCCACAGGCAACCGACGGAATAAACATTCTCTTAATGCACGCCGACATAGGCGGCGGGCAGTATAACCCCGTAACACCGCAAGCGCTTTTCGCCACCGGTATGGATTATATCGCGCTCGGACACGTACACAAGGCAAGCGGTTTGCAAAAAAGCGGCAGCGTCACATACGCATACTGTGGATGTCCCGAACCTATGGGATTTGACGAACTCGGAGAGAAGGGCGTTTTGTGCGGCACTGTTTACAAAAATCGAGCCGAACTTGAATTTTTGCCCCTCTGCTCACGCGAGTACAAAGAAATTTCTTTAAACGCCGAAGGTGCCGAAGGCAACAGTGCGCTTTTGCAACTCGCCGAACACGCACTCAGCGGCGAAGAAAACAATCTTATTAAACTTTGCATTTCGGGTGAATGTGATTTTACTCCGGATGTTCATTTTTTGTCCGCCGAACTGTCAAACAAAGTATATTATCTTAAAGTTCGTAATAACACATATCCGAAAGAAAACCTGGAACTTCTTAAAAACGAACAAACCCTAAAGGGGATTTTCGTCCGCAAAATGCTCGAACGGATTGAAAAAAGCCCAAACGACGAACGCGAACTTTTAGACGCCGCACTTCGTTTGGGACTTAATGCACTCGGCGGCAGGGAGGTCGAAACATTTGATAATTGAAAATATACACATTGACAGATTTGGAAAACTGTGCGATTTTTCGCTCGATTTTTCGAAAGGTTTTAATCTTATATTCGGCAACAATGAAGATGGCAAAACCACGATTATGAGTTTTATCCGCCTTATGTTTTACGGTAGCGGAAAGCAAAAAGACGACCTAACCGTTAATCTTCGCAAGCGCTACGATCCTCTCGACGGCGAAAAAATGGGCGGCAGTATAACCTTTTCGCACGACGGCAAAAACTATTGTCTTCAAAAACTTTTCGGAAAAACCAAAAAAAGCGATAAAACCGTGCTCACCGACCTCTCGCTCGGCAAAATTATCAAATTGCCGTCTGACAAGGACGTTGGAGAGATGTTTTTCGGTCTCAGTGCAGGCGCGTTTGAGCGCAGTATATATATAGGAAGTCTGCCACCGGCTTCCGACGGTGGCTCGGAAGAACTGTCCGACAAGCTTGCCGCTGCCGCCGGCACGGGAGAAACCGCCGACGGATATGAACAAATCAAAAGCCGACTTGATAAAGCACTCGGCAGTATACGGACACCGAGAAAAGTAGGTACGGCAGACCGTATTGAAACGGAAATCTCAGGACTCAACGGCAAACTCGAAATCGCCAAAGAAACCGAACAAAAACGTCTTGCCGCCGAGCAACAACTAACAGAAACCGAAAAAAATATTGACTATTTCACAAAGCAATGTGCCGAACTGGAAGAAAGAGCAAAAAAGCAAAAAGCAACAAAGGAAAAAGCCGCACTTCTTGCCGAACGTTCTCTGCGCGAAAAACAAAAGAAACTGCTTGCCGAAATAGGAACGGTCACACCCGAGGAATGCGACAACACACTTTCTCTTTTGCAAGAGCGCGCCCTTCTTTTGGCAACTTTAAATGCGACACAACCCATATCGCTTGACGATATCAACCAAGACGATACCACCGAAAGAACACTCGACGACACGCAAAACCGAATAGCAACCCTCGGGAAAGAACTTTCCGCATTGACGGAAAAAATATCCATTTCGGAAGAAAAACTAGAAAACGCCGAAAAAAGCAAATCGGCAAACAGCGCTCTGCTGTTTGCCGCCGCGGGAATATTTGCGGCAACGGGTATTGTCGGAAGTGTTTTCCTGTTTCATTTTCTTTTTCTTTTAATTCCCTCAGTCGTTTTGACGGCAGCGGCATTTTTATCGGCATCAAAACAAAAAACCGCCCTCAAGGCAAAAGAAAAACTGCGTTCCGAACTTTTATCGCTCAAAGAACAAAAGACAAAACTCGAAGGTGAAAAAAACAAAGCCGAAACGTTTTTTGCTGTTTTAAACGAGCGACTGTCTAATAAAAACGCGGAAAACGAGAGAAAAGTAAAGAAACATGCCGAACAATCGAAAAAAATTTCCGAAGATAAAGCAAAAATCGAACACATAGACTCCCTGCTCTCAAAATCACCTGTAAAAACCAAGGAAAGCGCAAATTATATGCTATCGCTTTTTAGAGAACTCGACACTCTCAAGGCAAAACATTCCGCCGGTACGTTTTGCGACCTTGACGACGACGCTCTTGAACGGCGCATTGCCCTTTGTCCCGACGATAGTAACACCGACGAATGTTCCGAAGAAGAACTTCTGAGGCAACTCGATAACACAAAGAAACGAACAAACGAACTTCATGAGCAACTGGCAAGTTATCAAACATACTGCAAAACCGCTTTTTCAAACGACCCCGGTGTTTCGGTAATCGAGAGAGAAATTTTGGAAAAGAGAGAACTGCTTTCTCGGCTTGATGCACATTTTGCGGCTCTGAACATCGCAAAAGAGGTGCTCTCGGAGGCATATGACGAAATGCGCCAGACCTTTGCACCGGAACTCAACCGACTGACAGGTGAGATTTTTTCCGCTCTGTCCGACAACAAATATTCCGGTGTTACGGTTTCAAACGAACTCGCTCTTGCAGTGAAAGAAAAAGGCTCTCCTGTTCCGATGGAGAGCGGATATTTAAGTGCGGGAAGTCACGACCAGGCAGAACTCAGCCTTCGCCTTGCCATTGCAAAACTGACGGCAGGCGATACCGCTCTTCCGCTGTTACTCGACGATGTGCTTTGCCAATATGATGACGGCAGAACCGAAACCGCTCTCAACTTTCTTGCCGACTATGCCGAAAACACGCAGGTTCTGTTCTTTACCTGTCACGGCAGTATCAAAGCGCTTGCAAATGACAAAGGCACGGTTATTTCCCTTTTAAAAAATTAACACTTATCACAAGCAAAATCTCCCGCGGCGGTTTCCGTCACGGGAGATTTTTTATATTACTTTATTTCCTTTTCGGCAATTTCTCTCAAAACATCGTTTAAGAACTCATCAACAGTCATACTGCCGAGGTCAACACCGCCTCTGCGGCGTACCGACAGTGTTCCGCTTTCTTCTTCCTTATCGCCGGCAACCAGCATATATGGAATTTTCGCAAGTTGTGCTTCGCGAATTTTAAAGCCGATTTTTTCGTTGCGGTCATCAAGTTCAACACGCAGTCCGGCACGCTCAAGACGTTCGCGAACCTTCTGCATATAATCGTGATGACGGTCGGCAATCGGCAAAAGTTTAACCTGAACCGGAGCCAGCCACATCGGGAACGCACCCGCATATTTTTCAATAAGCAACGCGAGTGTGCGCTCGTAACAGCCGATAGACGTGCGGTGAATGATATACGGATTTTTCTTTGTTCCGTCCTTATCGGTATATTCCATACCGAACTTCTCGGCAAGCATTTGGTCTATTTGAATTGTAATAAGAGTATCTTCCTTGCCGTGAACGTTCTTTATCTGAATGTCGAGTTTAGGGCCGTAGAAAGCCGCCTCGCCTACTCCGATTTTGTAGGGAATTTTAAGGTCATCAAGTATTGTCTTCATAACACCCTGTGCCTCGTCCCACTGCTCGGGAGTGCCGATATATTTTTCGCCATCATTCGGATCCCACTGTGAGAAACGGTATGAAACGTCTTCATAAAGTCCCAGTGTTTTGAGCATAAAGGTTGTAAGTTCCAAACAACCCTTAAACTCATCTTCAAGTTGGTCGGGACGGCACATAAGGTGACCCTCGGAAATGGTGAACTGACGCACACGGATAAGTCCGTGCATTTCGCCGCTTGCCTCGTTTCTGAAGAGCGTCGATGTTTCGTTATATCTAAGCGGCAGGTCGCGGTAAGAACGCGGACGGTTTAAATATGCCTGATACTGGAACGGACAGGTCATAGGACGAAGCGCAAAACATTCCTTTGTTTCATCCTGCGGGTCGCCCAAAACAAACATTCCGTCAAGGTAATGATCCCAGTGACCCGAAACCTTGTAAAGGTCGCTTTTTGCCATAAATGGTGTCTTGGTCAAAAGCCAACCGCGACGCTGTTCCTCATCCTCAACAAAGCGCTGTAAAAGTTGTATTATACGTGCGCCCTTCGGGAGCAGTATCGGCAAGCCTTGACCGATAAGATCGGAAGTTGTAAACAGTTCAAGTTCTCTGCCGAGTTTGTTATGGTCGCGCTTTTTAGCCTCTTCCAACTGTTGCAAATGGGCTTCGAGTTCGCTCGCTTTCGGGAAAGCCGTTCCGTATATGCGCTGTAACATTTTTTTGTTTGAGTCGCCACGCCAGTATGCACCGGTACAAGAGGTGAGTTTGACAGCCTTTACCCTACCGGTCGACATAAGATGGGGGCCGGCGCACAAATCAACAAAATCGCCCTGTTTATAAAGGGTTATTTTCGCATCTGCGGACAAATCGTTTATGAGTTCCTGCTTATAGGGCTCTTCCCTGTCTTCAAACAATTCGAGCGCCTCACTACGGGAAACTTCAACACGCTCAAGCGGAATATCTTCCTTTATGATATTCTTAATTTCGTCTTCAAGTTCTTTAAGTTTTTCGGGGGTAAACATTACCTCGCTGTCAAAATCGTAATAAAAACCGTTGTCGACAGAAGGGCCTATCGCGAGTTTAACATCGGGGTAAAGGCGCTTAACCGCCTGTGCCAAAATATGGCTTGCGGTATGGCGATATGCCGAACGGCCGTATTCGTCCTCAAAGGTGAGTATCGCCAAGGTGCAGTCCTTTTCTATAGGTGTGCGCAAATCACACGCAACACCGTCAATCTCAACCGCACAGGCAGCCTTTGCAAGACCTGCGCCTATCGATGCGGCAACTTCCCAAGCGAACACTCCGTTTTCGAATTCGCGTGTTTCGCCGCCTTTAAGCGTAATTTTTACCATTAAAAAATCCTCCCAATAAAAAAATAAAACCTCACCCCAAAAAACTGGGATGAAGCATAAAACTCCACGGTTCCACCCGTATTGCACAATACTGTGCCACTCTTTACCCCTTAACGCGGGAAACGACCCTGTTCACAGGGCACTCAGGGGTGGTGTTCACATTCGAGTCATACGCAGGACGGCTTTCAGCCGGTAACCGTCCCTCTCTTTGCGCATCGTCGGGCTACTGTCCCCGTCGGCGTTTTCAACATCTTTATAATAATGCCAATTCCCGAAAAAGTCAAGCCAATAGTTGAATGTTTTTTCTTTTTGTGTTAAAATTAAGCCTTGTAGACAGAGGTGTTAATATGTTTTTCAAAAAAAATAAAGAGCAAAAAGGCTCTACTTTCGAGTTTGCCGTTGTCGGTCTCGGAAATCCGGGACGAGAATACGAGCAAACACGCCACAACGCAGGTTTTTTGACGCTAGACCGCTTTTGCGAAAAACAGGGTTGCAGTATCGAAAAATCAAAGTTTAAATCGCTTATGGGCGAATGTGTCATAAACGGAAAGCGGATTTTGCTTTTAAAACCGCAAACTTTTATGAACAGTTCGGGCGAAGCAGTGCGCGATGCCTGCAACTTTTATAAAATTTCGCCCGAGAAAACAATAATAATTTTTGACGATATTTCGCTCCCCGTAGGCAAACTTCGCATAAAGCGCAAGGGTTCCGACGGCGGACACAACGGCATTAAAAGCATCATAAATCTTTGCGGAAGTGATGCTTTCCCCCGCATTAAGGTCGGCGTAGGCGAAAAACCGCATCCGGAATACGACCTTAAAGATTGGGTGCTTTCCCGCTTTACAAAACAGGAAAACGATGCTCTCTCGGCAGCACTTGACCACGGTGCAGAGGCTATTGAGTGTATTATAAGCGAAAGCATCGACAGTGCTATGAACAAATTCAGCAACCGTTAGTGCAGTGTGTATTATGAACTTTATAGATTCGGTTTTTTCACAAAATTCGGAAATCAAAAAACTGATTACCGCCATTGAAAAGCAATCACTTCCCGCGGCGGTAACAGGGCTTTCCCCCATTCACAGGGCGGCTGCCGTTTCGACCGCCGTTGCCTCACTCGGCCGCAAGGCATTTGTTATCTGTCCGGACGAAGCAGAGGCGACGCGTATGGTGTCAGACCTTATTTCGTTCGGCAAAGATGCAGTGCTATTACCCTCGCGCGATGTAATATCGTCGAGCGGCGCGGTTTCGTCAAAAGAATGGGAATATAAACGGCTTTATACCCTGTCCGCTATTGCGGGCGGGGCATTCTCGGTTTGTGTCGGCTCGGTTGAGGCGTTTGTTCAGTATACTCTGCCGAAAACCGCTCTCTGCGAAAACACCTTTAGCCTTTCGGCGGGTGATACTCTTTCCGAGCAGTTCTTGACCGACCGCCTTGTATCAGCGGGTTATACCCGATGCGAACAGATTGAGGGTGCGGGGCAATTTGCAGTACGCGGCGGAATTTTCGATATTTTCCCGACTGGTGAAACCTCGCCTGTCAGAATTGAATTTTGGGGCGACGAAATTGACGTAATATCATATTTTGACACCGCCACCCAACGCCGAACCGACAGCATTGACACCATAAAAATCGCACCCGCGAGAGAAACGCTTATCGACACGACGGCACTTTCGGAAAAACTAAAAAAAGTTTTAAACAGCCGAAAGAAACTCTCACAAGAGCAAAAAAATAATATTTATAACGACCTTGATGCCATTTCGTCGGGAATTTTTTCAAAGCACGACCGTTATTTGCCGATAGGTTTTGACCGCCCATATACAGCGTTTGACTATATTGACGGTGATATGCTTTTTGTCTGCGACAGTGCCGGCATTAAAGAAAAACTTAAAAATCTTCATTGGCAACAGGGCGAGGATATTAAAGCAATGCTTTCGGCGGGCACACTTTTTGCGGGGTGTGACCGTTACAGCCTTGACAAGGGCGAACTTTTACAGGAATTTTCAAAAAACGAAGCCGTTTTCTTGGAAACATTCGCACGAACGGCATACGAAACCGAACTCTCACAACTTATCTCGATTTCTATGTCGACACTCGGCGCGTGGCGCGGCGGCTTTTCGGCACTTTGCGAAGAACTCACCGAAAACACCGTTATAATGGCGGGCACGCAAAAAGCGGCACGGCTTTTGTGCGAAGAACTCACCGAGGGCGGCTACAACGCCGTATATTCGGAAGAGATTTGCGGTTTCCCGAAAGGTATAACCGTTACCGTCGGCAGTCTTTCGGCAGGTATGCGACTGCCCGACGAAAAATTTTCGTTGATAACCTCCGCCGGTGTGCCGAAATCCAAACACACAAAGGTTTTCAAAAAAGGCAAGGGAATAAATTCGCTTGACGAACTTCACGGCGGCGACTATGTTGTCCACGCGGTACACGGAATAGGCATTTTCAGCGGTATTAAAAAACTCGAAAACAACGGCGTTGTAAAGGACTATATAAAAATCCGGTACGCCAAAGGCGATGTGCTTTACGTCCCCGTAACACAACTTGACCTTGTTTCGAAATATATCGGCGCACAGGACGCCGCAACGGTTAAAATCAATAAACTCGGCGGAACAGACTGGCAAAAAACCCGCACCCGCGTGCGTGCCGCCGTTAAAGATATGGCAAAACAGTTGACCGAACTTTACTCAAAACGTATGTCGGTCAAGGGTCACGCTTTTTCTGCCGACACTGATATTCAGTCTGATTTTGAACGAAGGTTTGAGTTTGAAGAAACAGCCGACCAACTTCGCTGTATAAACGAGATAAAAGCCGATATGGAGCGCCCTGTTCCGATGGACAGACTGCTTTGCGGTGACGTCGGTTTCGGCAAGACCGAGGTTGCACTGCGCGCCGCATTCAAGTGTGTCAGTGAGGGCAAACAGTGTGCGCTTATGGCGCCGACAACAATTCTCGCTTGGCAACACTTTAACACCGTTAAAAGACGTTTCGGCGATTTTCCGCTTGAAATCCGACTGCTCTCCCGTTTTGTTTCAAAACAGTCACAGGCAAAAACGATAAAAGACCTGAAACACGGCAATGTTGATATGGTCATAGGCACGCACAGACTTGTTTCAAAGGACATTGCTTTCCGTGATTTGGGACTTATAATAATAGATGAAGAACACCGTTTCGGCGTTGCACAAAAGGAACGTCTTAAAGAACTTTATCCCTCGGTCGACGTGCTGACACTCAGCGCAACCCCCATTCCCCGAACGCTGAATATGGCTATGTCGGGTCTTAGAGATATGTCATCACTCGACGAAGCGCCCGAAGACCGTCAGCCGGTACAGACCTATGTTTTGGAGCAGGACAACAGCGTTTTGCTTGATGCCATAAACCGCGAATTGCGCCGCGGCGGACAGGTTTATTATCTTCATAACCGTGTTGAGAGCATTACCGCCTGTGCGGCAAGACTCAAAGCGCAACTGCCCGATGCGGAAATAGCCGTTGCACACGGCAAAATGGACGAAGAGGAACTTTCGTCGGTATGGCGCAGACTGATAGAGCACGAGATAGACATTCTCGTCTGCACGACGATTATAGAAACCGGCGTAGATGTGCCGAATGCCAACACGCTTATCATCGAAAATGCCGATTTGATGGGACTGTCCGAGTTGCACCAACTCAGAGGCCGTGTCGGTCGTTCCCCCAGACGTGCATATGCGTATTTTTGTTTCAAGCGCGGAAAAGGTCTTTCGGAGATTGCAGAAAAGCGGCTCGATGCCATTCGTGAATACACCGAATTCGGTTCGGGCTTTAAAATTGCGATGCGTGACCTCGAAATACGCGGTGCGGGAAGTCTGCTCGGCGGCGAACAGCACGGTCACCTCGAGTCGGTCGGATACGATATGTATATTAAACTCCTCTCCGATGCGATAAGCGAGGAAAAGGGCGAGAAACCGCCAGAAGAAAACAACTGCGTAATCGACGTAAATATATCGGCGCATATTCCCGAGAGTTATATTCCAAACCTCTCCCAGCGTCTCGGAATTTACCGACGCATTGCGGATATACGCACCGACGTAGATATGTCGGACGTTATTGACGAACTTTGCGACCGTTTCGGCGACCCGCCCAAAGCGGTTATGGGACTTATAGACATTGCCCTTATCCGCAACCGCGCGGCAGAACACGGCATTACCGAAATCAGCCAAACAGGCGGAAATCTTTTGCTTTACGTCAACGAGATATCGCCCGAACGCACGGGTGTTTTGCTTGCACATTTTAAAAACAGATTTATGGTAAATGCGGGAAAACGCCCCTATTATTCTGTTCGCATCGATAACGGTCAAAGTGCCGCCACGACACTGAAAGAAATTATGCAGACGCTGTCGGACGGCAACAATAATTAGTGCTGGACTTTTGATAATTTATACTGTATAATATTATATGATTTTTAGATTACTTGGAGGAAGTTTAATATGAACACTCTCAAAAGGCTTGCCGCAGTTCTTCTCGCCGGCATTATGATACTTTCCGTGTCTGCCTGCCATCCCAAAGATGAAACCGCACTCACGATAGGCGATGTTAAAATCACATCCGCGCTTTATATGTGTGCTCTTATAAACGCAGACAGCGAGGCAAAAACAAAAATCGACGAAGCAAAAGAAGAAGCAACATCTTCCGATACTTCTTCAACCTCGTCCACTACCGAAACAACCGATTATTATTCCGAAAAAATCGATGACAAGGATTTTACAACGTGGGTAAAAGACCGTGCACTTGAGATTTGTATTGAATACGCCGCATATGAAACCAAGGCCGAAGAAAACAAACTCACCCTCACCGAGGAACAACAGAGCGAGTTTGAAAGTTCAGTTGACTATTACTGGTCATATTACGGTTACAGCACGCTTTACGAGCCGAACGGTGTCAGCAAGGATACCTTTAAACGCAGCATAAAGTCTTCTTATCTCGCAAGCGCATACTTCTTGAGCATCTACGGCACAGACGGTACAAAAGCCGTTGCCGCCGACGAGGTTAAAAAAGCAATAGAAGAAAACTTTGTTATTGCCGACGTTCTCACCGTTTCGCTCTCAAGCAAAACCGATGACGAAAAGGCAACCCTCACCGCAAAACTCGAAGATTACGAAAAGAAGTTGAAAGCGGGCACTGCGTTTGAGGATATCTATAACGATTATTACGAAATCGAAGAAGACACCTCTTCTTCATCCGATACATCAAGCACAGAAGAAACCAAAACTCCCGAAGATAAATATGCTACCGTTCTCGGCAGCGAAGACACCGATTACGCAAACGACAACTATGCAACCGTTAAGGAAATGGCTGTTAACGAAGTTAAACTCGTCAAAACAGACGATGCTTTGACACTGCTCGTCCGCAAGGATCTTTTCGGTGACGAATATTGGGTTGAGAACCTTAACACTCCGGCTCTCACTCTCTTAAAAGGCGATGAGTTCGATGCCGATATCGATGAGTTCGCAAAAACTCTCACCGTCAAGAAAAACAACTATGCCATAAACCGATTTAAGGTTAAGAAAATAGTTTATCCTACAAACGGCTGATTTAAAGCGGTGCGATATTCGCACCGCTTTTTTTAATGAGGGGGATATATAATGCTTAAAGTTTCACATCTAACAAAAAAATACGGCAAAACGCTCGCCTGTGACAACATAAGTTTTTCGCTTGAAAACGGGAGTGTAACGGTTTTGCTCGGCCCGAACGGTGCAGGCAAAAGCACAGTCATAAAATCGGTTATAGGTTTTTTGCGGTATGACGGATACATAACGGTTGACGGCATTCCGAACAAGACTTCCGACGCAAAACGCCTGCTCGGATACGTTCCGGAAATACCGTCGCTCTACCCTAACCTAACGGTTGAGGAGCATATGGAATTTATCGCGCGTGCATACCGTCTTGAAAACTATAAGACTTATGAAGACGAACTTTTTGAGCGGTTTGAACTTTCCGACAAGCGTAAAAAATTCGGTGATGAGCTCTCAAAAGGAATGCAGCAAAAACTTAATATTTGTCTGGGCCTTTTGCCGAAACCGCGGGTAATATTGCTTGACGAGCCGATGATAGGTCTCGACCCGCATGCAATAAAGGAACTGCGCGGAGTCATTACCGAGCACCGCAACGCCGGCGGAAGTGTTTTGCTCAGCACCCATATGATTGACAGTGTTGAGGCACTTTGGGATCGCACGATAATAATGCAAAACGGCACACTTCGAGCCGACGTCACCAAAGCCGACCTTGAAGAAAAGGGTGTTTCCTTGGAAGATATGTTTTTCGATATTACCGAAAACGTCAAGGAGGAATAGCCTGTGCGTCTGTTTTTATACTATGCGTTGCATTCCTTCAAAAACCAAGTCAAAAAACTTTTTAAAAGTTGGGTTATTGCCTTCTTTTTGTTTTGCGGACTTATCGGCGGAATTATCGGGTTCGGTGTGGGAATGCTCAGTGATGCGGTCGAGAGCGGCTCTTCTTATGAAGAAGAGGTTTACGAAGAAGAAATAGAAGTTGCCGACGAAACAGTGATTGAGATTATCGAATGTGCGGCATTCGTAATAGGCACGGCACTGCTTATTTTTGCCCTACAAAGCAGTGACATAAACAGCGGTCTTTCATTCACTATGTCTGACGTAAACCTTCTGTTCGCATCCCCACTAAAACCCCAGTCGGTTTTACTTTTCAAACTGCTGACTCAACTCGGCGCGGCGATTTTGGCAAGCATTTATTTGATTTTTCAAATTCCGAACCTTGTCATAAACCTCTCACTCTCGACGTTTTGCGGTATTGCACTTGTCCTTTGTTGGATTTTAATGCTGTTCTTTTTTAAACTTTTCCAAATGCTCGCATACACCCTTTCGACGTCACACGCACGTTACCGCAAGACGGTACGCACCGCAATAGCAGTTGTGTTGGCGGCGGTCGGCGTTGCTTTTTATGTTTATTACAAGAACAGCGGCATTATCGTTTATGATGCCGCGCTCGCCTTCTTCACCGCACCGGCAGTACGCTTTATTCCGCTTATCGGTTGGTTTTCGGGTATTGTTCATTTCGCCCTTTTGGGAAGAGTTTTGCCCGTTTTGTTATATTTCCTGCTTTCGGTTGCGGGTATTGTTCTGCTGGTTTACATAATTTGGAATATTAAGACAGATTTTTATGAAGACTCGCTCACAAAATCGGCAGAAAAGGACGAGGCTGTTAAGGCCGCCGCAGAGGGTAGAGTTGTAGTCCAAAATAATAAATCACCGAAGAACGCAACCTGCATTAAAACCGAGGGAATAGGTCACGGCAACGGCGCAAATGTTTTCTTCTTCAAAGAACTTTACAATCGTTTCCGTTTTGCATATCTGCACATCTTTACAAAAACCAGCATAACATATCTCATTTTGGCTGCAGTAGTATCTCTTATTGCGTTTTTCTTCTTTGAAAGCCGCTCGTTTACCCCTGCCGCCCTTGCACTCTGTGTATTTGTTTTCTACCGCTCGCTCGGCAATCCGATAAACGCTGATATTGAAAAACCCGCCTTTATCCTAATACCTGAAAGCACCCACAAAAAGTTGTTTTTCTCACTTCTCGCGGGTTCTGTTTCCTGCCTTTTGGATTTGCTCCCCGCTGTGGTTCTGTCGGCGGTATTTATGAAATCGACACCACTCACGGTTATTCTGTGGATACTGTTTATTGTGTCGGTTGATTTCTATTCTTCAAGCGTCGGCACATTTATCGAACTGTCACTCCGCTTTACCGCCGCAAAAATCATTAAAATGATGATACAGGTTTGCTTTATCTATTTCGGACTTTTACCCATTGCGACACTGATGGGCGTCGGTCTCGCGCTTGATGTCTTTTTGCCCTGTGCGATTTGTGCCGCGCTTTTCAGCTCGCTTTGCGGGTTGCTCTTCTTTGCACTATCCCCTATTTTCATAAATACCGGCAGACGTTAAAAATAACGACCCTCGGCACTTTTTATAAAAACCGTGCCGAAGGTCGTTATTCTATTTTACGGTATTTATCGGGTTTCCGTCAAGAAACGCCTTTATGTTTTGCTCAACAATACCCATAAGACGTTGACGTGTTTCCAATCCCGCCCACGCGATATGCGGTGTTATAAGACAATTTTCAAGTCCGTAAAGCGGGCAGTCTTTTGTCATAGGCTCGTTACACAGAACGTCCACACCCGCCGCAAGCAGTTTTCCGCTTTTCAGTGCATCTTTCAGCGCCGTTTCGTCAACAAGTGCCCCGCGTGCCGTATTTACAAAAATCGCACCGTCTTTCATTCGCGCAAACGCCGCTTTATTCATCATACCGGCTGACTCCTCATTCAGAGGACAGTGCATTGTTACAATATCAGACTCGGAAAGCAATCGCTCAAACGGCACCTGTGTAACCGTTGTGTCGTTGACGGCGTGACGGTTGTTTACAAGCACTCTCATTCCGAACGCCTTTCCGATTTCGGCAACGCGTCGACCGATTGCACCAAAACCGACTATTCCGAGGGTTTTACCCGAAAGTTCGTATATCGGAAACGGAAAGTATGAAAAGGTTCTGCTTTTAATCCAATCCCCCTGTTTTACGGTCGCATTATATTCGCCCACACGGTTAAGCAGCGCGAGTATAAAGGCAAATGTGTGCTGTGCAACCGCCTCGGTTGAATAGTTTGGAGCATTGCAAACAGTTATTCCCTTTTTGGCGGCAGTTTTGATATCTATATTATTATAACCTGTTGCAAACAAGCCTATATATTTAAGTTTCTCGGCGTTTTGCAAAACCTCGGTGTCGAAATTTGTCTTGTTGCAAAGCACCATATCGGCATCGGCTATTCGCGTTGAAAGTTCTTCTTGCGGTGTCAGTCCGTAGAGCGTTACATCGCCGTATTTTTTCAAAAAATCCGCCGTTATCTCGCTGTCGAAAACGGTATCGGCATCGGTTACTACAATTTTCATACTCTTTCCCCTTTTTGCATATACGCAAACACCGGCTGATTTTTCAGTCGGTGTTTTGTGTTTACATATTGTCGATATAATCGCACGCCGCAATGGCAGCAACTGCGCCGTCGGAAACGGCTGTGGCAACCTGACGAATTTTCTTTGTGCGGCAGTCACCCGCAACAAAAATACCCTTTGCGTCGGTCGTGCAACCCTCGTCCGCCACGGCATAACCGTAGTTGTCGAGTTTTATAATACCCTCGAACGGTTCATTCTGAGGAACCAAACCTATTGCAACGAAAAGTCCGTCAATCGGAAGTTCCGTTTCCTCACCGTTTTCGGCGTTTTTAAGTAAAACACCCGAAAGGTCGGTTTCGCCCAAAAGGCGTTTAACCGTTGTGCCGAGCAAAACCTTAATTTTTTCGTTCGCGAAAACACGTTCACGCAAGCGCTCTTCGCCGGTGAGTGTTGGCAGATTTTGTATAACCGTTACACTTGCGGCGTTTTCGGAAAGCAAGAGTGCTTCCTGCAATGCGGAATTTCCGCCGCCGACAACAGCAACGTTTTTGCCGTTATAAAACGCACCGTCGCAAACCGCACAGAACGATACTCCGTTTCCGATAAGGTTTTCCTCGTTTTCGAGCCCCAAAGTCCTGTGGCGGGCACCGGTTGCTATGATAACGCTCTTGGCAAATAAACGTCCGCTCTCGGTAATGACGGTTTTAACATCGCCATCCTCTATCGCAACAACAGTGTCGGGTTCCATCTCCGCCCCCTGTGCGAGAACTTGGTCGATAAGCCTTTCGGCAATTTCGTTTCCGCTCGTGTCGGGAACGCCGGGGTAGTTTTCCACCCTCGGCGAATAGGTAATCTGTCCGCCGAAGGTAGCCTTTTCGATTATCAGCACTGTTTTATTGGCACGCAGTGCATAAAGTGCCGCAGTAAGTCCCGCAGGACCGCCGCCTATAATTATAATATCGTAGTTTTCCATAATTACTGTCCGAGATATTTCTTGATTTCCGAAACGCCGGTGAGTTTAATCGCGCCGTCGCCGTCGGGAACGATAAGAGTAGGAGCCTGCTTTATTCCAAACTGCTCTACAAGGTCTGTGTGCTCGTTTGCCAAAAGTTTTTCGTATCCTATGCCCGCCTTGTCGAGCAGTGCACAGGCGATTTTGCAGTTGGGGCAGGTTGCCGTTGTGAAGAGCATAGCGGTTGCAACCGCGGTCTTGGTTGTGCTCTCACAGCAGTCACAGGTCTCTGTGTGAGCGTGACTCTTGGTCATTCTCGAATTTGAGATATTGTAATCAAGTCTGTCTTGATATTCCTGCGCCTTTCCGTCGTTCCAGTTCTGTACCGGACGGTAGTAACCTGTTATACGGCTGTAAACTTCGGTAGTAGCACCGCAATCGGGGCACTTATACTCTTCGCCGTTAATATATCCGTGGTTTTTACATACGGAATATGTCGGAGAAATTGTGTAATACGGCAACTCGTAATTTTCAGCAATCTTGCGAACAAGCGCCGCAGTTGTACGCCAGTCGGGCATACGCTCGCCGAGGAATACGTGGAATACGGTACCCGAAGTGTAAAGGGTCTGCAAACCGTCCTGAATATCAAGCGCAGAGAATACGTCCTCTGTATATCCAACCGGAAGGTGTGAAGAGTTTGTATAGTAGGGTGTGGCACCCTCGCCGCCGGCAGTCTTAATATCGGGATAACGCTTTCTGTCGTGCTTTGCAAGGCGGTATGAGGTTGACTCAGCCGGTGTTGCCTCAAGGTTGTAAAGGTCGCCGTACTGTTCCTGATAGTCAGACAGACGCTCACGCATATGGTTGAGAACCTGTTTTGAGAATTCCTGTGTTGCAGAATCGGTCATATCTTTGCCAAGCCACGGAGCGTTAAGTCCAACTTCATTCATACCTACAAGGCCGATGGTTGAAAAGTGATTTTCAAAAGTTCCGAGATAACGCTTTGTATAGGGATAAAGACCCTCGTCAAGCAATTTTGTAATAACCGTACGCTTGATTTTAAGAGAACGTGCGGCAATATCCATAAGATGGTCAAGACGTGAATAGAACTCTTCGGGTGTCTTGGAAAGATATGCAATTCTCGGCATATTGATTGTAACAACGCCGACAGAACCGGTGCTCTCACCGCTGCCGAAGAAACCGCCCGACTTCTTGCGAAGTTCACGGAGATCAAGACGCAGACGGCAGCACATACTGCGGATATCGCTCGGTTCCATATCGCTGTTGATATAGTTTGAGAAATAGGGGGTGCCGTACTTTGCGGTCATCTCGAAGAGAAGTTTGTTGTTTTCGCTCTCAGACCAGTCGAAATCCTTTGTGATGGAGTATGTCGGAATAGGATATTGGAAGCCGCGTCCGTTGGCGTCACCTTCTATCATAATTTCGATAAACGCCCTGTTTATCATATCCATCTCTTTTTTGCAGTCTTTATACTTGAAGTCCATTTCCTTGCCGCCGACAATAGCATTGAGTTCTGCCAAGTCCGCAGGAACAGTCCAGTCAAGAGTGATATTGGAGAAAGGTGCCTGTGTGCCCCAACGACTGGGAGTGTTTACGCCGTAAACGAACGACTCAATGCACTTTTTAACCTGTTCGTACGGAAGATTGTCTACCTTAACGAACGGAGCCAAATATGTGTCGAAAGAGGAGAATGCCTGTGCACCCGCCCATTCGTTCTGCATTATACCGAGGAAGTTTACCATCTGGTTGCAGAGTGTTGCAAGATGGCTTGCGGGTGAAGAGGTAATCTTGCCCGGAACGCCGCCGAGACCCTCTTTAATTAACTGTTTGAGCGACCAACCGGCACAGTAACCGGTGAGCATTGAGAGGTCATGCAGATGCATATCGCCGTTGCGGTGTGCTTCTGCGATTTCTTCATCATATATTTCGGACAGCCAATAGTTTGCGGTGATAGCGCCAGAGTTTGAAAGGATAAGTCCGCCTACCGAGTAGGTAACGGTGGAGTTTTCCTTAACACGCCAGTCAGTGATGTTAACATAACTGTTTACGATATCTTTATAATCAAGGAATGTACCCTTTATGTTACGGATTTTTTCTCTCTGTTTACGGTAAAGGATATATGCCTTTGCAACATCGTCATAACCCGATTTGATAAGAACAGTTTCAACACTGTCCTGAATTTTCTCAACAGCGATTTTCCCATCTGAGATTGCCGGCTCATAATCAGCCGTTACTTTAAGAGCCAAAAAATCAATAATGTCCTTATTGTATTCACGCTCGCAGGCGTCAAATGCCTTTTCAATAGCCTTTGCAATTTTTGAAATGTCGAAGTTTACTACTTCGCCGTCACGCTTAATTACTTGATACATATTCGCTTTCCCCCTGTTGTTTTTTAGGCTCTCGCCTTTCGTGCTCGAACATAATACCATATGCTGAGTTTCTTGTCAAGCACAAATACAATATCTTGTGTTCACAATCCTCTTATTTCTACTTTTTGTACAAAAGGTGCTATATCGGCTTGTGACTGCTCCATAAATTCTCTGCTGTGCGCCGAAAAACCCTCACCTATCAGGTCGCCCGAGTCAACAAAACCTTGCAGATAATAGCGCTTTGCGCCCGCTATCCACTCTGCCAAATCGCGCATACTCTCTCTTGTGTGCAGTTCCCGCACAACGGTTGTTCGGAACTCGTAATCGACCGCGCCCGAAAGCAAAAAGTTTTTCGTTTCCTCAACCGCCGATATATCAAACCCCGAAACGCCTACCGTTTTTGCATACATATCGGGTGAGTTTTTTATATCCATTGCAACGTAATCGATAAGTCCACTGTTTACAAGCGCTTTGAGCCTGTCCGGAAAACAGCCGTTTGTATCGAGTTTCAGTGCAAAGCCAAGTGACTTAACCTCTTTTATAAAATCGGCTATATCGGGTTGCAACAGCGGCTCACCGCCCGTAATGCAAACTCCGTCAAGCAAGCCTTTTCGTTTTTTCAAGAAAGACAGCACCTCGTCGGTCGGTATCGTATCTTCCTTTACAGTATGTGTAACAAGCCGTGCGTTATGACAAAACGGACAGCGCAAATTACACCCCGCCGTAAAAATCGTACAGGCAATACGTCCGGGGAAATCAAGTACCGTCATTTTTTGAAAACCGTTAATCTGCATATACCTTCCTCCGCATAAAGCAACCCAACCTCAAAAAGAGGTTGGGATCGCCGATACATAAATTTAATTTGTCACTGTACTCATTATAATTCAACCACCGCACTTTTGCAATATGTTTCTGTATATGTTTTTGCTTAAATTTTTTACTTGATATAAGACGTGAATGATTATATAATTAAAATGTATATATTAAAAAGCAAGGAGACATTTTATATGTTCCGTAAAACCTTTGCCGAGATTGACTGCTCCACACTGCGCGACAACGTTAAAAACATAAGGAAAGCCTATCCGGAATACGATTACTGCATTGCCGTTGTAAAAGGTAACGCATACGGTCATGGAATGTATATTGTGAACGACCTTATTGCGGGCGGTGCAAACTATCTTGCTGTTGCCACCCTTGAAGAAGCGGTGAGCGTCCGCGAGCAAAACGCTGATATTCCCCTACTTTGTTTAGAACCGTTAAGCCGCGACTGCTTGGAAGACGCACTGAGGCTCGGTGTTACGCTGACGATAGACAGCGAACAACGCTTTTCGGAAATTTTATCGCTCGGCACGGCTATACCTGTGAAAATCCACATAAAACTTGATACCGGTATGAACCGTCTCGGCATTAAGAATAAGGACGAACTTGAGCGTATTTTCTCAACCCCACTACCCGATAATATCAAAATAGAGGGAATTTATACCCACCTTGCAACAAGCGGCGTAAACGATATATATTATGACCGCCAGCGCAAAGAATTCGAACGGCTCGTATCGGGCATTGACCTCTCTGCCGTGCCGATTGTGCACATCGGACGTTCGCTCACCCTCGTTCACCACAAAAAGCCGTCCTTTGTAAACGGAATACGGCTCGGTATTTGTATGTACGGCTTTGCACAGAGCATACCCGAACCGACAGGCTTGCGAAAGATTAAAAGACAACTTTTGCTCAAACGAAAAAATATCACGCCCGCTATTCTCGAAAACGACCTAAACCTTAAAACCGCTTTCCGCCTTTACAGCGAGGTCTTGGCTGTGAAAGCCGTCAAAAAAGGTGAATTTGTCGGCTACGGCGCTTCCTATATCGCAAAGCAAGATATGACGGTTGCAACGATTGCAATAGGCTACTTCGATGGTATGCCCGACCGACTGCCGTCGGTTGTAATAAACGGCAAGCTGTGTGAAGTTTTGGGTGAACTATGTATGGATATGACCATAGTTTCCGCTCCAAAAGACACCGCCGTCGGCGACAGGGTTGAAATTTTCGGAGAAACCGTTTCAGTTTCGACCGCAGCACGCCGTTCTGGGCTGAGCGCATACCGACTGCTCACGGGAATAACAAACCGCGTTTTAAGGGTCTATGACGGACGCGAAATAAAATATTAGAGGAAGATTATGAATTTTGAAGTTTTGATAATCGGCACAGACGCCAACGCTTATTATATGGCTCGGTGCTATCACGAACTTTACGGAAGAAAGGCTCGGCTTTTGGGACATTCCCCCCTGCCCTATACTTCGTATACCGATATTCTGACCGTAACATACGACAAAAACATATGGGAAGAAGAGGGATTTTTGTCGGCTGTACGCCGCATAAAAACGGAAACCGGCAAGCCGCTTTTGCTTGTGAGTTCGAACGAAACATATGCGGGATTTATCTCGAAAAACGCGGAAATATTAAAGTCCGAGGGTTTTCTCTTCAACTATCCCGAAGAGGAAATCTTAAACTCGCTTATTTATAAAGAGAATTTTTACAAGACATATGAAAACAGTTGTCTGGACCTGCCCGCAACGGTGTATTACGATTGCCGCAAAGACACCACTATGCCGACAGGACTCACCTTTCCGGTAATTTTAAAGCCGAGCAACGTTATAACATATAATCATCTGCAGTTTGACGGAAAACATAAAATTTATAAAATCGAAACCGAAAGCGAACTCGCGGAAACCGTCAAACGCATTAAGAACGCCGGATATGACGACTGCCTTATAATACAGGATTTTATCCCCGGTGACGACAGTATGCTGTTTGACGCCGTTGCATATTGCGGAACGGACAAAAAGGTTAAAATGCTTTCCTTCGCACAAATCGGTTTGCAAGAACACAGCAAAAATATGGTCGGCAATGCCGCCGTCCTTATAAACGGCTATAATCAGTTCGGAAACACCGAAGAAACCGCAAAAAAACTTTGCTCGTTTTTGGAAGATATCGGATATTGCGGTTTTGCCGAATTTGACCTTAAATATGACCGTCGCGACGGAAAATTCAAGGTGCTTGAAATCAATGCGCGCCAAGGCAGAAGCAGTTATTACATCTGCCCGCTCGGATATAATCCGATAGCACTCTTGACAAACGATTTGGTTTACGGCAAAACCCCCGAATACAAACTGCTGACAGACGAAGTGCTTTTATCCTTTGTTCCAAAAGGCGTTGCCAAAAAATATATCGAGAACGGCGATTTTTCAAAAAAAGCACAATTCCTTTGGAAAAAGGGCGCTGTGAACCCGCTTTATTATAAAAAAGACAAAAACTTTAAACGCAGGCTTTATCTTTTAAAGAAAAAACTTCGCTATTACAAAGATTATAAAAACAGTTATTGGAGGGCGGACTGATATGTGCGGATTTGTCGGATTTGCGGACAGTATTGCCGCAGACGAAAAACAGAATATTATTAAAAAAATGGCAGACCGAATTATTCACCGCGGTCCCGACAGTGACGGATATTTTTGCGATGATCGCATTGCTCTCGGTTTCCGTCGGCTCAGTATTGTCGACCTTGCAGGCGGAGACCAGCCTATTTTCAACGAAGACGGCACAAAAGTCATAACATTCAACGGCGAAATCTATAACCATAAAGAATTGCGTGCCGCGCTTGAAAAAGCGGGTCACGTTTTCAAAACAAGTGCCGACACCGAGGTTATAATTCACGGCTATGAAGAATACGGAACGGAACTTTTTTCAAAACTCAGAGGAATGTTCGCTTTCGTAATTTACGACACCGTAACACACGAACTTGTCGGCGCACGCGACCCATTCGGAATAAAGCCGTTTTACTACTACAAAAAGGACGGAGAATTTATGTTCTCGTCCGAAATAAAGGGTATGCTCGACCACCCCGCATTTGAAAAAGAGGTCAACAAATCGGTGCTGAAAATGTATTTGCTGTTTCAGTATTCGGTTTATGAAGAAACCTTTTTCAAAAATGTTTTCAAACTGAAACCGGGGCACTTTTTCCGCTTTTCGGACGGAAAACTAGAAACCGAGCAGTATTTTAAGGTTGAATACAACAAGCAGGATCTCGGTTATGAAGCGCATAGAGAAGAAATAACAAATGCGCTTGAAAACTCGGTAAAATATCACCAGATAACCGCCGATGTTGAAGTGGGCTCTTATCTTTCGGGCGGTGTTGACTCTTCGTATGTTGTCAGCCTTGCGAAACCGGACAAGACCTTTACTGTCGGTTTTGATATAAACGGTTTTGACGAGACGGGTTTGGCAAGCGATTTTTCAAAACTTATGGATATAAACAATTACAGCCGATATATCTCAAAAGAAGAGTTTTTCGACGCGCTGCCCCGCGTTCAGTACCACGCCGACGAACCGGAAGCGAACCTTTCCGCCGTTCCGCTTTTGTTCCTTTCAAAACTCGCAAGCGAGCAGGTCAAAGTTGTCCTCTCTGGCGAGGGGTCGGACGAGATGTTCGGAGGATACAACGAATACTACGAACATCCGGCAGTACGCGCCTATATGCTCCTGCCCTCGTTTATAAAGAACAGACTTTCCGCTATTTCCAAAAAACTTCCCCACTTTCCCGGAAAAAACACAATAATAAAATACAGCAAGCCGTTTTGCGAGCGCTATCTCGGCCACGCGCAAATTATGGACGAAGATGAAGCAAACGCAATACTTTGCGACAGTCTTAAAGACAATGCCACCACAACAGATATTTTGAAACCCTATTATGACAAGGTTTCCGACAAGGACGAAGTTTTGCAAAAAATGTATATCGATATGCACTTTTGGCTGCCGCAGGACATTCTCCTGAAAGCTGACAAAATGACGATGGCAAACTCGCTCGAACTGCGCGTGCCGTTCCTCGACCGTGTAGTTTGGCAGGCAGCAAGCAAAGTGCCTACAAAATATCTTGTGACAAAGGGCAAAACCAAAGCCATATTCCGTGATATTGCCGAAGCAAAAATGCCCGAAGACTGGTCGCGCAGAAGAAAACTCGGTTTCCCTGTACCGTTTTCGAAATGGGTTCGCGAAGACGAATATTACAACCGTCTGAAAGACACCTTCAGCCGTGACTACGTTTCGGAATTTTTCGACCGTGACGTTATTTTGCGACTGCTCGAAGAACACAAAAACGGCACGCAAAACAACGGCAGAAAACTTTACAATATCTATACGTTTTTGATTTGGTATGAGGTCTTTTTCATAAAGGAGAACACAAATGGCAAGGCTTAAAAAATCCTCGTTTTTAGAAGGCGCTTTCATTGCCACCGCCTGTATTTTCATAAGCAAGGCGCTTGGAATTTTATATGTTATTCCCTTTAAACAAATTGTAGGCGACCAAGGCGGCGCACTTTATTCATACGCTTATAATATATATAATGTGTTTTTGATGATGTCGAGCGCGGGCATACCCTACGCCATAAGTTCACTGACAAGCCGATATGCGACTCTCGGCGAAAACGAAAACCGACTTCGCCTTTACAAAATTTCCACCCGCATTATCACCGTCTTTTCGGTTATGTCCTTTGCGGTTTGCTTTTTGCTTGCACAGCCGCTCGCCAAACTTATAATCGGCGATATTACCGACGGCAACACCATGAGTGACGTTGTGTTTGTAATAAGAAGTATTTCTTTTACACTTCTTATCGTACCGCTGCTTTCGGTTAAACGCGGATTTTTGCAAGGACACAAATACGTCAGCCAGCCATCTGTCAGTCAGGTTATCGAACAACTTATACGTGTTGCGGTAATACTTATAGGCAGTTATTTTTGCACATATGTGTTAAAACTTCCCGTTAAGTTTGCTGTCGGTGTTTCGGTCTTGGCGGCAGGTGTCGGAAGTCTTGCGGCGTATGCCTATCTTTCCCGCACCGTCAGCAAAAACCGCACCGACCTCGGACTTCAAAACGGTTTGCCGAAAAACGACCGCACAGCCGACCTTTCGGTTGCCAAAGAACTTATAATCTGTGCCATTCCGTTTATAATAATAAACCTTGCAAACACGCTTTATACCACAACGGATATGATTTTGGTGCTTAAAACACTGCCTAAAATCGGATACAGCGGTAAAGATACCGAGTTTATAAGCAGTGTTTTCACGACCTGGGGCACAAAATACAATGCTATTATCTCCGCTGTGTCTACGGGACTTATCGTGAGCCTTATCCCCCATATTGTATCGAGTTATACAAAAGGCGACGGAAAGACCGTCAGCGAAAACTTTAACAAATGTCTTAAAATAATAATGCTCATTATACTTCCGCTCGCGCTCTTTATAAGCATTATGGCGGAAAGTTTTTGGACGGCGTTTTACAGTTACAGCAAAACCGGAATAAACATAATCCGCTTCACGATACTAGTAACGGTTATGGACTGTCTGTATATGGTGACAAACTCGCTTTTGCAGAGTCTTAACAAAAAACAGATTATATACAAGAGCGTAATTTGGGGACTGCTCACCAATCTTTTTTTGGACGTTCCGTTTATGTATCTCTTCTCACACTTTGGGCTCGAGGGTTATTACGGCGCAATACTCGCCACACTTTGCGGATTTGCACTTTCAAACTTCTTGAGTTTACGGTTTATAAAACACGATATGAACCTTAATTATCGCGAAGCGCTTTCGGCAATTCCGAGGACATTGCTCTCTTGTGCAATACTCATACTGCTCGGTATCGGAATACGTGCCGTACTGCCGATAGACAGCCACTCGCGCATAATCCAACTTCTCAATATTGCCGTTTCGGGAATTGTGCTCGGCGGAGTATATCTCGTCCTCAACCTAAAACTTTTAAAAACGGTATTACCCGAAAAACTTTTGAAAAAACTTCATATAAACTAAAAAAAGCAACCCATCAAGGGTTGCTTTTTCTTTGCTAAATTGAAAACGATATTATGTTTTCGTTATGCTCGAATATATTGACCATATCGGCATATTCCAAATCGGCTTCGGACTTTACCGTCATATTAAACGTAACGGTATTATCGTCACCCTTAATTGCGTTGCACCTGTGTATCTTGATGCCCTGCTTTGAAAGCATTTCGGTCAAACGGTCAACCGCTTCGGGAGAATAGACCACCGTTACGGAAATATCACTCATCGACATACTGTCAAGACCGCCTACAAAACGGTGGAGCGACAGTTGAATACCTATGAGTATTACGGTTGAAGCAACACCCACGGTATACATTCCCGCACCGAGCGCAAGGCCTATGCCCGACGTTGCCCAAATTCCCGCAGCAGTGGTAAGACCCTTTATGGAATTACCCTTTACGAAAATCACACCTGCGCCCAAAAAACTTATTCCGGTAACAACACATGACGCTATACGAGAGGCATCAAAACTACCGAGATATACATCTTTATCAAGAAATCCGTACTTTGATACAATCATCATAAGCGCTGAACCCAATGCGACAATCGTGTGTGTGCGAATGCCCGCCTCTTTAAGGCGCAGGGTTCTCTCAATTCCTATACCCGCTCCGCAAAGGCAAGCAATCAAAATTCTTGCAATCAGTTCAAGTGTCAGCACTTTGATTCCTCCTTTTCATAATGATTAACTATTATACTACCAAAACTAAAAAAAGCAAGCATATTTTGCTTGCTTTTTTTTGTGATTTTTACAATTTTACCACTACGCTCTCTATTCCGAGTAAATCACCTATCTTTTTAAGAGTAGACGCGTGATGTCCGACACCGAGCGCATAATGGTGGGTAGGTCCTTCCATTACCCAAGCCTTTATATAATCCCTTGTGTTAGGCTCGAAAAATCCTCTTGTGTTGGTGTTGCCTGTCGGCGGAATCGGCCCTTCTTTCGAAAATCCCTCGCCTATTACAAACTTGAACTGTCCGTCGGCTTTTTGGGTTATTCCGAGCATAGTAATCGGGCCTTCTTTGATTTTGAATTCGACCGACGCACCGCTACCCGGCTTGCCGTGATATTTTGTGAGACTGCGTAAAACAGGCTTGCCGTTTGCAATGGCAAGATGGTGCGGGCCGTCGTGACCTATGAGTATAAAATCTTCCGAAAAATCAAAAGGATGAAGTTCGGCAAAACTGCCACCGATATTCAGCCTATCCATTATCAGCATTGCTATACAGGTTTTAACATCAAATTCGCCGCACATCGGTGTGCCTTGTGCGTTAAGTATCGAATTGCCCGCTATAAACGAGGTTGCAACCCTGCGCTGTATTGTGTCGGGCTGACCCTCATAATAATAGGCAAGACCGGACAGGTTAAAACGCTCCACAAGGCGGTCTAGGGTTGCGGCACCGCGAGCCGACTCATACAAATCCGAGTCGGTCAGTTTGCGTGTTACGGGGTCGCTCTTCGGGTCGGGCATATCAAACTCACGTTTGATGAGATTGCGTTTTTCTTCAATTTCCTCATCTGTAACTTCGTTCCAGCATTTTACCGCGTCGTCGATTTCGATAAGCGGAACGTGTATACCGAACGCCGCCGCAATGGCAGTCGGGTCGGCGTGCATATCGTACATCGCCTCAAGCACGTGTCCCATAAGACCTATTCTCGCGCCTTTCAGAGAATGCAACACCTTTGCTATTTCGCACCACTCTGCAAGTTCCGCTCTTGCGGGGTCATCTTCTTTATAAAGCGTGCCTATGACAACATCCGCAACCTTTTTACCCATACGTATTGCAACGCCGGTAAACTCCGGCACGGAACAGATATTATCGTTTTCAAGTTGCATAAAGGTATTTGCCTGTGTATAATCAAGCGCCGAGCGCGGCTGTAACGCCACAAGAATATTCGGGAGATTTACCCTTTGTATTATCGGTGCGAAAACCGACGAGGTTGCATATGTTATCATATTTGTAAAGAGCAAATCGAGTCCGTCACCCGACATTTTATCGGCAACGGCAAACGCCTTTTCACTTGAGTCTATCATTCCGTAATCCGCGACCTCAACGCCGAATGAGCGAATAAGTTCCACTGTGTCGTTGTGGTATTTCATCATTTTATCGAGTAATCCGTCAAACTGCGCCCAATATGTTGCGTGCGCCACCGAATAAAAACCGACTTTTGCCGTACGTTTTTCTTTTCTTTCTATCATTTCTATTCCCCCGAAATATCAAAAATTAAGATTTCTTATTGCTTTTATAACACAAAATGCTATAATGTTTAAGGGATTTCTTAAACGATTTACTGTTTAAAATAAATATTGAGGTGTAATTATGATAGGCTTTGGGGATATCAAACCGTTTATCCGCTATGCACAGCGCCTTACTGTAACAAAAAAATCAAACTTTCTCTCACAAACGGCATATGATAACCGTTTTTTCTACTGCATAGGCGGCAGTGGCAGTGTGAAAATCGACGGTCAAAACTATCCTTTGCAAAAGGGAACTCTTATGCTCTGGCGTTCGGGCATTAAATATGACTTAATCGGTGACGGCGAAATGGAACTCGTCGGTTTTAATTTTGATTACACACAGCAAAACGCATACCTTAACGCACCCATTCCGCCCGCTCGAAACGATTTTGACGAAACGGCTGTTTTAGAGCATTTTTCTTTCAGCGATACACCCTGTCTTAACGGTATTGTTTATCTCAACAATATGCACCTCGTCGAAAAGCAGGCGGTTGCGATTTTCGAAGAATACCGCCGCAGGCTTTCTCTTTTCGAAACGAAGACCTCTGCCCTTTTTGTGTCACTACTCACAGATATTATCCGCGAAAGCGCGCTTGACAGCGACAACATCCGCCGTTCCAAGAGCAAGGTTGAGGAAATTCTTATATATATATCCGAACATTACAGCGAGGAAATCACAAACACGGCACTGGGCGAGATTTTTTCCTACCACCCGAACTATATAAATCACCTTGTTGTTCAGCACACCGGAATGTCACTGCACAAATATCTGCTTTCATACCGCATAAACCGAGCAATCGATTTGTTGCAATCGACCGACCTCACAGTTGTTATGATTGCGGAAAAAGTCGGCTTTACCGACTACAATCACTTTTTAAAATATTTCAAGCAGGTCACGGGACGCAACACAAAAGATTTTCGTCCGTTTTTATAAGTTTTTGTCGCTTTTTCGGTTGAAGTTGCCACCGTTTTGTGATAAAATTTTTATTATGATTTATGAGGGAGTGGTTTTGTGATTAAATGCGGATTTAACAACCAACTTTATATGGACAAACAGCGCGAATATATTTTGGAGCGTATTGCCCGCTTTGACGGCAAACTATATCTTGAGTTCGGCGGAAAACTGTTTGATGATTTTCATGCCTCCCGCGTTTTACCGGGATTTGAGCCGGACGCAAAAATCCGAATGCTTCGTTCGCTCCGCGAAAAGGTTGAAATTATCTTTTGCATAAGTGCCGAAAACATCGAAAAAAGCAAAATCCGTGCCGACCTCGGAATAAGTTATGATATGGATTTGCTCCGTCAGATTGATTTGGTCAAGGGTATGGACATTGAGGTTAACAGCATTGTTATAACCTGTTATACCGGTCAACCTGCCGCTGACCAATTCATTCGCGTGCTTGAAGCGAGAGAACTTAAATATTACGTTCACAAACCTATCCCCGGCTATCCGCACGATGTTGATTATATCGTAAGCGACAAGGGTTACGGCGCTAATCCCTATATTGAAACTTCGAAACCGCTCGTTGTTGTGACCGCCCCCGGTCCGGGTAGCGGAAAACTCGCAACCTGTCTTTCACAAGTTTATCACGAATACAAACGCGGCATAACTGCAGGATACGGGAAATACGAAACATTCCCGATTTGGAATTTGCCGCTCAAGCACCCTGTAAACCTCGCGTATGAGGCAGCTACTGCCGATTTGCAGGATGTTAATATGATTGACCCGTTCCACCTCGAACACTACGGTATTACAACCGTGAACTATAACCGCGACGTTGAGGCTTTCCCAATCGTTCATCGCATTTTGACAAAAATCACCGGCAACGACGAATTTTATTGCAGTCCGACCGATATGGGTGTTAATATGGCAGGATACGGAATTTTCAACGACGAGGCGTGCTGTGAGGCAAGCCGACAGGAGATTCTCAGACGCTATTTCCGTGCCGCATCGGATTATAAGCAGGGCAAAGAAAAACTCGAAACTGTTCAAAAAATACGAAATATTATGGAACAACTTGACCTAAAGCCGGAAGACCGTCCTGTTGTGGTACAGGCAAGACGCAAGAGCGCGGCTTGCAACTCCGTTCCCGCCGCCGCGATAGAACTTCCCGACGGCAGAATTATAACCGGCAAGGCATCTGAACTTATGAGTGCGTCGAGCGGTGCAATGCTAAACAGCATCAAAGTTCTTGCCGACATTCCGAAATCTACCCTGCTTATGAGTCCTGCTGTTTTAGAACCTCTGCTCTCTCTTAAAAACGAACTTTTGGGCGGCAGTCAGCACAGCAACAGCGTCCTCAAGGCCGATGACGTGCTTTCCGCACTCTATATCTGTGCGGTAACCGACCCAACGGTTAAGCGTGCCGTTGAGCAACTTCCCCGCCTTAAAGGCTGTGAACTTCACTCAACACACATTCTTAATTCGGGCGATGAGTCTATACTCAGAAAAATGCACATGAACATCACAACCGATCCACACTTCGCAAGTGAAAAACTTTTCAACTCATAAACACGACAATAACAAAAAACTCCCTCTTTGGAGGGAGTTTTTCTTTTGCTTAATACTTCTTACGTGCTACGTATGAGGTATGTAAATCGTGATGTGCCTTGTGACCGCCGAAACCATCATACCACTCGGAGTAAAGTGCCTTTACTACCGGAGATTCGTGCGATTTGCGGAGAGTCATTGCGGCGTCTTGGTCATAAAGTGCCTTTGCGCGAACAGCCTTGAGGTCGACGGTGTCGCGTACCGACTGGGGCTGAATGGGCTGACCGCCGCCGTTTACACAGCCGCCGGGACATCCCATAATTTCGATAAATGTCCAACCGTCGGGGTTGCCTGACTTTAATTTGTCCATTACAACTTTTGCGGCGCCTGCGCCCGAAGCAACGGCAACCTTAATATCATCGCCTGCGATGTTTACGGTCGCCTCTTTAAGTCCGGCAGTTCCGCGAACGGCAGTATAATCAATTTCGGTGTTGTCCTTGCCGGTCAGCCAGTCGTTTGCGGTACGCAGAGCGGCTTCCATAACACCGCCGGTCGCACCGAAGATTACTGCTGCGCCGGTATCCTCGCCGAGCGGACTGTCAAACTCTTCGTCCGGAAGAGCGGTGAAATTAAGTCCCGCACGCTGAATCATACGTGAAAGTTCACGTGTTGTGATTGCGATATCAACATCGGGTACGCCCGCCGCAGACTGGTCATCACGTCCGATTTCAAACTTCTTTGCGGTACAGGGCATAACCGAAACGCTAACGATATCTTTCGGGTCAATTCCCTGCTTTTCGGCAAAATAGGTCTTTATAACCGCACCTGCCATCTGCTGAGGAGATTTGCAGGTTGAAAGGTGTGAAAGCATATCCGGATAATAATACTCCGCAAACTTAACCCAGCCGGGTGAGCAGGAAGTTATCATCGGGAGAGTTCCGCCGTTTTTAATGCGCTCAACAAGTTCGTTGGCTTCTTCAACGATAGTGAGGTCGGCGGCAAAGTCGGTGTCGAACACCTTGTCAAATCCCAAACGGCGAAGAGCGGCAACCATCTTGCCCTCGACGTTTGTGCCGATAGGCATACCAAAACACTCGCCGAGTGTTGCACGAATTGACGGAGCAGTCTGAACAACAACATACTTATCGGGGTCGGAAAGTGCCTCCCAAACCTTATCGGTGTCGTCGCGCTCTGTGAGTGCGCCTGTGGGACAAACGGCGGTACACTGACCGCAAGAGATACAGGGTGTGTCTTTGAGTTGTGCCTCAAACGGTGAACCTACGCTTGTATCAATGCCGCGGTTGTTTGCGCCGATAACACTGACATATTGCTCGTTACAAACGGCAATACAGCGGCGGCAAAGCACGCACTTATTGTTGTCGCGTACGAGGTGCGGAGTAGAAGTATCAAGTTCGTATACAGGTCTGTAACCCTCAAAAGCGGTTTCATCAACACCGTATTCAAGGCAAAGTTTCTGAAGTTCGCAATTTGTCGAACGAACACATGAAAGACACTTTTTCTCATGTGTAGAGAGAATAAGTTCAAGTGTTGTTTTACGTGCTTTCTGAACCTTTTCGGTGTTGGTCTGAACCTCCATACCTTCCGCAACGGGGTATACACAAGCGGTAACAAGACCACGTGCACCGGTTGCCTCAACAACGCAAATTCGACAAGCGCCAATTTCGTTCTTTTCTTTCATAAAGCAGAGTGTAGGAATTTCAACACCTGCTACGCGGGCAGCCTCCAGTATGGTGGAGCCCTTCGGTACGCTCACGGCGATACCGTTAATTTTTACATTAACCATTTCCATTTTCTTCGGCTCCTTTCCTTACTGTTTGCTGATGGCCTTGAACTTGCAGTTTGCAATACAAGCGCCGCACTTTACGCACTTTTCGGGATTGATGGTGTATGACGGAAGTTTGTGGCCCGGTGCAACGTAATCGGTCTTTGTGATTGCGTCGGCGGGGCAGTTTCTCGCGCACATACCGCATCCGATACATTTATCCTTGTCAATGGCAAAGGTGAGCAAATCTTTACAAACGCCGGCAGGACACTTTTTGTCTACAACGTGAGCAATATATTCGTCACGGAAGAAGTTGAGTGTTGCCAAAACAGGGTTGGGAGCGGTCTGTCCCAAACCGCAAAGTGAATTTTGCTTGATGTAATAGCAAAGTTCTTCAAGTTTGTCAATATCCTCAAGTGTTGCCTTGCCCTTTGTAATCTTATCGAGCATTTCAAGCAAACGCCTTGTACCGACACGGCAGGGAGTACACTTTCCGCAGGACTCATCAACCGTAAACTCAAGGAAGAACTTAGCCATATCTACCATACAGGTGTCCTCGTCCATAACGATAAGTCCGCCCGAACCCATCATACAGCCGATGGCAACGAGATTATCGTAATCAACCTCGGTATCGATAAGGGAAGCCGGAATACATCCGCCCGATGGGCCGCCTGTTTGTGCGGCTTTGAACTTTTTGCCGTTCGGAATTCCGCCGCCGATATCTTCGATAATGTGGCGAAGAGTTGTACCCATAGGAATTTCAACAAGTCCGGTATTTTTAATCTTTCCGCCGAGAGCGAAAACCTTTGTACCTTTTGACTTCTCTGTTCCCATCGAAGCAAACCAGTCCGCACCGCGAAGAATAATCTGCGGAACGTTTGCAAATGTTTCAACGTTGTTCTCAACGGTTGGGCAACCGAAAAGACCCTTAACAGCCGGATACGGCGGACGGGGACGCGGCTCGCCGCGGTTACCCTCGATAGATGTCATCAAAGCGGTTTCCTCACCGCAAACGAATGCGCCGGCACCGAGACGGATATCAAGGTCAAAATCAAATCCCGAACCGAAAATATCTTTTCCGAGCAAGCCGTATTCACGTGCCTGCTTTATTGCGATTTCAAGACGTGCAACGGCAATGGGATATTCCGCACGAACATAAACATAACCGTGCGATGCGCCTATGGCATAACCCGCTATTGTCATAGCCTCAACCAAAGCGTGGGGGTCACCTTCAAGAACCGAACGGTCCATAAATGCGCCCGGGTCGCCTTCATCGGCGTTACAAACAACATACTTCTGCGGAGCATCGTTAACAGCGGTGAGAGCCCACTTGCGTCCTGTGGGGAATCCGCCGCCGCCGCGGCCGCGAAGTCCCGAATCGGTTATGCACTTAATAACATCATCGGGAGTCATCTCGGTCAAAACTTTTCCGAGAGCCGCATATCCGTCCATTGCTATGTATTCATCAATATCTTCCGGATTGATAACACCGCAGTTGCGAAGTGCAACACGAGTCTGTGACTTGTAAAATGCGGTATCGTTAAGGGAAACGTTACCTACAACTTCTTCCTTAACATTATCGTCTTTGTATTCAAGGCGTGTAACAACACGGCCTTTGAGCAAATGCTCTTCAACGATTTCCGAAACATCGTCAACCGAAACACGGCTGTAGAATGTGCCGTCCGGATGAACAATAACGACCGGTCCCATTGCACAAAGACCGAAACAACCGGTCTGTACGATTTTTACCTCATCGGAAAGTCCCTGCTTTTCAATATTCTCGGCAAAAGCCTGCTGAATGCTGACGCTTCCCGAAGAGGTACATCCGGTACCGCCGCAAATCAATACGTGTGTACGAATCATTGCTTATACCTCCGCTTACTTTTTATCGTTGGTAATGGTGTATTCTGCTACAACCTTACCGTTTTTAAGATGTTCTTCAACGACCTTTTTAACTTTTTCTTCGGTCATTTTAACATAGGTAACCTTGTCTTTGCCGGCTTCGAAAACCTCAACAACAGGCTCATACTCGCAAATACCTATGCAACCGGTTTGCGTAACCGATACCTTTCCGGCAAGTCCCGCATTGTTAACTCCCTCAACAAAGGCATTAAGTACCGGACGTGCGCCCGCGGCTATTCCGCAAGTTGCCATTCCCACTACCACACGCTTCTCATCGACGCCTTCACGAAGAACTACCTTGTTCTTCATTTTGTCTCTGATTGCTTGCAGTTCCGCTAATGTTTTCATAAATCATCTTCCCTTTCCCTGTAATATATTAAAGATTTATTATCTATTACCGTACTGTTCTTGTAAAAATTCTTTTATCCATAAAATAACTTCATATTCGGAAAGCGAAACCTCATTTCCGAGTACCGCGCGTATCTCTCGCGTATCAAGTTCGACCCGCATCTCGCCTAAAGTGTGGCGATAATAAAAATCCGTGTCGGGGTGTCCCTGTATCAGCGTAATAAGCGTGGCAACAACGTCGCCGAGCGGAGTAAAATCAATATGATTTTTATTAAACACCGCCGTTACGTCGGTTCCGTGACTGTCGGGATATTCCTCCGCCGCACGCGATTTTATGAAAAATTTCCCGCCGGTTTGTTCCGCTTCTTCTTTGAAAAACGGTATCCCGAGTCCAACCTTTCGAGTCGTTCTTGTTGTGTAAAACGGGTCACAAACGCGTTTTACTACTTCTTCACTCATTCCGCAACCATTGTCCGAAATGATAATTTCCAAACTTTCCGTTTCTTCGTTTATTATGATTTTTGTGAGTGTTGCTCCCGCCTTGACGGAGTTTTCCGCAATATCAAGAATATTAAGCGATAATTCTTTCACTGCGTTTCTCCTCTCAGCACACGGAACAGTTCCCTTCTCACCGCCACGCCGCTATATGGCTCATCCGGCAGGAGAAAAAAGTTTTCCGCATCGTTTATATCCTGTAAATAATGGGCGTCCGAACTGATAACAACCGTTTTTTCAAAAAGAGAATATTTTTCTGTGTACTCTTCCCTTTTTCCTCCGTCATGAAATTCGACACAGGAAAAGAGGGGTGTTTTCGGCATTGCACCGAGCACGGCGATTATTCCGTTTGAGTCGCGGTCGATATGTGCGGGGTAGCAAACACCTCCGTGCTTTTCGACCAACTCGGCGGCTTCGTCAATACTCACTGTTGTTGCGTTTATCAGCAAAAACGGCTCTGTGCCGATTTGCACATCGTCCTCGCCGTAGATAAGTTGTTCTCCGAATATATCCGGTCGGTTTTCAACCTTTATTCTGCGACTGTCAATCTCGTCCGAGAAGGACATAGCGGACGTCAGTTCTTCAAACAGACATACAATATGTATATCCTCCGAGGTCGTGAGTTCCATTCCCGCCACGGGTATTATCCCGTACTGCTTTGCCGCCGCAAAAAAAGCGGGGCAGTTTTTGCAGGTGTTGTGATCGGTCAGCGCCATAATGTTTATTCCCGCAACCGCCGCCATTCCGGCGAGGTTCAGCGGAGTGTTGTCATTATCGGCACAAGGCGACAAACAGGAATGAATGTGTAAATCGTAATAATATCTGTTCATAACAGTTCGTCAGCCAAAACAGCGCAAAGTTCGAAAGTGCTGCGACTGTCGGAAAAGAGGTTTATTCCCTTTTCCTCTGCCGCGGAAATTATTTCCGCATCGGGTTTTACACCTTCCGCAAATACAACACAGGCTGTGTCGGCAAGGGACGCAACCGCCGCGACGTTGCGGTTGGACATAATGGTTATCCACGCATCGTCCGCCTTGGCTCTGCCCATTACCCACGAGAGCAAATCTCCCGCGTATGCACCCTTTATTTCACGCGTTGGTTCGGGCAAACAAAGCACCGAAAGAGAATACTTTTTCGCAAACTCACATACCGTCATTTTCGGATACCTCATCGATATTATCAAGATAACTTTTAAAACGGTCACGCAAGATTAAAACGCAATCGCTCTTTTTCGCACGTCCGCTGACAACGTCCTCCGCAAAAGCGCGACAGGTCGGCGCGCCGCACGAACCGCAATCATAACCCGGAAGTTGTTTTCTCAGTTTCTGTATATCCGCCATCATACGCATCGACTCAGCCATATTATCGCTGAGCCGCGTTATGGGAGAATAGGTCGGCAAGTCGTTGAAAAAGTAGTATTCCGGTATGTATGCGCGTTCCTCTTTTGAGAGAATGTTTTGCGACACCGGAAGATACCTTCGCAATCCCTGCAATTTTGCCTTTGCGATAAAGGGGTTTTGCATTGTGAGCGCTCCCCCCACACAACCGCCCGTACAGGCATTGAGTTCCACAAATTCCAAATTGGGTATGTTGCCGTTTTCAATCTGGTCAAGCACCCTGATAACATTTTCTATTCCGTCGGCGGCAAGGTATTTTTCGCCCAAAATAGCGGTGGCTTCACCGCCCGATGCCGCCCAGCCTATGCCTATTCCGCCCGATTGCGTGAGACATTGCGGCTGTTTTGTGTGTTTCATTTCGTTGATAAGCAAAAAGTATATATCGCTTATCGGAACAACAACATCAACTTTACTTTTATAATCGGAAAATCCGTTTTTAACATAACTCATCTTTGCGGGACAGGGAGATATAAAACAAACACCTATATCCTCGTCACAAAGAGAGGGTTTTTTCTGTTTTGCTTCGTCGCGGGCGAGTTTTGCCGCAATTTCCATAGGCGACAACATACGTATTATGTTGTCCTTCAAATACGGAAAGCGCAGTTCTATCAAACGAACCACCGCCGGACAAGCCGAACTTATTGCCGGTTTTGCCACACCCTCGGTTTTCAGATAGCGTCGGGTATATGCGGAAACGAGTTCCGCCGCACGGGAAACCTCAAAAACATCGTCAAAGCCGATGTCGAGCAAACCCTGAAGCACATAATCAATATCATCTAAATTATCAAACTGTGCATAAAGCGAGGGAGCGGGCAAGGCAATTTTGTAACGGAATTTTTTTATATCCTCAAAACTGTCGAGCACTGCTTTTTTCGCCTTATGCGGGCACACTCGTATGCACTCGCCGCAGTCGATACAGCGGTCGCTGTTTATCACTGCGTGCTCTCCCCTGACACGTATTGCCTCGGTTGGGCAACGGTGTATACAGGTCGTGCAGCCGGTGCACTTCTCAATATCAAGCGATACCGAATGTTCATATGTATTCATAATAAACACCGCCGATAAAAATCAGATATTTATTTTCATAACAATGGTCGTCCCCTCGCCTATTACCGAAGTGATATCCATTTGGTCGGAATAACGCTTCATATTCGGCAGACCCATTCCGGCACCGAACCCGAGCGAACGGATACTGTCGGTTGCGGTGGAAAAACCCTCTTGCATTGCCTGTTCGATATCCTTTATTCCCGGGCCGCTGTCACACAGAGTAATCTCTATCTCGGTTTCGCTGACCGAAACGTCGGCCTCGCCGCCGCCCGCGTGAATAACCATATTTATTTCACCTTCATACATGGCAATCGATGCCCGCCTTATGATTTCGGGCTGAATGCCAAGTTGGCGCAGGTTTTTCTTGAGTTGAACAGACGCCTGTCCCGCCGAGGTGAAATCGGAACCGTCAACATCAAAATGAAAGGTCAACCTTTCACTCATTTTTTACACCGTTTCCGACAAGGCCGTTTGAATAAAGTTTTCCGCAAGCCTCATACATACGCTTGTCGGTCGCAAGCATTGCGATCCCGCTTTCCCGCGCGAGAGCGATCATCTCCTCGCTCGGTATTTTCGAACGTACAAAGACGATGCAAACCATATCCATCATTTCCGCCGTGCGGACGACCTGTGAATTAACAAGCCCCGTCAGCAGTACCGACTGGTCTTTTACATATGCCAAAACGTCGCTCATCATATCGCTTCCGCAAGCGGAGTAGACCTCGCGTTCGAACATTTCATCACCGCAAAGCACCTTTGCATCCAATAAATCTCTGACTTGGCTGATTTTCATACAGATTTTCCTCTTTTGCTCATAAAAGTATGACTAATCCTGATATTTTGCCAAAATGCCTTCAACATCGTCTGCCGTTAATCTGCCGTAAACGTCATCATTAACGGTTAAAACAGGGGCAAGACCGCAAGCACCGATACAACGACAAGCGGTAAGTGAAAACTTTCCGTCGGCGGTGCATTCATCTGCACCTATGCCCAAACATTCGCAAAGTTTGTCGAAAATATCGCCCGCACCCTTAACGTAGCAAGCAGTTCCCAAGCAGACCGAAATATTATACTTTCCTTTCGGTGACAGGGAGAACTGTGCGTAGAAGGTTGCAACTCCGTATACCTTCTCAAGCGGAACGTCCATTCCCTCGGCTATCATAACCTGCACTTCGCGTGGAAGATAACCGTAAATGTCCTGAGCCTTCTGCATTACAGCCATAAGGTTGCTCTTATCGGATTTGTGTTCCTCGATAACCTTTTGCAACTGTGCCTCTTGCTCTTTTGTACCGTTGAAAGGAAGTTTACTGATTTTCTTTAGCATTTGTATCTTTCCTCCTTTTTTACGTGTATGCAAGCGCTTTTGTGCTTGTGCACACTACTTCAACATACATCATGACTAATTGTAACACATCATTTGCAATATTTCTACCTATTTTTAATAAATATATTATGTTATTTGATAATATTGTTATTTTTTCCGATAATGGGATGTTTTTTTCTGCACTTCTTGCCAAAAATTCGCTTTTGTGTTATCATATAAAAACAAATTATCGGGGGTATGAAAATGAAAAACACCTCACTTTGTTATATTTTTAAAGGCGACGAGGTTTTACTGCTTCACAAAAACAAAAAACACGACCTCAATTTTGATAAATGGCTCGGCGTCGGCGGAAAATTTTTCGAAGACGAGAGTCCATATGACTGCGTTTTGCGTGAGGCACGCGAAGAAACCGGTCTTAACCTTTTAAATCCGAAATACCGCGGCATTGTCACCTTTGTTTCCGACGAATACGAAAGCGAACAAATGCACCTTTTCACCTGCGATAACTTCGAAGGCACACTTTGCGACTGTGACGAGGGCGAACTGCTTTTTGTTAAAACCGAAGAAATGCTTTCCTTTCCCTGTTGGGAGGGTGACAAAATCTTTCTGAAACTCATAACCGAAGACACTCCGTTTTTCAGTCTGAAACTCGTTTACGAGGGTGAAACGCTCAAAAGCCATAAACTTAACTTTATTTAGGAGGTAATTATGAATATTTGTGTTTACGGTGCATCAAGCAACAAAATCGATAAGGCACACCTGCTCGCGGGAGAGCGCTTGGGAGAAGAGATGGCAAAAAAGGGTCACTCACTTGTGTTCGGCGGCGGCGCAAACGGTATGATGGGAGCGGCGGCACGAGGTGTCAAAAAGGAAAGCGGTTATATTATAGGTATAGCACCGACCTTTTTTAACGTTGACGGAATTCTCTTCGACAGTTGTGACGAGTTTATTTATACCGAAACTATGCGTGAGCGCAAGCAAAAAATGGAAGACCTGTCCGATGCTTTTGTTATGACTTCCGGCGGGATAGGCACGTTTGAAGAGTTTTTTGAGGTTTTGACACTCAAGCAACTCTCTCGCCACACAAAGCCCATTGCCATACTCAATATCAATGGATATTTCGACTCCCTGCTCGAAATGCTCCACAGAGCGGTGAGCGACGGCTTTATGAAAGAGGCGTGTCTGTCGCTTTACGGTGTTTTCGAAACGCCGGAAGAAGTTTTGGAATATATCGAAAAATCGGCAAGCGAAAAAACCGACGTAAAAAAATATAAAAATATATAAACTTGTTCACAATTTGTTCATTGACAAATGTTAGCATCCTAACTATAATGTTAGGGTGCTAACATTTTTACGGTGGTGATTTTTTGGAAAAACGCAGAATAGGCCCGGAAGTGCGCCGTTTGAACAATATGATAAAGCGCACGGTCGAAAGCAGTACGGTAAAATCACAACTCGACCGTCTTACGGGACTTCACGGCTGGATTGTGGGTTATATTGCCCGTGCCGACGGTCCGGTTTTTCAGCGTGACCTTGAAAAACGCTTTTCGGTACGGCGTTCTACTATGAGCAACATTATGTCGCTTATGGAGCATAACGGTCTTATTGTCCGTCGCTCTTTCGAGGGTGACAAACGGTTAAAGCAAATCGTTTTGACCGACTACGCACTCGGATTTGATAAAACGGCACGTGATGATATGGAACGAATTGACCGTATGCTGACAAACGGCATAAGCGAAGAGGAACTCGACACCTTCTTCAAGACCGTTGACAAAATTAAAACAAATATCGACAGGGAGGAAAAAAATGATTAAAAGAATTGCAGGCTGTATACGCGAATACAAAACGGCTTCTTTGCTTTCGCCGTTTTTCGTATCGCTTGAGGTTATTATAGAATGTATAATCCCCTTTATAACAGCAAAACTTATTGACCACATAGAAAAAGGTGCAGACCTCGGCGAGATTGCCCGTTTCGGCGGAATAACCGTTATTTTGGCACTGCTGAGTCTCACCTGCGGAATACTTTCGGGTAATTTCTGTGCAAAGGCATCGAGCGGTTTCGGTAAAAATCTGCGACACGATTTGTTTGCAAAGGTACAGGACTTCTCCTTTTCTAACATCGACCGTTTTTCAACATCAAGCCTTGTAACACGTCTCACAACCGACGTTACAAACATTCAAAACGCATATATGATGCTCATTCGCGGCGCTGTACGCAGTCCGTTTATGATTGTCTTCTCGCTTGTTATGGCATTCAGAATGAACCCGAGTCTTTCGACAATATTCGTTGCCATTATCCCCGTGCTCGCGTTCGGATTGTTCCTTATTATCCGTAAAACAATGCCGATTTTCCAAAACGTTTTCAAACGTTACGATGCGCTTAACAACTCGGTTCAGGAAAACATTAAAGGTATGCGCGTTGTTAAGGCTTTTGTTCGTGAAGATTACGAAGAAAAGAAGTTCGGCATTGCGTCCGAGGACGTTTGCAAAGACTTCACCCGTGCGGAAAAGAACCTTGCCTTCAACGCACCGCTTATGCAGTTTTGCTCAAACGCCATTACAATCTGTGTTTCTTATTTCGGCGCAAAACTTATAATCGGCTCCAACGAAGAGCTTATGCAGGTAGGTCAACTTTCAAGCCTTATTACCTACGGTATGCAGATTTTGATGGCGCTTATGATGATTTCCGGTATGTTCGTTATGCTGACAATGGCGCTCACATCGGTACGCCGTGTTTGCGAAGTTCTCGACGAAGAGTCCACTCTTCAAAATCCCGAAAACCCGATACACGAAGTGCCGGACGGCTCTATCGATTTCGATAACGTTACTTTCAAGTATTCCGAAAAGGCGGAAAAGAACGCGCTTGAAAACATAAACCTTCACATCAAGTCGGGTCAAACCGTAGGAATAATCGGCGGCACGGGAAGCAGTAAATCAACCTTGATACAACTTCTCTCACGTCTTTACGACGCAACCGAAGGCTCTGTAAAGGTCGGCGGAATTGACGTTCGCGATTACGATATGGAAGCACTGCGCGAGCAGGTTTCGGTCGTTTTGCAGAAAAACGTGCTCTTCTCCGGCACGATAAAGGAAAATATGCGTTGGGGTAATAAAAACGCCACCGACGAGGAAATCGTCGCCGCTTGTAAAAGCGCCTGTGCCGACGAGTTTATATCCACCTTCCCAGACGGCTACAACACATATATCGAGCAGGGCGGTACAAACGTATCGGGTGGCCAGCGTCAGCGCCTCTGTATTGCTCGCGCATTGCTCAAAAAACCGAAAATCATAATTCTCGACGACTCCACAAGCGCCGTTGACACCAAGACCGACGCACTTATACGCCAAGCCTTCAAAAAGGATATTCCCGGAACGACAAAACTTATAATCGCCCAAAGAATTTCCTCTGTTCAGGACTCGGATATGATTGTTGTTCTTGACGGCGGTACGGTCAACGCAGTCGGCACGCACGAAGAGTTGCTTGAAAACTGCGATATTTACAAAGAAGTTTACTATTCTCAAAACAAGGTAGGTGACGAAAATGCCAGGTCCTAACAGAAGAATGCACGGCCCGAAAGCCAAAAACGTTAAAGGCTCGCTTGTGCGTCTTATAAAACTTTTATTCCACGATTACAAATGGCGACTGCTGCTTGTCGGCGTTTGTCTGCTTGTAGGCTCGGTCACCGGTTCGATTTCTTCGGTATTTATAAACCGCCTTGTAACGATAATCAAAGAAGGACTCTCTGCGGGAAGTTATAATGCGATAAAGGGTGACATCGGCAAACTTATTTCTGTAATGCTGGCAACCTATCTTTTGGGTATCGTCGCAATCTTCCTGCGCGAGCGCAATATGGCGGTTATCACACAGGGATTTTTAAACAAGATGCGCCGCCGTATGTTCTCGACAATGCAACGTCTTCCCATTAAATATTTCGACACACACACCCACGGCGATATTATGAGTTACTATACAAACGATATAGACACTCTGCGCCAACTCATCTCGCAAAGCATCCCCTCGCTCTTCACCTGTGTTATTACGCTTGTAATACTGCTTTTCATAATGTTCTACTTCAGTCTTTGGTTGACACTCGTTGTTTTCATCGGCGTTGCACTTATGTTCTACGTTACAAAGTTTGTCGGCGGAAACAGCGCAAAGTATTTTATGAAACAACAAAAGTCCCTTGCCAAGGTTGAGGGCTTTGTTGAAGAGATGATACACGGACAAAAGGTTGTTAAAGTTTTCTGCCACGAAGAAGAGAATATGAACAACTTTAATAAACTCAACGGTCAACTCTTCAAAGATGCAACCGAAGCCAACAAGTTTGCAAATATTCTTATGCCGATACTGCACAATATAGGAAACCTGCTTTACGTTCTTATGGCGTTTGTCGGCGGAATTATGATAGCGGTAAAACTTCCCAACGTTTCGATTTCGGGTCAGATTATGTCGGTTGCGATTATCGTGCCGTTCCTTAATATGACAAAGCAGTTCTCGCAGACCGTCAGCCAAATTTCGCAACAGATTAACGCCGTTGCAATGGGTCTTGCCGGTGCGGAACGCATTTTCGAACTTTGCGACGAAGAACCCGAAACCGACAAAGGCTATGTTACTCTTGTAAACGCACGTGTTGCCGAAGACGGCACAATAACCGAATGTGCCGAGCGCACAGGTGTTTGGGCTTGGAAACACCCTCACAGCGCCGACGGCAGTGTAACATATACCCTGCTTAAAGGTGATGTTACGCTTGACGATGTTGACTTCGGATATACCGAGGACAAAATTGTTCTTCACAACGTTTCGCTTTACGCAAAACCGGGACAAAAGGTTGCCTTTGTAGGTGCGACGGGTGCCGGAAAGACAACCATAACCAACCTCATTAACCGTTTTTATGATATTGCAGACGGAAAAATCCGTTATGACGGAATTAACATAAACAAAATAAAGAAAGCCGACCTTCGCCGCTCGCTCGGAATAGTTTTGCAGGAAACCAACCTCTTTACGGGAACTGTTATGGACAATATCCGCTACGGAAAACTCGATGCTACCGACGAAGAATGTATTGCCGCGGCAAAACTTGCCAATGCACACAGTTTCATTTCCCGCCTGCCCGACGGCTACAATACTATGCTCAAAGGTGACGGAGCAAACCTATCTCAAGGCCAGCGCCAACTTGTCTCCATTGCACGTGCCGCCGTTGCCGACCCGCCGGTTATGATACTCGACGAGGCAACCTCTTCTATCGATACGAGAACCGAGGCCTTGGTATCAAAAGGCATGGACTCACTTATGAAGGGCAGAACGGTTTTCGTTATCGCACACCGCCTGTCAACCGTTCAAAACTCCGATGTTATAATGGTACTTGAACACGGCAGAATCATAGAACGCGGAAACCATGATGACCTTATCGCTCAAAAGGGAAAATATTATCAACTTTATACAGGCGCTTTTGAACTCGAATAGTGTTATATATCGCAAAAACCCGACTTTATAAGTCGGGTTTTCTTTTTTTGCGAAAAAATATTTCGGTTTCTTTTTCTGCCGCTATTTTTGCCTGATTGTATTTTTCATTATACTCGGCAATGTAATCCAAATCGACCTCGCGCATAGCGTCATAAAAAGCCTTTGCGAACTTGCAACCGCGAACGGTCGTTTCACAGCCCTCTGTGTCGGTCTTTTGGTTACCGTCTTTAACGCACGCCGTTTCGTTGTCCAATATGCAGTAATCCGCCTTATCTTCAGCCGCCTGCCGCTCAAGCGCCTGTCGGTCGTTCGATTCGCCTATATAGTTTATAAATTCACATCCGACATTTCTCTTATTATGAAAAAACTCATACAGTTCATACCTCATATTTTCACCCGCCAATACGTTGATACACATTAATAATAGGTCAAAATCACCCTAATGTCAATAGGTCGTTTTGACATAATAAATATTGAGGTGTTAACTTATTATGAGCAGACTTAGCGAATTGCGTAAAGAAAGGGGATATACGCAGATTAAAATGCAAATTTTGACCGGTATCGACCAAAGCGATTATTCAAAAATCGAAACCGGAAAGCGTTATTATACTTTCGAGCAGTGTATGCGAATAGCACAGGCTCTTGAAACCAGCATGGATTACCTTGCCGGTCTTACGGACGAAAAAAGACCGTACCCAAAGCCTGAACAAAGCCGACCGTTTCAATAACGGTCGGTTTCGTTTTTATAACACATATACTAATATACCGACAAACTGCAACACACTTCCGACTACCACGAAAATATGGAACACCGAGTGCATATATTTTACTTTATTCCCCACACCGTAAAATATCGCCCCGACGGTATAGGAAATTCCGCCCGCTAAGACCCAAAGGAAACCTGCGGGTGTCAGTGCCTTGACGGTTGCCTTTGCTGCAAGAATTATGCACCAACCCATTCCGATATAGCACACCATTGAAAACTTTGCATATTTTTTGAGGTCTATTGCAGTCAGCGTAACGGCAAGTGCCGTAAATCCCCATTCAACACCGAAAACCGTCCATGCGAGTGCAGGGTTTTCGGGGCGTATTCTCGACAGGAGTATCGGTGTGTATGTTCCGGCTATCAAAAAATATATCGTACAGTGGTCTATAACCTGCATAACCTTTTTGCCTGTTCCCTTGCGAAGTCCGTGATACACGCTCGACATCGTATAAAGCATTACAAGCGATGCGCCGTATATACCGCTGCCGACAACCGCCCACGCATCTGAAAAAACCACCGAATACACGACCGCGGTTATCAGCGCCAACACACCGAAACCGCCGCCTACAATATGCGTGACCATATTAAAAACTTCTTCGCCTTTTGTGTATGCGGGCAGTGCCCTGTCTTTGAGTTTTGTCCGTTTCATAACATTCGCTCCATATAACATATAATCTCGGCGCTTGCCTATAAACGATTTTACCCTCAACGGCACTTTTTGTCACTGAACAGTTGCTTTTTTCAAATATACTCAAAAAAATCGGTCGGTAGAATAAAAAACAAACACCTCTACTCACAGTAGAGATGTTGATAAAACAGCCTAATATAAGCCTTTTTGCGACAAAAGACAGGAAAGTTTTGCTATTTCCTCAATCTTCAGTTTTTCGGCGCGAACATCGAGTGAAAGTCCCATTTCTTCAAGACAGCCGCCGAGTGCCACCTTTTCGATGTGCAATGTTGACGATACGGTATTGAGCAAGGTTTTTCTTCTCTGTGCGAAACACGCCTTTACAAGCGCAAAAAACTTTTTCTCATCCTCAACACGCACTGCGGGTTCACTGCGGACGGTAAGCCTTATAACCGCACTGTCAACCTTGGGCGGCGGCATAAAACTATCGCGTTCCACAACGAAGAGAATTTCGCTTTCGGCATAGTATTTTACCGCCACGGTTACCGCTCCCGCCTCGCGCGAAGAAACCTCGGCACACAGCCGTTCCGCCGCCTCTTTTTGTACCATTACGGTTATGTTGTCAATCGGCAACCGGCTTTCGAGCAACGTCATTATTATGGGTGAAGTTATATAATACGGCAGATTGGCACAAACCGCAACACGTTTGCAATCCGAAAACTTCTCTTTTATCAGTTCCGCCAAATCGAGTTTCATCGCATCGCCGAAAACAACCTCAACATTATCAAGGTCGCCGAGTGTCTTTTTGAGTATCGGGCGCAGTCGCTCATCAAGTTCGACAGTTACAACCCGCTTTGTCACGGCGGCAAGTTCGCGCGTGAGCACACCTATTCCGGGGCCTATTTCCAAAACGCCGGTTTCCTCATCGGCAGCGGATTCAGCCATTCTCGGGCAGACGGTGCTGTCGGTCAGAAAGTTTTGCCCCAGAGATTTTTTAAAGGAAAAACCGTCCTCGTTCAGTATTTTCTTTATTGTCGATATATCCGATAAATTCATTTTTCACGTTCCAATCAATTATTCTCTTTTTTATTATAATTCAGTATTAACTATTCCGCAACAAAATTTTTGATGACAAAGGAATTATTGTATGATATAATGTGTAGGCAATAAGCATTGTATCTGCTACTGCGTATAACCTACCCAAACCACAATATTAGGAGATTTTATAATGGAACAAAAAATTTTTGATGCAATAAAAGCGGAACTCTCTCCCCTGTTTACCGAAAACGGCTTTACCGAAAACGATAATTCTTTTATCGGCGAAACAAGCGCCTTTAAGATAGACTACGATGCGGAGAAGAACCTGTTTTTGCTGTTTTTTGCCGATGTTACCGACGGAAAAGCAAACGAGTTTTCCGTTGCATCTTCATATTTGTTTGACGAAAACGGCACTGTTTCCGATGCTGCCGCCGTTGGTATTGACTTTGCCGATACGGTAAAAACAAAACTCGGACTCAGCCGCCGTGTGACCCGCAGCGCCGATGTTGCACTTCCGACCAAGAGCGGTGCCGACACCCCCGGAATGGATGACCTTTGCAACAGAATGCTCGCTATCTTCCCCGCCTATAAAGAGCCGTACAAAGAAAATGTCCAAGAAAACGGCGAATTTTTGTATGTCAACTTCTTTCTTGACACCGTTGCGGTTGACATTCGCAATCTCCTTGCCGACGGAAACGACAAAAAACTCAAAAAAATCTATGACGCACTTAACGAACTTTATGTTAAGGGCGACCGCAATGTAGGAAACGTTATTGTTGTTGCCATACTCGGCGGTGCTGTCAAGGGTGATAAAGAACTCACCGAAAAACTCCTTGGCGGACTCGGCGATTATCAATATTTGAAATCCGCCGTGCGCAGCATTGCCGACCGCACGGCAAAAGATAAACGCCTTAAAGAAATGTACGGAATTTGAAAACCGACCGACTTCGACCGAACCGAAGTCGGTTTTTTGATTTAAAAATATACACTCACCAAAACTGCCGTTAAACAGTCGAAAAGAAGCAGTATTTGTTCTGTTGTAACAAACACGGTCTTTACAGCAGGCGCTTTTCCTTTACAAACACCTGAAAAAAATGATATAATCTGTAAAAGTATATTTTGATTGTTTGGAGGAACTTCAATGAATCAAAAGTTTAAGCATATAACCGCAAAGGCAAAAGCGCTTTTCAGTTCTCATGTTTTCCCTTTTGTAATATACGGATTAATTATGCTGGCGTTGCACCTTTTTATAAACTTGGGTTGGGGCGACGACCCCCATTTCGAATCCGCCATCAGTCCTTTTTCGTTCGGCGCACTCGCAGATATGCTGAAATATCGCTATATGCACTGGGCTTCTCGTATCGTTGTTGAATCGGTGCTTTTCCCGATAGTTCATCTGCCGTTGTTGTGGCGTATTGCCGATACTTTGGTAATGCTTTTGATAGCATTTTCGCTGTCACGCATTTTCAATCCGGAAAATCGCACCGTCAACAACTGGATTATTGTATTTTTGCTTCTCACTTTTCCGTTCACTTTGCTTTTGAGTGCCGGCTGGATTGCAACAACATTAAATTATTCATGGTCCCTCGCTTTCGGACTCTTTGCTATGCTTCCGGTCGTAAATTACATCAGAAATAAGCATATTCCTCTGTGGCTTTTCATTCTATCATTCCCCGCTTTGCTTTATGCCGCAAACCATGAGCAAATGTGTGCCGTAATGCTTGCCATTTTTGCCGGTGTCATATTTTACCTTGTCATACAAAAGAAAAAAATACCCGCATTTTTGATAGCCCAAACGGTTCTTTGTTGCGCATCTCTCGTTTTTATACTCACCTGCCCCGGCAATTCGCAGCGCACAGAAGAAGAAATCGCAAGATGGTTTCCGTCGTTTAACGAACTGTCGATTTTACGAAAAGCAGAACTCGGATTTTCTTCAACAATGTATCAACTCATCATGCAGCCTAATATAATATTTGCTGTATTCTGTGTGTTTTTAGTAATCGCGGTTTTCACAAAAACCGAAAAACCCTCTTTACGCACAATTTCGTGTATTCCTTTGGCATCAACACTTGTTTTCGGATTATTCAAAGATTTTACTGCCACACTCTTCCCCACACTTTTAAAACTGCGAAATCAAATCAATGAAGCCGGAACCGGCTTTTCGCTGACCGTACCGAGAACTTGGCTTCCCGATATAATCTTTGTCCTCTTGCTTGCCTGTATATTCATTGGTTTGCTGACTGTTTTTCAAAAAAGCCTGACAGCCCTTATCTCCTGCTATTTAATTGCAGTCGGTTTTGCAAGCCGCATTATAATGGGATTTTCTCCAACAATCTGGGCATCAAGCCAACGAACCTTTACACTCCTCTACTTCTCCTTTATAGCCGTTTCGATATTGTTGTTTGACACCTTTAAACAACAATGTTTTGAAAACGGAAAACAGAAAAAAGCACTTTACATTTGTATTTTTGCGTGTGTTCCGTTTATCCTCGATGATTTGTTATTATCCGTATTACATTACCAATAAAATGTTTGCAAAAAACCAATACCCGAGAACAAAAACGGCTGAGAGCATAACTCTCAGCCGTTAATTTTATATATCGAACAAAAGTTGACCGTATGAAGAATAAGGCCAGTCAAGTGCCGACATATTCATTTCTATCTCGTCAACGTCGATACGCAGTTCTTCCATTGCCTTTAAAACCGTATCGTGATAGTACCGAGCCGACTCAAGTGAACTTGAAAAAGTTGTGCGCTGTTCAACCTGTTCGAGTATCAGCACGCCATCATAAACCCGGTCGGAATGGTATGAAAGTTTTTTGAGCAAACCTTCTTCAAGTTTAACGCCGCAACCTGACATTGCCGCCTTTTTCTTTATAATATTATCGGCAAGTTTTGTCGTGTATGCGCTGACGGCGGGCATAACATCCTTTTTAACCATATCAAGCATTGTTAGCGCCTCGATATTAACCGTCTTTGAGTAATTTTCAAGCATAATTTCATAGCGCGACTCAAGTTCGGTTTTTGTGAAAATTCCGTAATGCGAAAATGTACCGAACGTTTTCTCGGATACGAGCATAGGCAGTGCGTCAACCGTCGACTCAAGGTTGAGAAGTCCGCGTTTTGCCGCTTCCTTTTTCCACTCGTCGGAATAACCGTCGCCGTTGAAGACAATACGCTTATGCTCGCGATAGGTATCACGGATAAGCGCAAGCAATTCGCTCTCGAAATCTTCCGCCTTTTCAAGTCGGTCACAGAAAGCGTCAAGTGCTTCGGCAACGATAGTGTTGAGAACAACGTTCGGGTCGGCTATGGACGCGCTTGAACCGAGCATACGGAATTCGAACTTGTTTCCGGTGAAGGCAAAAGGCGAAGTGCGATTGCGGTCGGTCGAGTCCTTTTTGAAATGCGGCAAAACGTGTGCGCCGATTTCAAGTTCGGGCACTTTTTCGCCCGAGTATGCCCTCTCCTGCTCAATCGACTCCATAATGGCGGTGAGTTGGTCACCGAGGAAAATCGAAACAATAGCGGGCGGTGCTTCGTGTGCGCCGAGTCTGTGGTCATTGCCGGGCGATGCCACGGTTGCACGCAACATTCCCTGATGTTCGTCAACGGCACGAATTACCGCCGCAAGCATCGTCAAAAACAGTTTGTTTTCCTGCGGACGTTTTCCGGGACGAAAAAGATTTATTCCGGTATCGGTGAGCAGTGACCAGTTGTTGTGTTTGCCGCTGCCGTTTACCCCTTTGAAAGGCTTTTCGTGGAGCAGACATACCAAACCGTGACGCGTTGCGATACGTTTCATCATTTCCATAACAAGTTGGTTTTGGTCACAGGCAACATTGACCGTTTCGTATATCGGTGCAAGTTCGTGCTGTGCGGGAGCTGCCTCGTTGTGTTCGGTTTTCGCAAGCACACCGAGTTTCCAGAGTTCTCTGTCGAGTTCGTTCATAAACTCTTTAACGCGGGGTTTAATGGCACCGAAATAATGGTCGTCCATTTCCTGACCTTTCGGCGGTCTGCCACCCATAAGGGTTCTGCCGCAATACATAAGGTCTTTGCGGGATTTATAATACTTTCGGTCAATCAAAAAATATTCCTGCTCTGCGCCGACGGTACAGGAAACACTTTTAACATCATCCATTCCGAAGAGTTTAAGCAGTCTAAGCGTTTTCTCGTTTATCAGTTCCATCGAGCGCAAAAGCGGGGTCTTTTTATCGAGTGCCTCGCCGCCGTAGGAGCAAAATGCCGTTGGAATACAGAGTGTATCGTCTTTAACAAAAGCATATGAAGTCGGGTCCCAAGCAGTATAACCGCGCGCTTCAAAAGTAGCACGCAGACCGCCCGACGGAAAAGAAGATGCGTCAGGCTCGCCCTTTATAAGTTCCTTGCCGGAAAAATCCATTATTATTTTATCGTCGCCGACAGGGGAAATAAAACTGTCGTGTTTTTCGGCTGTTATTCCGGTCATCGGTTGGAACCAGTGTGTGAAATGGGTTGCGCCCTTTTCAATCGCCCACTCTTTCATACACCTTGCAACAACATTGGCAATATCAATATCGAGTGCCTCATTCTTGGCTATGCACTCCTTCATTGCAGTGTATGTGGCTTCGGGTAGACGCTCGCGCATTGCCGAATCGTTAAACACCATACTGCCGTATAACTTCTCCGTAACAGACATTTTTATTCCTCCGTTTTTTCAAATACCAATACAGTATATTTAAAAGACCAAAAAAAGTCAATCTTTTAGAAAAAATATTGCCTATTTTTCTTATTAACCGAAAAAACTTAATTTTATTAAGTTAAATGGTCGAAAAACCTAATCCTATCTTCGATTTTTATTAAAAAGTAAAAGCAAACCTGTCGAATACGGCAAGTTTGCTTTTTAAATTACTGTTCCTTATGGTCAAGAAATTCCGCAATATCATAACGCGGGCGGCGTTTGCTTTCGATATATGTTTTTCCGACATATTCGCCCACAACACCTATCGAAAAAAGTTGAACTCCGCCCAAAAACCAAATCGACACCATAAGCGAAGACCAGCCCACCGTCGTGCGACCGAGGAAATATGAAATCAAAATATAACCGAAAGCGACAAGCGAACAAATGACAATCACAAATCCGAGCAGTGCTATCATAGTTATCGGCTTTATGCTGAACGAGGTTATGCCGTTCCACGCGAAACGCAACATTTTTTTCAGCGGATATTTGCTTTCCCCCGCCGCGCGCTCTCCCCTCGCGTAATAAACGCAATCGGTTTTATAACCGAGCAACGGAACTATGCCCCTTAAAAAGAGGTTTCGCTCTTCATACCCCGAAAGGCTTCCAAGCGCACGTTTGCTCATAAGGCGAAAATCGGCGTGATTGTAAACCGTCTTGACACCGAGCAAGTTCATTATCTTATAAAAACTCTGTGCCGTTGTGCGTTTAAAAAACGAATCGGTTTTTCTCTCACTGCGAACGCCGTAAACGATGTCCGCTCCGTCGGTGTACTTGTCTATCATCTGTTCTATAACCGAAATATCGTCCTGTAAATCGGCGTCGATGCTAACGGCAATATCACATATATCACAAACCGTATTAAGCCCCGCAAGCAGTGCGTTTTGATGACCGACATTACCCGCTAAATTAAGACCGTTTACCCTCGGGTTCTTTTTGTGTTCGTTTGAAATAAGTTCCCATGTGTTGTCGCGGCTTCCGTCGTTGACAAAAAGCACTCCGCTGTTTTTCGATATTTTCCCCTTTTCTTCAAGTTCGTCGAGCAATCGGCAAAGCGAAGAAACTGTAATGGGAAAAACCTCGCTCTCGTTATAACAGGGAACAACTATCATGAGTCTCGACATTTTAAAAACTCCTTAATTTTTATTCCGCTATGAGTTTTTTTAGGCTGACGATTTTAACACAAAGCGCAAAAAGTTCGGTAGCCGTTGTTAAGTCTTCAACCGTCGGATAGGACGGCGCAATTCTTATATTAGAGTCATCGGGGTCTTTACCGTAGGGATATGTAGCACCTGCGTTTGTAAGTATAACGCCCGCCTTTTTGCAAAGTGCGACAATATCCTTAGCACAGCCGTCGAGCGAATCAAAAGATATAAAATATCCGCCGCGAGGTTTAGTCCAACTGCCGATACCGCAATCGCCGAGTTCTCTTGTCAAAATTTCGTCAACCTTTAAAAATTTGGGACGCAGGATATCGGCGTGTCGGCGCATATGCTCACGCATACCGTCCATATCGCGGAAGAAGCGTACGTGGCGAAGTTGATTAACCTTATCGTGTCCTATCGTCTGGAAGGACATCTGACTGCGAATTTCCTCGAGGTTGTTCTGCGATGCGGCAAGAACCGAAACGCCCGAACCGGGGAAACTTATCTTTGAAGTCGAGGAGAATTTATATACAATATCGGCATTGCCCGCCTTGCGGCACTCCTCCAAAATTTCAAGCACAGTGTCTTGTTTATCATCGTAAAGATGATGTATCGAATAAGCATTATCCCAAAAAATACGGAAATCTTCCGCCGCGGGTTTTAAGTGTGCAAAACGGCGAACGGTATCGTCCGAATAGGAATAACCCTGCGGATTAGAATATTTTGGAACGCACCAAATGCCCTTTATCGCGGGATCGCTCGACACCAAACGCTCAACCGTATCCATATCCGGTCCGTTTTCGGTCATCGGAACGTTTATCATCTCAATCCCGAAATGCTCGGTTATCGCAAAGTGACGGTCATATCCGGGAACGGGGCACAAAAACTTAACACTCGGCAGTTTACACCAAGGAGTATGTCCCATAACGCCGTGTGTCATACAGCGCGATATTGTATCGTACATTACGTTCAGACTTGAATTGCCGTATATTATCGTGTTATCGGGCGGTACTTCCATCATCTCGCCGAGTAATGCCTTTGCCTCGGCAATGCCGTCCAACACGCCGTAATTTCGGCAATCTGTGCCGTCCTCACAGGTGAGGTCGCAATCGCTTGAAAGAACATCCATCATTCCCATTGACAAGTCGAGTTGTGCCGTACTCGGCTTTCCGCGCGCCATATTAAGCGACAGATTGCGAGCGCGAAACTCGTTATATTTTTCTTTAAGTTCGGCAAGCAAAGCCTTTTGCCTGTCTTTTGACATTTCGGAATAATTCATACAGAAACCTCGCAAAAAAAGTATATTTGTTATTATACTCTTTACTGCGAAAAAAATCAATCGTTTTGAGCATCAAAAAAGCGTTTGAAGCCTTGATTTTTAAGTAAAACGGTCATAAATATCGGTGTCGTTATCATTTCGGGTATCATATAAAGCGCATTATAACTGAAACTTGCCCAAAACGCAGTAAACGTGCCCTCGCTGACAACGCTGTGAAAAATAAACATTCCGGTTATCGTGTGACATACAAGTCGGGCAAAGAGGGAAAGTTCCGTACCGATGACTATTCCTTTAATGCCCTTTGTTCTGAAAAGTCCGACAATACCCAGCACGGAATATGCCAAGATATAGTCTATCAGCAGTATTGCCAAGTATGCTCCGCTCGAATAGCCCCACGTTGCAACCTCGGCAAAACTCAGCAGCATTTGGACAACGCTGTTGACAAAGCAGGCAAAAATCCCCCACGTTCTGCCGTACATTATCGGCAACAGCATTACGGGCAGCATTGAAAGCAGTGTTATTCCGCCGCCGAACGGAAAGTCGATTTTTACGACACTCAGCACGGTGGAAAGCGCAATAAGCACGGCGCTGACCGACAGTTTTACGGTTGTTTTTCTTGTTGTTTCCTTCATTTTTTACTCCTTCTTTCTTGCGGAGCCAAAAAAAGCACCGCAAAATATAATACTTTGCGGTGCTTTAATAGGTAGGTATTATTTTCCTACGACGGCATTACCCGCATCAGGTTCAAGGGTCGAAACATAACGGTTTCCTCTCAGCCGGAGTATATCCAGCTCCCCTATTTTCTGTGGCAGTTTTGCCACATTTTGTATTTTAGTGCTTTTTTCTTCGTTTGTCAACAGTTTTTTCAAAAACGAAAATTACAGTCTGATATGCTTGTTTATAACGTCGGTTATTGTCGGCAACATAAGCGAAAAAATCACCGCCGTCAGCGCGCCCGATATTATACGTGTCGGCACGGCGAGAAAAATTGCCAAATACGAAGAATAATATCCGTATATCAACTGTTCCAAAAGCATTGCTCCGGTATTAAACAGAGTAACCAGCACCGAACTTATAACCGTTTCGAGCGTTAAAAACCCAACGCCGTTGCGCCTACCGAACGCGCGGTAAAGCCACCCCATCGAAAGTCCCCGAACGACGGCGGGCAGCACCCACAAAAGGGTCGTTGCGGTAAAACCGTAGGTTACCATCTGTCCTATAAACGCGCCGACAAAACCTGCCGCCGCACCCCAAAGCGGGCCGCCTACAAGTGCCGTTATTATAATCGGCAAGCCGCTCAGCGAAATTTTAAGATTTCCGCCAAACGGTACGCTGACACTCACGGCAAGCAAATCGAGTCCCACATACATCGCCGCCATAACTCCGGCAAGGCACATAATTTTTGTTTTGCTTTTTGTCATAATATAAAAAACCTCCTTGTCCCATTTCCGAAACATAAGGAGGTTGTCCGTATTTTTCGGCAGCGGGATGCAGCAAACGAACCGCGGTAATCCTTCGTCCGTATAACAACTCCCCGTCTATACGGCACTTTACGCTCGTCTGCCTACTCTGCAAATTTGTTAGTATTCTACACCCAAAGCCGGTCTTTGTCAATAAAAAGATAGGCGTGCCGCAAGTATGTGGCACGCCGTTTTTATCCTTTATACTTTTTTCTTGTTGCCATTCCGCCCCTTATATGCCTTTCGCTTTTGTTGAGTTCAAGCACCTTTTTCACATCGGAATAAAGTTGCGGATTTTCCCTTGAAAGTTTTGCGGTAACGTCCTTATGTACCGTGCTCTTGCTTATTTTAAAGACCTTTGCCGCCGCACGGACGGTCGCTCCGGTGGAAATTATATATTCCCCCAAAAGTACCGCTCTGTCGGCTGTCCGTTCCCTCATACAATCAACTCCTAAAAAGGCTTAGTTAATTGTATGAAAAAGGCAATCGAAAAATACCGGAAACTATATTACAGGATAGAAAAAAGCAATAGGGAACTTTTTTGATACCAAAATCGAATTTTATTCCCTACAAAGCAATAGAAATATTTATGTTTTATAAAAAAACAGCACGGCGGAAATGATGAGGTGCCGTAACGAAGGTTTTGAAAACAAGTGGTAAAGACAATTGGTACGGTATATTGCAGAAAAATCTAAAAATAAAAATTTGGAGGAAACTGCAATGAAATCATTATTTGAGCAAACAGGCGGAACTTACTG
>CAZMHU010000004.1:0-89045 GCA_964566175.1 uncultured Eubacteriales bacterium
TGCCTTGTTGCTTGTGATGTCAGTATTATGAGTGCTGAACAAAGAAGAATAATCTAAAGAAACCGCACTCTGCTGAGTGCGGTTTTTGTCTTTTAATGCCTTTTTCTGTATTTTGCTTTGTGCCGCGCTATGTAGTTACTTTTAAGTTTTACGTACAAAACAAAAATTACAATGGCCAGAAATATGCAGATAATAATTTTAAAAACAATATTGCTTGTTATGGCGGTTGTGAGTGCTATGGTTTCGACTTCGAAATTTGAAGAAAATTTTCGGTAGGTTGCGGTTACGGTGCATTTACCGACGGTCGAAGAGTCAAAACCCGAAAAGGTCAAACTCTCGGCGGGTATCGTGCGCTCACTGCCGTCATCTTCGATAATAGTCATACTGCATCCGTCGGGGGAGAGTTTTTGACCTTTGACGTAGCGCGTTTTTTTCGGCGGTGTAAGTTCTTTCATAGCGGGTAGCGTTTCATATACCGTGGCATCGATTTTAAGTTGGGCATTTCTAAAGGCGAACTTCAGTGTGCCGCCGGAAGAGTTCTCGCGTTCGAAGTTTACCTTTAATTCGGCATCGTCTGAAAAACTGTTGCCGCACCACTCAATAAAAATGCGTTTTTTGAAAACAATATTGTTCTCGATAAAACTGTTTCCTGTGTCGCAGGTAATTTCCGAAATATAATCGCCGTCGCGGTATTCAAGTTTCATACCCGAAAAATCCGTAATATCCTCTGTGAGGGGTTTGTTTGGAAGAGAAGTGACCTTTAGTGTCGGTTCGCTTTGCAGGTCGGTCGGGTAGTTGATGGCACGGTAAAGGCTCATACCGTAATTTTTCAGGTCTTTTTCCAACTTTTCAAAAGTAACGAGATGTGTTTTAACCTGACAGGTCAGCATATCGGAATTGCAGTCGTAAACATATACGCCGTTTGTTTCACGCGAGAGCACAACCATTGAGTGCGGCTCACCCGATTGGATAACGTCACCGAGTCGGCAGTCGGAGAAAATGCTTTTAACATCGGCGGTCGATTTCGGTGCATAACTCCAAACTGCGGTAACACTCTCGGTTTCTTCTTCGTTTGAAACCGTCCAATCGGCTTTGCCGTTATAGTGCGGGTAGGGAAGAGAAAAAAGTTGATAAAAAACGTAACGAGCAAAACCGTAGCATTGGCGATTTCCCGAAGTACCCGCTTCCTCTGCCGTGACTTCTTTACAGTTGCAGTTTTCGCCGCAATTGAAGTGGTGGGTACAGGCACGCCCGTCATCGGTAAAATAACTGCCGTTTGGATATTTTTCCACAAGTTTCGCCATCTTGGTGCGCAGTTGTGTAACGGTCAGTTCGGCGGTATCGTTTTTTGATGAAGTTTTCGCCGCGGCGGTTAGTGTGCCGAAGAGCAGCAAAAATGCGAGCAATAAACAAAACAATCTTTTCATATATACTTTTCCTTACTTATAATAGGTTATTTAATACCAATGATAACATTTTTCTCACCGCTTTTCAAGGGATATACAAAAATAGATTTTTGTAAAAAATATTGCTTTTTGCGATAAAATCGATTGACAAAAAAAGGGCGTTGTGTTATAATCAGTGCAGTCAATAATAAATCTTTAACAGACGATCCAGAGAGGTCGGCAAGATTTGCTCAATAACGTTTACGGTACAGTTTTGCTGTGGTGTGTTTTTTGTGTATCTGTCCTGCCGATTACGGCGGGATTTTTTTGTGGATGGGAAAAGAAAATGGATAAAATACAAAATGTAAAAGTTGATACCGAAAACACTGCCTGCTATGATTGTCTTCATTTTTCGGCGGATGCCGACGGATACGCTGTTTTTCCCGGCTTTTGCGATGTGCACGTGCATTTTCGCGAGCCGGGTTTTTCGTATAAAGAAACAATAAGAACCGGAAGTTCCGCGGCGGCGGCAGGTGGGTTTACCGCGGTTTGCACAATGCCAAATTTGAATCCCGTTCCCGACAGTGCGGAAAATCTTAAACTTCAAACCGATATAATAAAGCGCGACGCGGTTATAAACGTCTATCCTTATGGTGCTATCACAGTGGGACAAAAGGGTGAAAACTTGTCGGATATGACTGCACTTGCGCCTGATATTAGCGCTTTTTCGGACGACGGACGCGGCGTACAGAGTGACGATATTATGCGACTTGCAATGAAAAAGGCAAAATCGCTCGGCAAGATGATAGTTGCACACTGCGAAGTAAATTCGCTGTTGCACGGCGGATATATACACGACGGCGAATATGCAAAAAGCCATTCGCACAGAGGTATTTGTTCCGAAAGTGAATACCGTCAAATAGAAAGAGATTTGCAACTTGTGCGTGAGACCGGCTGTTCTTATCATATTTGTCATATTTCGGCAAAGGAAAGTGTCGATTTGATACGCCGAGCAAAGGCTGAGGGACTTGATGTCACTTGCGAAACCGCTCCGCACTATCTTGTTATGGACGAGCGTGACTTAAAAGAAGACGGAAAGTTTAAAATGAACCCGCCGCTCAGAACAAAACGTGACCGAGAGGCGTTGCTCAAGGGCATAGTCGACGGCACGATTGATATGATAGCGACCGACCACGCTCCCCATTCCGCAGAGGAAAAATCACGCGGACTTGAGGGAAGTGCTTTCGGAATAGTCGGACTTGAAACGGCTTTCCCCGTGCTTTATACGCACCTTGTGCGAAAAAATATAATATCGCTTGACAAACTGACGGAACTTATGGCGATAAATCCGAGAAAACGTTTTTCAATTCCGCTAGGTGACGATTATACGGTTTGGGATTTGGAATGTTTGCAAACGGTAGAACCGAAAAAATTTCTTTCGCTTGGCAGGGCAACACCTTTCGAGAGCGAGCGCCTTTACGGAAAATGTATAAAAACGGTTTGCAACGGTAAAACGGTTTACGAAAACAAATAAAATTTTGGAGGTAATATATTATGGCAAAAAGAACGGACATCAAAAAAATTCTAATTATCGGTTCGGGTCCTATCGTTATAGGACAGGCGGCGGAATTCGACTACGCCGGAACACAGGCGTGCTTGGCGCTTAAAGAAGAGGGTTATGAGGTTGTTTTGTGCAACTCGAACCCCGCAACGATTATGACCGATACAACGATAGCCGACAAGGTATATATGGAACCTCTGACGCTTGAATATATTGCCAAAATTCTGCGCTATGAGCGTCCGGATGCTATCGTCCCCGGCATTGGCGGTCAGACCGGTCTTAACATTGCCATGCAACTTGAAAAGAAGGGTGTTCTCAAAGAGTGCGGAGTTGAACTTTTGGGAACGAGCAGTGAAAGTATCGAGCGTGCCGAAGACCGCGAACTGTTTAAAGAACTTTGCCAGTCAATAGGCGAGCCTACCATACCCTCCGAAATTACATATAATATCGAAGAAGCAAAAAAAGCGGCTGAAAAAATCGGATATCCGGTTGTCCTCCGTCCCGCATTTACTCTCGGCGGTACCGGTGGCGGCTTTGCCAACGACGAAAAGGAACTTGAAGAAATCGGCCTTAACGCTTTCAAACTTTCTCCCGTGCATCAAGTTTTGATTGAGAAGAGCGTAAGGGGATATAAGGAAATCGAATTTGAGGTTATGCGTGACTCAAACGACCACGCAATAACCATTTGCGGAATGGAAAATATCGACCCTGTCGGCGTTCACACCGGCGACTCGCTTGTTGTTGCTCCGATTATGACACTCAACGATCATGACCTTAAAATGCTTAACGACAGCGCGATAAAGATTATAAAGGAACTCAAAATCGAGGGCGGTTGCAACGTTCAGTTCGCGCTCAACCCCGATTCGAGCGAATACTATCTTATCGAAGTTAACCCCCGCGTATCACGTTCTTCCGCACTTGCTTCAAAGGCGAGCGGATACCCGATTGCACGTGTTACCGCGAAAATTGCCGTTGGTATGGCACTTGAGGATATTCAGATTGCAAACACGACAGCCGCTTTTGAACCGAGTCTTGATTATGTTGTTGCAAAACTGCCTCGTTTTCCGTTTGATAAATTCGCCTCTGCCGCTAACACACTCGGCACTCAGATGAAGGCAACAGGCGAGGTAATGGGCATAGGTTCAAACTTGGAAGAATGCTTGCTGAAGTCGGTTCGCTCGCTTGAAATCGGCGCAATACACTTCCACCTCAACAAGTTTGACAAAATGGAAACGAAAGAACTGCTTTCGTATATAACCGAGTTTAAGGATGATAATATTTTTGCCATTGCCGAACTGTTGCGCAGGGGCGAGAGTGTCGAGAGTCTGCACGAGATAACAAAGATTACATCATACTTCCTCGAGTCGATTGAAAAAATCGTTTTGATGGAGAAAAAACTTCGTGAAAACGTCGGTGATAAAGAAACCCTTATTGCCGCAAAGAAGATGGGCTTTTGTGATAAGTTTATAGCACATCTTTGGAATATGGATGAACTTGATGTTTTCGCACTCCGCAAGGAGAACGGAATATTCCCCGTATACAAAATGGTTGATACCTGTCATACCAATGCCTATATACCGTATTTTTATTCTTCATACACAGGTGAGAACGCATCTCGCCTTACCGATAAAAAGAAAATAGTTGTTCTCGGTGCCGGCCCGATACGTATAGGACAGGGTGTTGAATTCGACTACTCCACCGTTCACGCCGTAACAACAATCAAAAACTCGGGATACGAGGCTATAATCATAAACAACAACCCCGAAACCGTTTCGACCGATTATACAACGGCTGACAAACTTTATTTTGAACCTCTAACACCCGAAGATGTTATGAATATTATCGAGTTTGAAAAGCCCGAGGGCGTTATCGCATCGCTCGGCGGTCAGACTGCGATAAACCTTGCCGAACCGCTTATGCGCAGAGGTGTTAATATCATCGGTACGGACTGTGATGCCATAGAACGCGCGGAAAACCGTGACAGTTTTGAAAAAATACTCAAGAGTCTTAACATTCCTCAGCCGCAGGGCAGAGCTGTTACCAAAATCGAAGATGGCATAAACGCCGCCGCAGAAATCGGATATCCCGTTTTGGTTCGTCCGAGTTTCGTTCTCGGCGGAAGAGCGATGCAGATTGTTGCAAACGAGGAACAACTTCGCCACTACCTTAAAACGGCGGTTGAAATAGATGAAGACAAGCCGGTTTTGGTTGATAAATATATTCAGGGCAAAGAGGTTGAAATCGACGCTATTTGCGACGGAAGAAATGTTTTTGTCCCCGGAATAATGGAACTTGTAGAGCGTACAGGCGTTCACAGCGGCGACTCTATAAGCGTATATCCGACATTCAGTATATCGGACAGAGTCAAGGGAATAATCCTTCAGTATGCCAAGAAACTCGGTTTGGGAATAGGCATTGTCGGTCTTTACAACATTCAGTTTATCGTTGATAAGGACGAAAATGTTTATATAATCGAAGTTAATCCGCGTTCGTCCAGAACCGTACCGTTTCTTTCAAAGGCAACAGGATACAGCCTTGCTGATATTGCAACCGAAGTTATCCTCGGCAAGAGTTTAAAAGAACAGGGCATATTCGATATTTATCCGCAGGAAAAAGACCGTTGGTATGTTAAAGTTCCGGTATTCTCATTTAACAAGATAAGAGGACTCGATTCCTACCTCTCGCCCGAAATGAAGTCTACCGGCGAAGCAATAGGTTATGACGATAAACTTAACCGCGCACTCTTTAAAGCGCTTCAGGCATCGGGAATGAAGGTGCAGAATTACGGCACGGTATTTGCCACAATCGCCGACAGCGATAAAGAAGAGGCGCTTCCGCTTATACGCCGTTTCTACAATCTCGGATTTAATATTCAGGCAACCGAGGGCACTGCCGACTTCCTTAAAAAGAACGGAATACGCACACATATGCTTAAAAAGATTTCCGACGGCAGCAGTGAAATTGAGGATGCGATACGTCAGGGTCACATAGCGTATGTTATAAACACGCGTGACCTCAACTCCGACTCGCAGAGCGACGGTTTGCTTATCAGACGTTATGCCACCGAAAACAACGTAACTATTTTCACTGCACTTGATACCGTTAGGGTGCTTTTGGACGTTTTGGAGGAAACGACCCTCACAATTTCCACAATAGACGAATAAGGAGATATAATGAAACAGGTTAAACTTGATATTGTTGAAAATACGTCGCTTACCGAAAGCGTTTACAAAATGCGCTTAGCGGGCGACGTATCTGCCGTTACTTCGTCGGGACAGTTCATAAACATAAAACTTGACGGACTGTACCTGCGCCGACCGATTTCGGTTTGTGACTGTGACGGCGAGACCGTTACGATAATTTACAAGGTCGTCGGAAAGGGAACAGAAGCACTCTCGAAGATGACAAACGGCACGCTCGATGTCCTTGTAGGACTCGGAAACGGTTATAATACCGACCTGTCGGGCGAACATCCGCTCCTGCTCGGCGGCGGTGTCGGTATTCCGCCGCTCTATATGTTGGCGCGCTGTCTTATCGAAAGCGGCAAGCGTGTATCGGTCGTGCTTGGATTTAACACGAAAAGCGAAGTGTTTTACGAAGAAGAGTTTAAAAAACTCGGTGCTGATGTTACCGTTGCAACGGCAGACGGCTCGTACGGTGTTCGCGGCTTTGTGACCGATGCGATATCCGATATTGATTATACATATTTTTATACCTGCGGACCCGAGCCGATGTTAAAAGCGGTTTATAAAAGCACCGTAACATCGGGACAGTTCAGTTTTGAGGAACGAATGGGTTGCGGTTTCGGCGCTTGTATGGGCTGTTCCTGTAAAACAATTACCGGATATAAGCGAATATGCAAGGACGGTCCGGTTTTATGCAAGGAGGAAATACTATGGGAAGACTGAGTGTAAATCTTTGCGGTATTGAACTTGACAATCCCGTAATTCCCGCAAGCGGAACTTTCGGGTTCGGTTGGGAATTTGCCGAACTGTATGATATAAACATTCTCGGAACGTTTTCGTTCAAGGGTACTACAAAAGACCCGCGTTTCGGTAATCCTACACCACGTATAGCGGAATGTACGGCGGGAATGATAAACGCCGTCGGACTGCAAAATCCCGGCGTTGAGATGGTTATATCGGAAGAACTTCCGAAACTTTCAAAATGTTTTTCAAAAAAGGTTATGGCAAATGTTAGCGGCTTTTCTGTTGATGACTATGCCTACACCTGTGAACGCCTGTCGGGTTGTCCCGAAATCGGATGGTTTGAAGTTAACGTAAGTTGTCCGAATGTTCACGGCGGCGGAATGAGTTTCGGCACAGACCCTGCCGCCGCGGCAGAGGTGACACGTGCCGTAAGACGTGTTACCGATAAACCGATAATTTTAAAACTTTCCCCGAATGTAACCGATATTACCGAGATTGCGAAAGCCTGTGAAGATGCGGGAGCGGACGGAATAAGCCTTATAAACACCCTGCTCGGTATGCGAATAGACTTGCGTACCAAAAAGCCGGTTATTGCGAATAAAATGGGCGGTTTTTCGGGCAGTGCGATTTTCCCTGTTGCGGTCAGAATGGTATATCAGGTTGCATCGGCAGTTAAAATTCCCGTTGTGGGAATGGGCGGCGTATCAAGTGCCGAGGACGTAATAGAAATGATGTTGGCGGGTGCTACGGCGGTTGAAGTAGGTGCGGCAAATCTTATAGACCCCTTTGTGTGTCGTGATATTATAAACGATTTACCGAACGTTATGGATAAATATGGTATTAAAGATTTAAAGAGTATAATTGGAGGAGCAAGATAATGGGTAAGGACGTAATTGTAGCCTGCGATTTTCCGAGTGCGGAAGAAACGTTGGCGTTTCTTGATAAGTTTGAGGGACGTAAACCTTTTGTTAAAATCGGAATGGAACTTTTTTATGCCGCAGGGCCGGATATTGTCCGTCAGATAAAGAGTAGAGGACATAAGATTTTTCTCGATTTGAAACTTCACGATATTCCCAATACGGTTAAAAAAGCGATGGCTGTTTTGTCCGGTTTGGATGTTGATATTTGCAACCTGCACGCCGCAGGTACGGTACGGATGATGGAGGCGGCGCTTGAAGGACTCACTCGTCCCGACGGAACACGTCCCCTGCTTATCGCCGTTACACAACTCACCTCTACTGACCAAGAGAGTATGGAAAACGATTTGCTCATAAGTGAGCCTATCGACAAGGTTGTAATGCACTATGCCGCAAATGCCCGCAGTGCGGGTCTCGACGGCGTTGTATGTTCTCCGCTTGAGGCTGAAAAGGTACACGCGGTTTGCGGTGCGGACTTTTTAACGGTTACTCCCGGTGTTCGTTTTGCCGACGGTGATAAGGGTGACCAAAAGCGTGTTATGACACCCGCAGAGGCTAAAAAAATCGGTTCTGATTATATTGTTGTCGGCAGACCGATTACTGCGGCAAGCGACCCTGTTGAAGCATATAACCGCTGTGTTGCGGAATTTGTCGATTAAGGAGATATAATAATGGAAAAGCAAATTGCAAAAGATTTACTTAAAATAAAGGCGGTATTCTTCCGTCCGGATGAGCCGTTTGTTTGGGCAAGCGGAATTAAAAGTCCCGTTTACTGCGATAACCGTTTGACACTGACCGCTCCTGATGTACGAAACGATGTCGAGAATGCATTGGCACAACTTATAAAAGAAAACTATCCAGATGCCGAAGTGCTTATGGGAACTTCAACGGCGGGTATTGCCCACGCCGCAATAACAGGACATCTTTTGGGACTTCCTATGGGTTATGTCCGTTCCGGTGCAAAGGACCACGGCAGACAAAACCAAATCGAGGGAAGACTAGAAAAGGGTCAGCGCGTTGTTGTAGTTGAGGATTTGATTTCCACAGGTGGCAGTGTTATCGAAGTTGTAAATGTTCTTCGCGAGGCGGGAGCAGAGGTTTTGGGCATCGTCAGCATATTCACATACGGTATGAAAAAAGGCCTTGAGCGTTTGGCAGAGGCTAATGTTAAAAACATCTCACTCACCAATTTTGACGTAATAGCACAGGTTGCCGCCGATGAGGGTTATATTAAACCCGAGGACGTAAAACGTCTTATAGATTTCAGAAATAATCCTTCGGATGAAAGTTGGATAAAGGGATAAATATGAGAAGTGTAATGGATGTTTTGGATTTGTCGGTTGAGGAAATCGACGGTCTTATAGCCACGGCTGAGGATATTATCAATAATCCCGCGGATTATGCTGAGCATTGCAAAGGCAAAAAACTCGCAACACTGTTTTTTGAGCCGTCAACACGCACAAGACTCAGTTTTGAGGCGGCAATGCACGAACTCGGAGGCGCTGTTTTGGGCTTTTCGGAAGCGGCAAGTTCTTCCGCGTCAAAAGGCGAAACTGTTGCGGATACCGCTAGAGTGGTAAGTTGCTATGCCGATATAATCGCAATGCGTCACAACAAAGAGGGTGCGCCGTTTGTTGCTTCACAGTATGCTTCCGTGCCGATTATAAATGCCGGCGACGGTGGGCACTGTCACCCGACACAGACCCTTGCGGATTTGTTGACAATACACCGCGAAAAGGGTGGGTTTAATAACATTACCGTCGGTTTTTGCGGCGATTTGAAATTTGGCAGAACCGTCCATTCGCTTATCAATGCGCTTTCACGTTATACGGGTATACGCATTGTGCTGATATCACCTAAGGAACTCGCACTGCCGCAATACGTGCGGGAAGATGTTCTCGAGAAAAACGGCATACCGTATTTGCAGACCGTAAGTTTAGAGGAATATATGCCGCAACTTGATATAATCTATATGACACGTGTTCAGCGTGAGCGTTTTGCAAGCGAAGAGGAATACGAGCGTCTGAAAGACAGTTATATTTTAACGCCCGAAAAACTCACAACCGCCAAAGAGGATTTGTGTATACTGCATCCGTTGCCGCGCGTTAACGAAATAAGCAAACGTGTTGACAGCGACCCGCGTGCTTGCTATTTCAAACAGGTGTTAAACGGAAAGTATATGCGTATGGCACTCATACTCAAACTTCTCTCCGACGCCGAAAATGGGGTTGTCCCCGCGGCGGACAAATCGGAAGAAATTCTCGTAAACGTTATAAAGTGCGATAATCCTCACTGCATTACGACCACCGAACGTGAACTTGACCAAGTTTTCAAGAAAACCGATGGCGGGGAAGATGAGTATCGCTGTATCTACTGCGAGAGCAGTAAAACCTTTAAAAAATAGGGTTTGTGCCTTGACATAAGCCGTGGCGTATGTTAAAATAATCTGCGTAACAGTTTATAATATTTCCTGTGACTGACGGAACAGCGGAGCACCGCAAAGGAGCAGGAAATATGGGGTTTTCCCCGCTAAAAGCCGACCGTCTGGGCACACCTAACTCACCTGTGGGTTAAGTGTGCCCTTTTTTGTTTTTATGAAAAGGAGATTACTATGAAAAAAGTCGGAATTGTTATGGGCAGTGACAGTGACCTGCCTATTGTAAAGAAAGCAGTGGACGTACTGCGTGATTTCGGTGTACCGTTTGAAGTGCACGTTTATTCGGCGCACAGAACACCCGAAGAATCACGCAATTTTGCCGTCAATGCCAGAGCAAACGGCTTCGGTGCTATAATCGCGGCGGCGGGAATGGCGGCACATTTGGCAGGTGCTATTGCCGCAAACACTACTCTTCCCGTTATCGGTATACCCTGTAAATCTTCCAATCTTGACGGCATTGATGCCCTTCTCTCAACCGTACAGATGCCCTCCGGCATACCGGTTGCGACTGTTGCCGTAAACGGGGGTGCCAATGCCGCTTTGCTTTGTATACAAATTTTGGCGGTTGAGGATAAAACCCTTGCCGAAAGACTTGACAAAAAGCGTGCGGACGATGCCGCCGCTGTGCTTGAAAAGGATAAAGATATTATTTCAAGGCTTTAATTTTTAACCTTGCAAATATAAAAAATTAAAAGGAGATAATCACTATGGCAAAAAAACTTGTTTACACCGGAAAGACAAAGGACGTATTCGCATTGGACAATGGCAACTATTTGCTTAAGTTTAAGGACGATTGCACCGGCAAAGACGGCGTTTTCGATCCGGGAGAGAATTCTGTTGGCTTGACTATTGAGGGTGTCGGCGATGTAAATTTACGAATGTCGGTATACTTTTTCGAAAAGGTTAACGAAGCCGGTATTAAAACCCATTTTGTAAACGCAAATCTTGACGATACAACAATGGAAGTTCTTCCCGCAAAGGTTTTCGGTCACGGTCTTGAGGTTATTTGCCGCCACAAGGCAGTAGGCAGTTTCTTCCGCCGCTACGGTGATTATATCGAAGAGGGTGCAGATCTTCCCGCATATGTTGAAATGACCTTTAAGGACGACGCAAAAGGCGACCCGCTCGTAACAAAGGATGGTCTTGTTGACCTCGGCGTTATGACTGCAAAACAGTATGACGATATCAAAGAAATGACCCAGAAGATTACCAAAATCGTTGCCGACGATTTGAAAGAAAAAGATTTGGTTCTTTACGATATTAAATTCGAATTCGGATATGACAAGGACGGCAATGTAATGCTCATCGACGAGATTGCTTCGGGTAATATGCGCGTTTACAAGAACGGCGAATATATCGACCCGATGACCCTTTCGGAACTTTTCTTTGCGTAAAGGAGTAAACAATGGGCGGTTTTTTTGGTGCTGTCGGTAAACACGATGTTATAGGTGATGTGTTTTTCGGCACGGATTACCATTCTCATCTCGGCACACGCCGTGCCGGAATGGCGGCGTATAACACCGAAGTCGGACTTCAGCGTGATATACATAATATTGAAAATTCACCCTTTCGGACGAAGTTTGAAAAGGTATTTGACGAGATGCATGGTACTGCTGCTATCGGTTGCATAAGCGACTTTGAGCCTCAGCCTCTCATAATACGCTCCCATCTCGGCGCGTATGCTATTTCGTTTATCGGTATTGTAAACAATGCAATGCCATTGATTGAAAAGTATCTTGCCAATGTTCATTTCAACGCAATGACCGGTGGTAATATCAACACAACGGAACTTATTGCGGCGCTTATAAACCAGAAGGACAGCATAACCGAGGGAATACGTTTTGTTCAAGAGGTTATTGACGGCACGGCATCGATACTTATTCTGAAGGATGACGGCAGTATAATCGCATCACGCGATCGCTACGGCAGAATACCCGTTTCGGTCGGCAAGGGTGAAGAAGGTTTTTGCGTTGCGTTTGAGTCTTTTGCCTACAAAAAACTCGGCTATGAGGATTATAAGGAACTAGGCCCTGCCGAAATAGTAAAATTGACGGCAGACGGCGTTACGCAACTCGCTCCCGCGGGAAAAGAGATGAAGATGTGCGCTTTTTTGTGGGGATATTACGGTTACCCTACTTCGGTTTACGAGGGCGTCAATGTTGAACTAATGCGTTACCGCAACGGTGAGATAATGGCAGAAAATGACAAATCCTCAGGCAATGTGGGCGAACTTGATTATATTGTCGGCGTGCCGGATTCGGGCACACCCCACGCAATCGGCTATGCCAACAAGAGCGGAATACCCTTTGCAAGAGCGTTTATAAAATACACCCCAACCTGGGCACGCAGTTTTACAACACAAAAACAGAGTGAGCGCAGTAGGGTTGCAAAAATGAAACAAATTCCCGTGCACGATTTAATAAAGGATAAAAATCTTTTGTTCGTCGATGACTCTATCGTTCGCGGAACACAACTTAAAGAAACGGTTGATTTTCTTTATTCAAACGGTGCAAAAGCGGTGCATATGCGTTCTGCCTGTCCACCGATAATGTACGGTTGCAAATATCTCAACTTCACGAGAACGACCAATGAAATGGAACTCATCGCACGCCGTATTATTATGGAACTTGAGGGCGAAGATGGCTTTAAACATATGGACGAATACAGCGACTCCGCAACCGAGCGCGGTCGCAAACTTCGCCGTACGATTTCGGATAAATTCAACTTTGCATCACTCGAATTTCAGTCCCTTGAGGGTATTATAAAAGCAATAGGAATAGAGCCTTGCAAACTTTGCACCTATTGTTGGAACGGAAAGGAATAAATACTATGAATATGCAGTCTAAATCCGACAGTTACGCTGCTGCCGGTGTTGATATTACCGCAGGCTACAAGGCGGTTGAACTTATGAAACAACACATTGCGAAAACCGTCACAAAGGGCGTTTGCTCCGACCTCGGCGGTTTCGGCGGACTGTTTGAACTTGACCTTGAAGGCATTTCAAAACCTGTTTTAGTTAGCGGAACAGACGGTGTCGGAACGAAACTTAAAATCGCTTTTTTGATGGACAAACACGATACAGTCGGTATCGACTGTGTTGCGATGTGCGTAAACGATATAATCTGCTGCGGTGCAAAACCGCTTTTCTTCCTTGATTATATCGCCTGCGGCAAAAATGTCCCCGAGAGAATTGAAAGTATTGTTAAGGGTGTTTGTGACGGCTGTGTTCAGTCGGGCGCCGCTTTAATAGGCGGTGAAACCGCCGAAATGCCCGGTTTTTATCCCGTTGATGAGTATGACCTTGCGGGTTATTGTACCGGCGTTGTTGACAAATCTAAGATAATCGACAATAAAACAATGCAAGAGGGTGACATTTTGATTGCCCTTCCGTCAAGCGGTGTTCACTCAAACGGATTTTCGCTTGTTCGCAAGGTTTTCGATGTTGAAAACGCGGATATCAAGTCCCCCTGTGATGAACTCGGCGGTAAGTCGATAGGCGAAACATTGCTGACTCCGACGAGAATTTATGTTAAGCCGGTTTTGGCACTTCTCGAAAAGGTAAAAGTCAGGGCAATTTCTCATATTACCGGCGGCGGTTTTTACGAAAATATTCCGCGTAGCATTCCCGATGGTTTCGGTGCTCGCGTTGATAAGAGCAAAATCCGCATTTTGCCGATATTCGACCTCATCGCAAAGACAGGCAATATAGACGAACGTGATATGTTCAACACCTTTAATATGGGTGTCGGTATGAGTATCGTTGTTCCCGCAGAGCAGGCAGACCTTGCACTTGAGATTTTGCGTGAAAACGGTGAAGATGCGTATATCATAGGCAATATTGTCAAATCCGAGCAGAAAATTACAATTTGCTGATTTTCGGAGGATCGAAAATGCCGGATATTAAAAAAATTGCCGTTCTTGTTTCGGGCGGCGGAACAAATCTGCAAGCATTGCTTGACGCCGAGAAAAGCGGGATAATACATAGCGGTAAAATCTCGCTTGTGGTGTCTAACAACAAAAACGCATATGCGCTGACACGTGCTGAAAAGGCAGGTGTTGAGTCTGCCGTACTTATAAAAAGTGAGTGCGGCGGACAGCGCGGCTTTGAAGAAGAACTTGTAAAACTTCTTCGCCAAAAGGATATTGATGTTGTGGTGCTTGCGGGATTTATGACAATTCTCAGCGATTATTTTATAAAGGCTTTTGAGCGGAGGATTATAAATGTCCATCCTTCGCTCATACCCGCTTTTTGCGGAAAAGGCTATTACGGTTTGCGTGTTCACGAAGAAGCATTGCGCTACGGTGTAAAAGTCACGGGTGCTACCGTCCATTTCGTCAACGAAATTCCCGACGGCGGCGAGATAATAATGCAAAAAGCAGTGAACGTTTGCGACGGTGACACGCCGGAAATACTTCAAAAACGCGTAATGGAACAGGCGGAGTGGGTTATACTTCCGCAGGCGGTAGAAAAGGTTTGCGCTGATTTTACCAAATAAAAAATTATGAATGGTGATTTGTATGGCATTATATGATTTGAAAAAACTACTCGGTGAAAACTCCTATCCCGGCAGGGGTATCGTTATCGGAAAATCCGCTGACGGCAAAAATGCGATGATAGCATATTTTATTATGGGACGCAGTGAAAACAGTCGCAACCGCATTTTTGAGCGTTTTGACGGCGGTATGCGCACAAAGGCGTTTGACGAAAGCAAACTTTCCGACCCGAGCCTTATTATCTATAACCCGTATTTAAACACCAAGGGCGGAAATATAGATATTATCACCAACGGTGACCAAACCGATACTGTTTTCGAATATATCAACAGCAGCGAAAACAGCGGCAAAACCGACAATTTCGAACAGGCTTTGGGCATACGTGAATTCGAACCTGACGCCCCCAACTTTACACCTCGCATATCGGGAATTTGCTATTACTGTTTCAAAAGAAATACCTTCGCTTATAAACTTTCGATACTGAAATCGGCAAACGGCAGAGGAAATGCCTGTCGCAGATTTTTCTATGATTACGGCGAGGGCGAAAATGGCATAGGCCATTTCATACACACATACAAATGCGACGGTAACCCTATACCGTCATTTTACGGCGAGCCGGAAGAGGTTGCACTTCCGAATGCAGCGGAAGAATTGGCAGATCTCGTTTGGAACAATCTTAACGAAGACAATAAGGTGTCGCTCTTTGTAAGATGTGTTCCGCTTGACGGCAGTGAACCGACCGAAATTATTATTAACAAAAACAAATAAGGAGTCGTAATATGAAAGAATTTGAACTTAAATACGGCTGTAATCCCAATCAAAAGCCGGCAAAGATCTTTATGCAGGACGGCAGTGAACTTCCGATAGAGATTTTGTGCGGCAGACCGGGATATATAAATTTCTTGGACGCATTCAACTCTTGGCAACTCGTGCGTGAACTCAAAGAGGCTTTAGGTCTGCCCGCAGTTACTTCTTTTAAGCACGTAAGCCCCACATCGGCGGCAGTAGGCATTCCGCTTTCCGATCGTCTGAAAAAAGCCTGTTTTGTCGATGATATCGAAGACCTCGATGCGTCGTCGCTTGCTTGTGCATATGCGCGTGCGAGAGGTACCGACAGAATGTGTTCTTTCGGTGACTGGGTAGCACTCTCCGATGTTTGCGATGTTACTACCGCAAAACTCATAAAGCGTGAGGTTTCGGACGGCGTTATCGCACCGGGATATGAACCCGAAGCACTCGAAATTTTAAAAAGCAAACGCAATGGTAACTACAACATCGTAAAAATCGACCCCGATTATGTGCCTGCTTCCCTTGAACATAAACAGGTTTACGGAATAACATTCGAGCAGGGAAGAAACAATTTCAAAATTGATAAGAGCCTGCTTTCAAATATTGTAACGGTTAATAAGACATTGCCCGATACTGCGGTGCGTGACCTTATAATATCGCTTATAACTTTAAAGTATACACAGTCAAATTCAGTTTGCTTTGCGGTTGACGGACAGGCAATAGGCGTAGGTGCGGGTCAGCAATCACGTATTCACTGCACTCGCCTTGCGGGAACAAAGGCAGACACTTGGTTCTTGCGCCAGCACGATAAGGTACTTTCTTTGCCCTTTAAAGATACTCTAGGCAGACCCGAACGTGATAATGTTATCGACGGATACATAAACTGCAATGAAGAGGACGTATGTGCCGACGGAAATTGGGAAAAGTATTTCACCGCTAAACCCGAACCCTTAACCGCAAAAGAAAAGGCGGAATATCTTTCTGCTGTTGACGGCGTTGCTCTCGGTTCGGATGCTTTCTTCCCGTTTGATGATAATATCGAGCGTGCAAAGCGCAGTGGCGTAAAATATATCGCCGAACCGGGCGGTTCAATCCGTGACGATGCCGTTATAGCCTGCTGTGATAAATATGACATTGCAATGGCGTTTACGGGAATGCGACTGTTCCACCACTGATAATAAACAACAAAGCGATGCTTTTTGTCACACTGACGGAGGAAAAATATGAAAATACTTGTTGTTGGCGGCGGCGGCCGTGAGCACGCTATTATAAAAAAACTTAAAGAAAACAAAACCGTGACCGAGATTTTTGCACTCCCCGGCAACGGCGGTATTTCCGCCGATGCCGTTTGTGTCGATATCGACGCGAAAAACATTTCGGCTATTGTGGATTTTGCTGTTGAGAATAAAATCGATTATGCCGTTGTTGCACCCGACGACCCGCTGGTTCTCGGCTGTGTTGACCGTCTTAATAAGTGCGGTATACCCTGTTTCGGCCCGACATCGGCGGCTGCCGTTATCGAGGGAAGCAAGGTTTTTTCTAAAAATCTTATGAAAAAATACGGCATTCCGACTGCGGCGTATGAAGTATTTAACGATATGTCCGCCGCACTGAAATATTTGGAAACCGCACCTATTCCAACCGTTATAAAGGCGGACGGGTTGGCACTCGGCAAGGGCGTTATAATCGCAGAAACACGTGAAGATGCGATGTCCGCAGTCCGCTCTATGATGGAGGATAAGGTTTTCGGAAAAAGCGGTGACAGCATTGTAATAGAAGAATTTTTGACAGGACCCGAGGTTTCGGTGCTTGCCTTTACCGACGGCAAAACCGTTGTCCCTATGGTATCTTCAATGGACCATAAACGTGCGGGCGATAACGATACCGGTCTTAATACCGGCGGTATGGGTACTATTGCCCCGAACCCATATTATACAGACAGCATAGCAAAAGAATGCACCGAGAAGATATTCCTGCCGACCGTTAATGCAATGAATGCAGAGGGCAGAACCTTTAAAGGCTGTCTTTATTTCGGTCTTATGCTCACCGAAACCGGCCCTAAGGTTATCGAATACAACTGTCGTTTCGGCGACCCCGAAACACAGGTTGTTTTGCCGCTTTTAAAATCGGATTTACTGACCGTAATGCAGGCGGTAACAAACGGAACTCTCTCAGAGACAGAGGTTGAGTTCAGCACCGACAGTGCCGCTTGCGTTATAATGGCATCGAAAGGCTATCCCACCGCATATGAAAAGGGATATGAAATCACAATTTCCACCGACTGTGCGAAAAACGTTTATGTTGCGGGTGCTGTTAAAAAGGACGGCAAACTTCTCACAAGCGGTGGCCGCGTTTTGGGCGTTACCGCCGTTGATAAGACCCTTAAGGGTGCTATTGACAGAGCATACGCGCTTGTGAAAAAAATCAGTTTTGACAATTCATATTATCGTAATGATATAGGTGCCCGCGCTTTGAGGGCTGTGGAGGATAAATAATATGGTATACAGAGTTTATGTTGAAAAGAAGAAAGAACTCGCACACGAGGCACACGCGCTTTTGGTCGATGTGCGCGGTCTTCTCGGAATAACGGCACTTGAAGATGTTCGTGTTATCAACCGATACGATGCGGAAAATATAACAGAAGAACTTTTTGAATATGCCAAGAAAACCGTTTTCGCCGAACCCCAACTCGACATCGCAAGCGCCGATGTTGATTTCGGTAACGCGACGGTTTTTGCGGTTGAGTATCTGCCGGGTCAGTTTGACCAGCGTGCTGACTCCGCCGCTCAGTGTATTCAGATAATTTCGCAGGGCGAGCGCCCGACCGTTCGCACCGCAAAGGTTTATGCCCTTTACGGAAATTTAAGTACCGGCGAAATCGCGGAAATCAAAAAGTATGTTATCAACCCTGTTGAGGCACGTGAGGCTACACTCGAAATGCCTAAAACACTTGCGCTTGATTATACCGTTCCGACCGAGGTTAAAACGCTTGACGGCTTTACAAAACTCGACCGTGCGGGACTTGAAGCCTTTGTAAAAGATTACGGTCTTGCGATGGATGCAGACGACATTGCTTTCTGTCAGGATTATTTCAAAAGTGAACACCGCGATCCTACAATAACCGAAATCCGTATGATAGATACATACTGGTCGGATCACTGCCGCCATACAACCTTTTTGACCGTTATCGACGGCGTTAAGTTTGATGACGAACTTTTGCAAAAGGCATATGATGATTATATTGCCGTAAGAGATGAACTCGGACGCACAAAGCCGATTTGTCTTATGGATCTTGCAACGGTTGCGGTTAAATATCTTAAACGCAACGGCAAGTTGGATAAACTTGACGAATCGGAAGAAATAAATGCCTGTACTGTTAAAATCGAGGTTGAGGCAGACGGTAAAAAAGAGCCGTGGCTTTTGCTCTTTAAAAACGAAACCCACAATCACCCGACGGAAATTGAGCCGTTCGGCGGTGCGGCAACCTGCATAGGCGGTGCAATACGTGACCCGCTTTCGGGACGTTCATATGTTTACGGTGCAATGCGTGTTACCGGTGCGGCTGACCCCTTAAAGCCGGTAAGCGAAACTATAAAGGGTAAACTCCCTCAGCGCAAAATCGTTACGACAGCCGCCGCGGGATACTCTTCCTACGGTAACCAAATCGGTCTTGCAACCGGTATCGTTGACGAAATTTATCACGACGGTTATGCCGCAAAGCGTATGGAAATCGGCGCGGTTATCGCCGCCGCTCCCGAAGAGAATGTGCGTCGTGAAGTACCCGCTGCGGGGGATATAGTAATACTTCTCGGCGGAAGCACAGGCCGTGACGGAATAGGCGGTGCAACGGGTTCTTCCAAGGCACATAATGCACATTCGGTTGAAACCTGCGGTGCCGAGGTACAAAAGGGAAATGCTCCGGAAGAGCGTAAACTTCAGCGTCTTTTCCGCAGTAAAGAAGTTTGCCGTATGATAAAGCGCTGTAACGATTTCGGCGCAGGCGGTGTTTCGGTTGCCGTGGGCGAACTTGCCGACGGACTTGAAATTGACCTTAATGCAGTACCGAAAAAGTACGAGGGACTTGACGGCACAGAACTTGCAATAAGCGAATCGCAGGAGCGTATGGCTGTTGTTGTTGAGCCGGAAAATGTTGAAAAGTTCCTTTCTCTTGCCGAAAAGGAAAACTTAAAGGCCTGTCCCGTTGCCGTTGTTAAGGCAGAACCTCGCCTTGTTATGAATTGGAACGGCAAGAAGATTGTCGATATAAGCCGCGAATTTTTAAATTCCAACGGAGCTGATAAGCACATTACCGTTGCTCCCGAAAAACCGAAGGATTACAAAAAGACCGTAACAGGCAGTTTCACCGATAATTATAAAGTGTTGGCGAGTGATCTGAACGTTTGCTCAAAGAGGGGACTGTCCGAACGCTTTGACTCAACAATCGGTGCCGGTACGGTGCTTATGCCTTTCGGCGGTAAAAACCAACTCACTCCCATTCAGGCAATGGTTCAGAAGATTTCAACCGAGGTTAAGCATACCGATTGCTGTTCGTATATGGCTTGGGGATATAACCCCTTTATAACCGAAAAGAGCCCCTACCACGGTGCATACTTGGCAGTTGTTGAGTCGGTTTGCAAACTCATTGCAACCGGTGCGAGTTTCGAAGACGTATATTTAACATTCCAAGAATATTTCCCGCATCCCGGAAAGGACGAAAAGCGTTGGGGTATGCCGCTTGCCGCTCTGCTCGGTGCTTTTGAGGCACAGAAAGATTACGGTATCGGCTCTATCGGCGGTAAAGACTCAATGAGCGGTAGTTTTGAAGACCTCGACGTTCCTCCTACTCTCGTTTCTTTCGCCGTTACAACGGGAAAGACAAGCGAGGTCATTTCGCCCGAGTTTAAGTCTGCGGGCAACAAAGTCGTGCTTATAAAACCCGAATATGACCAAAACGGCTTGCCGATTACAGAGTCGGTTATGGCTTTGTTTGAAAAAGTAACAGCACTTATGCGTCAGGGAAAAGCGGTTTCAGCATACACACCGACACTCGGCGGCATAGGCGAGGCTGTTATGAAAATGGCTTTCGGAAACGGTCTCGGCTTTAAATATGAAAATGATATTTCACTTGATGAAATTTTCGGCTATAATTATGCCGCATTTTTGCTTGAAGTAACCGAAGATGTTGACGGTGCGACCATTTTGGGAACGGTAACCGATGACGGAAAAATCATCCGTGGGGACGAAGCACTTGATTTGTCAGCCTTGCTCGGAATTTATGAAGATAAACTCGAGAGTGTTTACAGTTGTAATATTCCGTCCGACAACAAGAAGATTGAAAACTTTGAATACAAAGCAACTTCTTATCCGGCACCCGCAATCAAGGTTGCAAAACCGAAAGTTCTCATTCCCGCATTCCCCGGAACAAACTGTGAATACGACTCCGCAAAGGCTGTACGTGATGCCGGCGCAGAAGCCGAAATCATAGTTATAAACAATCTGAACGCACAGGGAATACAAAAATCCGTTGACCGTTTTGCCGACGCACTGAAAGATGCCCAAATGGTATTTATTCCGGGCGGATTTTCCGGCGGTGACGAGCCAGACGGAAGCGGCAAGTTTATAACCGCATTCTTCCGCAATGCAGCAATTAAGGACGGCGTGCACGAACTTCTCGAAAAGCGTGACGGACTTATGTGCGGAATTTGTAACGGTTTCCAAGCACTTATAAAACTCGGTCTTGTTCCTTACGGTAAAATAATCGATACCGATGAGAACTGCCCGACGCTGACCTTTAACACAATCGCACGCCACCAGTCACGCATAGTACGTACACGTGTTGCTTCAAACAAATCGCCGTGGCTGTCGCTCACAAACGTAGGCGATGTTTACAGCGTGCCGATATCACACGGTGAGGGACGTTTCCTCGCAAGCGATGAACTTATTGCAAGTCTTGCGAAAAACGGTCAAATCGCAACACAGTATGTTGACCTTGAAGGCAATGCGACCGATGATATTCACTTTAATCCCAACGATTCGATGTGTGCCATTGAGGGTATAACTTCGCCCGACGGCAGAGTATTCGGTAAAATGGGACACAGCGAGCGTATAGGAAAAGGTCTTTACAAAAATGTTATCGGCGAGTATGATATACGTATGTTTGAGGCCGCAGTACGTTATTTTAAATAGGAGGAAGCATTATGGGCTATAAAACCGATATTGAAATAGCACAGGAGTGCAAAATGCGCCCGATAGGGGAGATTGCCGCCGCCGCACACGTCGACGAAAAATATCTTGAACAGTACGGAAGATACAAGGCGAAAATCGATCCCCGCCTTTTGACGGAAACAGACCGCAAAGACGGAAAACTGATTTTGGTAACGGCTATTACCCCCACACCGGCAGGTGAAGGTAAAACAACTACTACAATAGGTCTTGCCGACGGACTTAAACGCATCGGCAAGGATGTCACGGTTGCACTCAGAGAGCCGTCGCTCGGCCCTGTGTTCGGTGTCAAGGGCGGTGCCGCCGGAGGCGGTTATGCTCAGGTTGTGCCTATGGAGGATATAAATCTCCACTTCACAGGTGACTTTCATGCTATCGGTGCCGCAAACAATCTGCTTGCGGCAATGCTCGATAATCACATTCAGCAGGGCAACGCTCTCGAAATTGATGTCCGCAAAATAACGTGGAAACGCTGTGTGGATATGAATGACAGACAACTTCGCTTTATCGTTGACGGTATGGGCGGCAAGGTGAACGGCGTTCCCCGCGAGGACGGCTTTGATATTACCGTTGCATCGGAGATTATGGCGGTACTTTGCCTTTCAACCTCAATAACCGATTTGAAGGAAAGACTTTCTCGCATTATTGTAGGTTATACATACGATGACCAACCTGTGACCTGCGGACAGTTAAAAGCGGCGGGCGCTATGACGGCATTGCTTAAAGATGCGATAAAGCCTAATCTTGTTCAAACGCTTGAGGGCACACCCGCATTTGTTCACGGCGGCCCGTTTGCCAATATAGCACACGGTTGTAATTCGGTTATGGCTACACGCCTTGCGCTTAAAATGGGCGACTACACCGTTACCGAGGCAGGCTTCGGTGCAGACCTCGGTGCGGAGAAGTTCTTGGATATTAAGTGCCGTATGGCGGGACTCACTCCCGATGCCGTTGTTATGGTTGCAACCGTACGTGCCCTTAAAATGCACGGCGGACTTGCAAAAACCGAACTAGCAACAGAGGATTTGGCGGCACTGGAACGCGGTATTCCAAATCTGCTCCGTCACGTTGCGAACATTAAAAACGTTTATAAATTGCCTTGTGTTGTTGCGGTAAACCGTTTCCCGACCGACACAGACAGCGAAATTGATTTTATAATTTCAAAGTGTAATGAACTCGGCGTTAATACCGTCCTTTCGACCGTATGGGCAGACGGCGGCAAGGGCGGAGAAGATTTAGCACGTGAAGTTGTACGCCTGTGCGATGAGGAAAAGGGTGACTTTACCTATTCGTATGACCTTGATTGCTCTATTGAAGAAAAGATAGAAGCGGTTGTTAAAAAGGTATATGGCGGTGACGGTGTAACACTTATGCCCGCTGCAAAAAAACAGATTGAAAATCTGACAAAACTCGGGTTTGATAAGTGCCCTGTTTGCATTGCGAAGACGCAGTACAGTTTTTCGGATGACCCGACAAAACTCGGCGCACCGAGCGGATTTAAAGTTACCGTTAAAAACGTTAAAATTTCCGCAGGTGCAGGCTTTATAGTTGTGCTCACGGGCGATATTTTGACAATGCCCGGTCTGCCGAAAACACCTGCGGCAGAGCGCATTGACGTTGACGAAAACGGCAAAATAACAGGATTGTTTTAATGTATAGCGGGGCAGAACTTTGCGTGTCTGCTCCGCTTTTAAAAAAGCGAGAAATTTTGTCAAAAAAAGCATTGACAATACTGCTTTAAAGTGCTACAATAAATTTGTAAAAAATACAACCGAAGTTTCGGTTTGGATTGTCGGCGGTTATTATGGTATCAAATTTTGCGATAATTTGCATAGCAATAGTAAGCATTATTCTACTAGTCGTGAAGAACAGTATGAATAGTGCTAAAAGTTGTGCCTAAATTGCAAGAGCGTGTTTTAAGCGGATATTGTTATAAATCACCGTTAAAACCCCAAAATGTATGTGTTTGCAAGCCTATGGTCTAAACTTTTAGATCATAGGCTTTTTTGTTTAAATTCAAGGAGGAATTTCCAATGCAAATGACAGGTGCAAAAATATTGATGGAGTGCCTTATCGAGCAGGGTGTTGATACTGTTTTCGGTTATCCCGGCGGCACGATACTCAATGTTTATGACGAACTTTACAAATACGGAGGAAAAATCAACCATATCCTCACTTCTCACGAGCAGGGTGCGGCTCACGCCGCCGACGGTTATGCGAGAAGCACCGGCAAGGTAGGTGTTTGCTTTGCTACATCCGGTCCGGGCGCAACAAACCTCACCACAGGCATTGCAACCGCCTCTATGGACTCATCGCCCGTAATCTTCATTTCCTGTAACGTTGCGGAAAATCTTATGGGTAAAGATTCGTTCCAAGAGGTTGATATTACGGGTATTACGATGCCGATAACAAAGTGCAATTATCTTGTGCGCAATGTTGAAGATTTGGCTGATATCGTCCGTGAGGCTTTCGCCATTGCAAAGAGCGGACGTCCCGGCCCTGTGTTTATTGATATTTTGAAAAACGTCACTGCCGAAAAGGCGGAGTATGAGCCTTTGCCGGTTTCGAAACACAAAAACAGCGGAAGACTTGCGGCACTTATGAAACGTTCTTCATACGATTTCAAGCCGCCCGCTCCGAATGACAGTGATATCGATATTCTTGCCGATATGATTAAAGAGTCGAAAAAACCGCTCCTTATTTGCGGCGGCGGTGTTGTCAGAGGACGTGCACAGGCTGAATTTACCGAATTTGCCGAAAAAATTGACGCACCGGTTGCAATAACCCTTATGGGGGCGGGCGGCTTTAAGGGCAGAAATCCGCTCACGACCGGAATGATAGGTATGCACGGTTCGCAGGCTTCGAATATGGCGTGTGACGGTTGCGATTTGCTTATTGCCGTCGGTTGCCGTTTTTCTGACAGGGTCGCGCTTAAACCGGAAAGTTTTGCCGCACAGGCAAAAATTGTCCAAATTGATATTGACCGTGCCGAAATCAACAAAAACGTAAAGACAGACCATCATATAGTGGGCGATGCGAAACTTGTGCTTTCACTGCTTAACGAACGCCTTTTGCAGGAAGACCACACCGAATGGAAAAAATACGTATTCTCTTTTAAAACCGAAACGGAATACGATGAGGACGGCAAAACCCTGACCCCGAAACAGATTTTAAGTGCTATTGCAAAACTGATGCCGTCGGATACTATTGTTGCAACCGATGTAGGACAGCACCAGATGTGGGCGATACAGCATTTCCATTTTGATTATCCGGGTCAACTTTTGACATCGGGTGGTTTCGGCACAATGGGCTTCGGACTCGGTGCGGCAATAGGTGCTAAAGTAGGCAATCCCGAAAAAACCGTAATACATATTACGGGCGACGGTTCTTTCAGAATGAACTGTAACGAACTTGCCGTTGAACAGCATTATGACATTCCGATTATCACATTTATTTTCAACAATAAAACGCTTGGAATGGTGCGTCAGTGGCAAAATCTTATTTACGATAAACATTATTCGCAGACCACTCTCACGCACGGTCCCGATTTTATAAAACTTGCAGAAGCATACGGGCTTGGCGGTAGTAGAGTTTCTACGGTGGACGAACTTGAGGCGGCGATAAAGAAGGCTGTTTCCTGCGGTCACGGCTACGTTATCGACTGTGCGATAGATATGGATGAGATGGTACGCCCGATGGTTGGCGGCGGAAGTCACATCACAAAGTTTATAGTATGTTAGGAGGACGGAAATGGACGAAGTAAAAAGACATACGCTTGCGGCGATTGTCGATAACGAGGCGGGCGTACTTTCACAGGTATCACGTCTTTTCTCGCGCAAGGGATACAATATCGAATCGCTTGCCGTCGGCACGACCGATACCCCCGAAACCTCGCGCATAACCATTGAGGTTATGGCGGACGACGACCATATAAAACTGCTTGCAAATCAGTTAAGAAAACTTTTTCCGGTTCATTCGGTAAAGGTGCTGACGCCCGAAAAATCAATTCGCAGACAGTTGGTTCTGTTCAAGGTACGCGCTCCAAACAGTGCGGTGCGCAACGAGGTTATCCAAATAGCAAATATATTCAGAGCAAATATTCTGGATGTTTGTATAGGCTCTTTGACACTTGCCATAATAGGCGATGAGTCAAAGACCGAGGCAATGGAAAAAATTCTGGAGGAGTTTGAGGTTTGCGAACTTGTGCGAACAGGTATCGTTGCCCTCGAACGAGGACAGGAAACAATTTATGATGAAACAAAAGAAAAGGGAGAGTTCAACTATGGCAAAAATGTATTATGAGAAAGACTGTGACTTAAACCGTTTGGCAGGAAAGACGATTGCAATCGTCGGATACGGCTCACAGGGACACGCACACGCACTTAACCTTCGCGATTCGGGCTGTGATGTTATCATCGGTCTTCGCAAGGGCGGAAAATCTTGGCCCGTTGCTGAGAAGGACGGCTTTAACGTTATGACCGTTCCGGAGGCAACCCAAAAGGCTGATATCATTATGATTCTCATCAACGATGAGGCACAGGCCGATATGTATAAAAAGGATATCGCTCCTTATCTTACCGCAGGCAAAGCAATCGCATTTGCACACGGATTTAACATTCGCTATAAGCAGATTGTTCCTCCGGCAGATGTTGACGTATTTATGGCAGCCCCCAAGGGCCCCGGTCATACAGTCAGAAGTACATATGTTGCAGGCAAGGGCGTTCCGTGCTTGGTTGCCGTTGAGCAGAATGCAACAGGCAAGGCATATGATATAGCACTTGCATATATCGCCGGTATCGGCGGCGCACGTGCCGGAATTATGGAAACCACAATGCACGATGAAACCGAAACCGACCTCTTCGGCGAGCAGGCTGTTCTTTGCGGCGGTGTTGTTGACCTCATGCGTTGCGGATTTGAAACTCTTGTTGAGGCAGGATATGAGCCGGAGAACGCATATTTCGAGTGCATTCATGAAATGAAACTTATCGTTGACCTTATCAATAAGGGCGGCGTTGCGGCTATGAACTACTCTATTTCCGACACTGCCGAATACGGTGAGTATGTTTCCGGACCGAGAGTATTGCCCTATGAGCAGACCAAGGCAAATATGAAGGCTGTTTTAAACGATATTCAGGACGGCACTTTTGCAGGCAAGTGGATTGCCGAAAACAAAAACGGCCGTTGCTTCTTTAACTCCAAGCGTGATGCACTTAAAAAGCATCAGATGGAAATTGTCGGACAGCAACTTCGTGAGCAGATGCTTTGGAAGAACGACTCTGACCTTGATACAGCATCCAACTGATTAAACAAACATTCCGGAGGTTAATATGAATTCCGATAGTATAAAAAGCGGTGTCGAGAGAGCACCGAACAGAAGTCTGTTATATGCACTCGGCCTGACCGAGGAGGAAATTTCAAGACCTATAGTAGGCATTGTCAGTTCGTATAACGAAATAGTACCCGGTCATATGCATCTTGATAAAATCACCGAGGCGGTAAAGGCGGGCGTTCGCCTTGCGGGCGGTACACCGATAATGTTCCCGGCGATTGCCGTTTGTGACGGAATTGCTATGGGTCACGTCGGAATGAAGTATTCGCTTGTAACGCGTGACCTCATCGCCGATTCAACCGAGGCTATGGTAACGGCACATCAGTTTGACGGTCTTGTTATGATACCGAACTGTGACAAAAACGTTCCCGGATTGCTTATGGCCGCCGCAAGACTGAACATTCCCACAATCTTCTGCTCGGGAGGCCCGATGCTTGCGGGTCATTTGGGTGATGGCAGACGCACGTGTCTCAGCCATATGTTTGAGGCTGTCGGTGCTTATCACGCGGGAACGATGGACGAAAACGACGTTAACGAATATGTTGAGAATGCCTGTCCTTCTTGCGGTTCTTGCTCCGGAATGTATACGGCAAACTCAATGAACTGCCTGTGTGAGGCTATCGGAATGGCACTCTCGGGCAACGGCACAATTCCCGCGCCCTATTCTGCACGCATACGTCTTGCCAAAAAGGCGGGTATGCAGATTATGGAACTTATAAAGAAGGATATACGTCCGCGTGATATTATGACTGCGGAGGCATTCCACAATGCCGAAACGGTTGATATGGCGCTCGGATGTTCTACCAACACAATGCTTCATCTGCCTGCTATCGCACACGAAACTGGAAACGATATAAGCCTTGATATGTCCAACGATATAAGCCGTAACACACCGAACCTTTGCCATTTGGCACCTGCGGGTGACACCTTTATGGAAGATTTGGATCGCGCGGGCGGTGTTTACGCCGTTATGAAGGAACTCACGCGCAAGGATTTGCTCAATCTCGACTGTATGACCGTAATGGGTCACACTATGCGTGAAAACCTTGAAAACGCGAAAAACCTCAATCCCGAAGTTATCCGTCCTATTGATAATCCCTATTCGCAGAGCGGCGGTATTGCGGTGCTTAAAGGTAATATTGCCGTTGACGGCTGTGTTGTTAAGCAGTCGGCTGTTGACGAGAAGATGATGCAACACCGCGGTCCTGCACGTGTATTTAATTCCGAAGAGGAAGCAATAACCGCAATTTACGGCAAGCAGATAAATGCGGGCGATGTTGTAGTTATACGCTATGAAGGCCCTAAGGGCGGACCCGGAATGAGAGAAATGCTTAACCCTACCTCTGCAATTTGCGGAATGGGTCTCGGAGAGAGTGTCGCACTTATAACCGACGGACGTTTTTCGGGCGCTACACGCGGCGCCGCAATAGGTCACGTAAGTCCGGAAGCGGCGGCAGGCGGTAATATCGCACTTATCGAAGAGGGCGATATGATTTCAATCGACATTAAAAACTTCAAAATCAATGTTGAAGTGTCCGATTCCGTCCTTGAAGAACGCAGGGCAAAATGGGTATGTCCCGAACCGCGTATCAAGACAGGTTATATCGCACGCTATGCAAAACTTGTTTCTTCTGCCGATAAAGGTGCGGTTTTAAGTTGATTTTACGAAAATATGCGCAAGCCGCTTTCGGGCGGCTTGCGATGGAGTTAGGTTGCTATGAATGAAGTAAAAATTTTTGATACTACCCTGCGTGACGGAGAGCAGTCACCGGGTTGCAGTATGAATCTTCGTGAAAAGATTGAGGTTGCAAAATGCCTTGAGAAAATGAAGGTTGATATCATCGAGGCGGGTTTTGCAATTTCTTCCCCCGGTGATTTTGAATCGGTCAATACCATTGCGAAAGAGATAAAGGATTGTACTGTGGCATCTCTTGCACGTTCGACCGTCAAAGATATCGATGCCGCTTGGGAAGCGGTAAAGGTTGCCGTCGACCCGCGCATACATCTGTTTATCGCCACAAGTCCTCTGCATATGGAATATAAACTGAAAATGACGCCGCAGCAGGTTTTGCAGAAGACAGAGGAAATGGTTAAATATGCGGCGAAATATTGTTCTAATATTGAATTTTCTGCGGAAGATGCCACACGAAGTGATGCGAAGTTTTTGGCGCAGGTGGTTGATACCGCGATTAAAAACGGCGCTACCGTCATAAACATTCCCGATACCGTTGGCTATACCACGCCGGCGGAAATGCAAGCGCTTATAGAATATCTCATAAATAACGTCGAAAATGCCGATAAGGTCGACTTTTCGGTACACTGCCATAACGATCTCGGTATGGCTGTCGCAAACTCCCTTGCAGGTGTGAGGGGCGGAGCAAGACAGATTGAATGTACCGTGAACGGTCTCGGTGAGCGTGCCGGAAACACCGCTTTGGAAGAGGTTGTAATGGCAATGCGTACACGCCCCGACATCTACGATGTTACCACAAGACTCGACACCACACAGATTTACCGTACTAGTAAAACTGTTTATAATATAATAGGTCAAAAAGCACCGCTTAATAAACCGATTGTCGGAAAGAACGCCTTTGCACACGAGTCGGGCATACATCAGCACGGCATTTTGGCTAACAAGCAAACATACGAAATTCTGACTCCCGAGGCTGTCGGAATACATACAAACAATATTGTCCTCGGAAAGCATTCGGGCAAGCACGCTTTTGAGAGTCACTTGAACGAAATGGGTTACACCCTTTCGCAAGAGGAACTTTTGCGTTGCTTTGAGGAATTTAAAGTGTTGTGCGATAAAAAGAAGACGGTTGACGATGCCGATATCGAGGCTATCGTAATGCACAAGGCATCTGCCGAGCAAACGGCAGAAACAAAGGGCTACACCCTTGATTGGTTTGCCGTTCACACAAGCAACTTCACAACTTCGACAAGTACCGTCTGCCTTAAATCGGGTGACGAAAAAATCGAGGGTGTCAGTCTGGGCGACGGACCTATCGATGCCTCGTTCAAGGCTATCGATACTATCATAAAGCCGGTTGAGCACACCTTTGATGTATATAATATCAACTCGATATCCGAGGGCAAGGACACGCTCGGTGATGTTACCGTAAAACTCTCTGCAAACGGCAGAAGTTTTACCGGCAGAGGTCTTTCAACCGATATTATCGAAGCAAGTATCACCGCATATTTGGTTGCACTTAACAAAATGCAAGCGGCGGCAGAAACAAAGCAGGAGGGATAAATTATGGGAATGACAATGACGCAGAAAATCCTTGCCGACCATGCAGGACTTGACTCTGTCAAGGCGGGTGACCTTATCGAGGCAAAACTCGATATCGTTCTCGGTAACGACGTTACGACCCCAGTTGCCGTAAAGGCGTTTGACAAGGCGGGTTTTACCGGCGTTTTCGATAAAGATAAAATTGCAATAGTTCTTGACCACTACACGCCCTGTAAAGATATTAAATCTGCCGAACTTTGCGCCACTGCGCGCAAATTCGCATACCGTTTTGACATTACACATTTTTATGATGTCGGCAATGTCGGAATAGAGCACGCGCTTTTGCCGGAACAAGGAATAGTAGGTCCCGGAGATTGTATAATCGGTGCGGACTCACACACCTGCACATACGGTGCGCTCGGTGCATTTTCAACCGGTGTTGGTTCGACCGATATGGCTGCCGGTATGGCAATAGGTGAGTGTTGGTTCAAAGTTCCATCTGCCATAAAGGTTAATCTTACCGGCTCACTCCCGAAATACGTGAGCGGAAAAGACGTTATTCTTCATCTTATCGGTCTTATCGGCGTTGACGGTGCGCTTTATAAATCGCTTGAATTTACGGGCGAAGGTGTTGCGTCACTTTCGATGGACGACCGCTTTACTATTGCCAATATGGCTATTGAGGCAGGCGGCAAGAACGGAATTTTCCCGGTTGACGAAAAAACACTTGAATACGTAAACGGCAGATTTAAGCGCCCCGTTAAGATATACGAGGCTGACCCCGATGCCGAGTATGAGTCGGAGGTTACTATTGATTTGTCGACACTGAAACCCACCGTCTCACTTCCGCACCTGCCCTCTAATACAAAAAACGTTGACGAGGTCAAGGGATTGCATATTGACCAAGTTGTTATCGGCTCTTGCACAAACGGACGCATATCCGATTTGCGTTCTGCGGCGAAAATTCTCAAAGGCAGACACGTTAAAAAAGGTGTTCGCTGTATTGTTATTCCCGCCACGCAGGAAATTTATATGCAGTGTATAAAAGAAGGACTGGCAGAGATTTTTGTTGCGGCGGGTTGCGCGGTTTCAACACCGACCTGCGGACCGTGTCTCGGCGGACATATGGGTGTTATGAGTGCGGGTGAGCGTGCTGTTACAACAACAAACAGAAACTTTGTCGGACGTATGGGTCATACCGAGAGCGAGGTAATTCTCGCAAGCCCCGCAGTAGCGGCGGCTTCGGCGGTTGCGGGTTGCGTTGCATCGCCCTACGATTTGGAGGTATAACATATGGTTAACGGAACAGTTTTTAAATACGGTGATAATGTCGATACCGATGTTATTATCCCCGCAAGATATCTTAACGCTCCCTCTCCTGAGGAACTTGCACGTCATTGTATGGAAGATATTGATGCGGATTTTGTAAACAATGTAAAACAGGGCGATATTATGGTCGGCGGCAAAAACTTCGGTTGCGGTTCTTCGCGTGAGCACGCTCCTATTGCGATACGTGCCAGCGGAATATCCTGTGTTATTGCCGAAAGTTTTGCGAGAATTTTTTACCGCAATGCCATAAATATCGGTTTCCCGATACTCGAATGTCCCTCTGCCGCAAAAAGTATTAAAAACGGCGATACCGTCGAGGTGAATTTTTCTACGGGAATTATCGTAAACAAAACCACTGGAGAAAGTTTTGAGGCAACAGCCTTTCCGGCTTTCATAAACGGTATTATCGGTAACGGCGGACTGCTTGAGTATGTAAAGCATAAGCAGGAGGAGAATAACAATGAATTATAATATTGCATTGGTAAAGGGTGACGGCATCGGTCCGGAAATTGTGGACAGTGCCACAGCCGTTTTGGAGGAAATAGGCAAGCGTTTCGGACACACTTTTAACTTTACTTCGTATCTTGCCGGAGGTGCCGCAATAGATGAATACGGCATTCCGCTTCCGCAGGAAACAATAGACGGTTGTAAAGCAAGTGACAGCGTTTTGCTCGGTGCGGTCGGCGGCCCTAAGTGGGACACTCTCCCGGGTAACATTCGCCCCGAGAAGGCATTGCTCGGATTGCGATCCGCACTTGGACTTTATACAAACTTGCGTCCCGCAAAGATATATCCCGCGCTTAAAGATGCCTGCACGCTCCGTCCCGATATCGTAAAGGACGGTTTTGATTTGGTTATCGTACGTGAACTGACAGGCGGAATATATTTCGGCGACCGCGGCAGACGTCAGGGAAAATACGGCGAGGAAGCATATGATACCGAGGCATACAGCGTGACCGAGGTTGAGCGTATTGCACGTGTTGCTTTTGAAACTGCAAGAAAGCGCAGAAAAAATGTTGTCAGCATTGACAAGGCAAACGTTCTCGAAACCTCTCGTTTGTGGCGTGAAACCGTTCACAGAATAGCAGAAGAATATCCCGACGTTACCTGTACCGATATGTTGGTTGATAACGCAGCAATGCAACTTGTTCGTGACCCGTCACGTTTTGACGTTATCGTAACATCAAATATGTTCGGCGATATTCTCTCGGACGAGGCATCGCAGATAACAGGTTCGATAGGTCTTCTTGCATCGTCGTCACTCGGCGACGGCAAGTGCGGACTTTATGAGCCTATACACGGTTCTGCTCCCGATATAGCGGGAAAGGACATGGCAAACCCGATTGCAACAATACTTTCGGCGGCTATGATGCTTCGCTATTCGTTTGACCTCGCAGAAGAGGCTGACGCTATCGAAAATGCCGTTGCACGCACGCTTGAGGACGGTCTGCGAACCGCCGATATTCTTGTCGGCGACGGACAGCCGCTCGGTTGCAGGAAAATTACCGACGAAATTATTAAAAGGCTTTAAGGAGCGATAAAAATGCTGGATATTAAAATCACAAAAACAAACAGTCCGAAGGCTAAACCGCAAGGTGCGCTCGGTTTCGGACACATTTTCACAGACCATATGTTTGTTATGGATTACACAGAGGGTACAGGCTGGCACGATCCGAGAGTTGTACCGTTTGATAATTTCAGCTTTTCTCCCGCCGCAATGGTTTTTCATTACGGACAGGAAATGTTTGAAGGACTGAAAGCGTATAAAGGTGCAGACGGCAAAAACTATCTTTTCAGACCGGATATGAATGCCAAGCGTGCCAATAAGTCCAATGAAAGACTTTGCATACCCTATCTTCCCGAGGAAGATTTTATACAGGCTGTCAGCACGGTTGTTTCGGTAGACAGCGACTGGATTCCGACCGAAGCAGGCACTTCGCTTTATGTTCGTCCGTTTATCATAGCAACCGACGAATTTTTGGGTGTTGCGCCCTCAAAAACCTATAAATTTATTGTAATCCTTTCTCCGAGCGGAGCATATTACGCAAGCGGACTTGCCCCTGTGGGAATATGGATTGAAGACGATTATGTACGTGCTGTACGCGGCGGTATCGGTTTTGCGAAAACCGGCGGTAACTATGCCGCAAGCCTTGCCGCACAGGTTAAGGCACACGATTCGGGTTATTCACAGGTTTTGTGGCTTGACGGTGTTGAGCGTAAATATATTGAAGAAGTCGGCGCTATGAATATTTTCTTCAAAATAAACGGAAAGGTTGTAACACCGATGTTAAACGGCAGTATTTTGCCCGGTATTACACGCGATTCGGTAATACATCTTTGCAAAAGTTGGGGTCTGCCGGTTGAAGAAAGAAAAATATCGGTTGACGAACTTATAGAAGCGCAAAACAGCGGTGCACTCGAAGAGGTTTTCGGAACAGGCACTGCGGCTGTTATTTCTCCTGTCGGCAAACTTCGCTACAAAGACGAGGTTATGACAATAGGTGACGGCAATATAGGTGAGTTGAGTCAAAAACTTTACGATACCGTTACCGGTATACAGACAGGTGTTCTGCCGGATGAATTCGGTTGGAGATACACCGTAAAATAGGAGTTTTGGTTTTTATGTATAATCCTGTTTCTCAGTTGTTGCTTTACGGAAATTTGGGTGAGGATAGCATACTGTTGTCGCTTTGCCGCTGTTTTAAGGCGTGGGACGACGGCAGTGTCGATAGGACAGCTACCGTTCACGAAATTTATGCCCAAATAAAGCGTTTGCTTGATTTATCGACGCAGTACGGCTTTGACGGTAACTTGTGGCATAATTATCTGACCTTTTTGCTGATAACGAACGAAAATTCATTTACTCTTACTTGTGAGCGTCAGGGAGCGACCGAAGGCGGAAGTGTTAATATTCTCGCAAAGCGTGATTTTGCGCTTTTTAAACAACTTTTTGACTTTGATTTTTCGAAAATCGAAAAGGATTTGGAAATAGATTGCTTTTCGCTTATAACGAATTATAAAGCAATAGCAAAACGCGAACGCCTTTATAATAAAAATGTCAGCGAAAAGGTGAGAACGCTCAGCACTCGCTTGGCAAATGCCGCCGACAGCGAAGAAATATTTTGCATTTTGACCGAGTTTTACAAAAACTTCGGTGTCGGTATGTTCGGTCTTAATCCCGCCTTCAGAATAAATTCGGCAGACGGTCGGCTTGAATTTTGTCCGATAAACAACGCCGATTCAATTCGCCTGTCCGATTTGGTGGGTTATGAATATCAGAAAAAGCAACTTGTCGATAATACAAGGGCATTTGCGAACGGCAAACCTGCCAATAACGCACTGCTCTACGGTGACAGCGGAACGGGAAAATCTTCGAGTATTAAGGCGGTTTTAAACGAGTATTACGACAGCGGACTGCGTATGATTGAAATATATAAACACCAGTTCGGATTGCTTTCCGCCGTTATTTCGCAAATCAAAAACCGAAACTATCGTTTTATAATTTATATTGATGACCTTTCCTTTGAGGAACACGAGGTTGAGTATAAATTCTTAAAAGCGGTTATTGAGGGTGGCGTTGAAACAAAACCGGATAATATTTTGATATATGCCACTTCAAATCGCCGTCATCTTATAAAGGAAACGTGGAGTGACCGCAACGATATGGAACACAGCGGTGAAATTCACCGTTCCGATACAATGGAAGAAAAACTTTCGCTTTCAAGCCGTTTTGGTGTGCTTATAAATTATTCCGCTCCCGACAAGACGGAATTTTTGGAAATCGTAAAAGCGCTTGCCGAGCGTGAGAGACTTTCGGTTTCGCAAGAAGTCCTTTTCCGAGAGGCTAATATTTGGGAAATGCGCCACGGCGGTGTGTCGGGCAGAACGGCGCGTCAGTTTATAAACTATCTTGCCGGTATGCAGGATTAGAAAGAGGAGAAATAATGGTTACACTTGATAAGGTTTATCAGGCGGCATTCGTGCTAAAAGATGTTGCGAGAAAAACCGACTTGATTTATGCCGAAAAACTCTCAAAAGAGTCAAAACTGTATTTAAAGACCGAAAATCTTCAGGTCACTGGAAGTTTTAAACTTCGCGGCGCATATTACAAGATAAGCAAATTGAGCGACGAACAGAAAAAAGCGGGTATTATCGCTTGCAGTGCGGGAAATCACGCACAGGGTGTGGCTCTTGCTGCTTCCAATATGGGAATAAAGAGTGTCATATGTATGCCGGACGGTGCTCCGATAAGCAAAGTTGAGGCAACAAAAGCACTCGGTGCGGAAGTTCACCTAGTTCCCGGTACATATGACGATGCCTACGAAGAGGCGTTGCGCCTTCAGAAAGAAACAGGCGCTACGTTTATTCACCCCTTTGACGATGACGAGGTCATTGCCGGACAGGGAACAATAGGAATAGAAATTTTGGAACAGATTGACGATGTCGATGCCGTTATCGTTCCGATAGGCGGCGGTGGACTTATATCCGGTGTTGCGTATGCCGTTAAACAACTGCGCCCCGATGTTAAGGTTTACGGTGTTCAGGCGGCAAACGCCGCAGGCATGGTCGAGAGCCGAAAAGCGGGTGAACCGATTACCCTCGATAGCGTTTCTACCTTTGCCGATGGTATTGCCGTTAAGCACCCCGGAAACACCACATTTGAGATGATACAAAAGTACGTTGACGATATTGTAACGGTTAGCGAGGACGAAATCGCCACGGCGATACTCGCCCTTATCGAAAAGCAAAAACTTATAGCAGAGGGCGCAGGCGCAGTAGGCGTTGCGGCGGCAATGTTCGGAAAATTGCCTATTAAGGGCAAAAAAGCCGTTTGCGTTGTTTCTGGCGGTAATATCGATGTTAATATTCTTTCACGTGTTATAACACGCGGTTTGGTAACTTCCGGAAGAACAACAACTCTGCTTATCGCTCTTGAGGATAAACCGGGACAGTTACTCGGCGTCAGCAAGATTATATCTTCCTGCGGCGGAAACGTTATAAGCGTTTTGCACGAACGTTCGGATGCCAATATGGCAATAGCAAGTTGTTTCCTGCGCGTGGGAATTGAAACGCGAAACTTTGAACAGATTGAGGAAATTAAGTCTGCTTTGAGGGCGGCTTCCTTTAAAATCGTAGAATAGAGGTAGTATTATGAAAATCGTATCAACCGATAAGGCTCCTGCGGCAATAGGACCGTATTCACAGGGCTTAGACGCCGGCAATATTGTTTTTGTTTCGGGGCAAATACCGATAGACCCCGCAACAGGCGTAATGGCGGAAACGGTAGAAGAGCAAGCGGCACAGTCGCTTAATAATGTGAAAAACATTCTCGCTGCTGCCGGACTTTCAATGTCAAACGTTATTAAAACTTCGGTTTTCCTTTCCGACCTTTCGGATTTTGCAGCGGTAAACAAGGTTTATGAAGGCTTCTTTTCAGAACCCTATCCCGCCCGCAGTTGCGTTCAGGTCGCAGCCATTCCCAAAGGCGCAAAGGTTGAGATTGAGTGCATAGCCGTTAGATAATAAACAGCCGCAAAGAGCCTTACGCACACCGCAGACTGCTCTTTGGCGGCTTTTTTAAAATTTATTGTTGCGAAAAATGTAATATTATGTTAGAATTGAAAACGGTCAAAATTTAATAAAAAGATATTGGAAAATACGGTTTGAAAAGTTGTAAACTGAGTAAATGCAAAAGGGAATCCGGTTCGAATCCGGAACAACCGCCATTACTGTATTTGACTGAAGGAAGCATACTGTGCCATTGGAATACCGAGAAGGCTTGCTTCCGTTGTGTTTTTACACAGCATCATAAGTCAGGATACCTGCCGTATTTTTTTAGGTTTAACACAACTTTGGTGTGAAGAGTGCAACCGATTTATCGCCGCATATGCGGCTTTGGGTTTTTGCACTCTTTTTTGTTTGCAAAACCCGGAGTCTTTGTTCTGCGTTGTGCGAAAATCCGTTGTACTCTCTTAACCTTTTTAAAAAAGTTAAGAGGGTTTTGTTTTTATGGTGAAAAACGAGAAAAAGGAATGGGCGGAGGAAACTTTGCGTGCGGCATATGCCGAACTTAAAAGACTTCCGAAAAAGGACGATTTCGATGAAGTTACACGTTCGAGAATAAAGGCATATCTCGGGCCGTGGCCGCGTGCACTTGAGTCCGCCGGACTGAAACAAAAAAAGAATAGATAACAAGAAAATCTTGTTTCTATATATATATAAGAAAGAGGTAATTAAAATGAAAAAACTTTCGGCAATACTGCTTTCGGCAGTAATAATATTGTTGGCGCTCGGCGTTACTGCATTTGCCGCACCTACAGCCGATACAGCAAATGTATATGTGACAATTTCCGATGAGAACGGAAAAACCGTACTCTCGCAGGAAAAAATCAGAGTCACTGACGTTGACGGAAACGGCATACTGACCGTTAACGACGCACTCATGGCGGCCCATACCGCAAAATATCCCGACGGCGCGGTTGGCTTTGCTTCTGTCGACGGGGAGGGAGAGTTTATCTCAAAACTTTGGGGCGTTTCAAACGGCGGCTTATACGGCTTTTTTGTCAATAATGTTTCGGCTTGGAGTCTTACCGACCCGATATCCGACGGCGATTATATCAACGCCTTTATCTATACCGATTTGACCGGTTTTTCCGATGCGTATACCTATTTTGATAAAAATTTCGTAAATGCAGAACAGGGCGAAACCGTAACACTGACGCTTAACTGCTCTTTTTATGATGCTTCGTTTAATTTGGTCAGCGCACCGTTAGCCAATGCGGTTATAACGGTCGGCGGTGTTGAAACCGATTACAGAACCGATGCAAACGGCAGTGTTACCGTAAAACTCGATAATGCCGGCAAAAACGTAATAAGCGCAACATCGTCTAGCCGTGTAATAGTATCTCCCGTATGCGTTGCAACCGTCAGTACAAATGATACCGTAAAGACTTATGTTACAATATCCGATCAAAACGGTGCAATCGTTATGGCACAGGAGCAGGTAACTGTTGCCGATGCCGATAAGGACGGCGTGCTTTCGATAAGCGACGCACTTTACGCCGCGCATGAAGCGAAGTTTACAGGCGGTGCCGCCGCGGGATATGCCGCATCGGTTACCGAATACGGCTTGTCGCTTAACAAACTTTGGGGTGTTGCAAACGGCGGTTCATACGGTTATTATGTCAATAATACATCTGCTATGAGCCTTGCCGACGAGGTAAAGGACGGTGACTATGTCAACGCTTTTGTCTATACCGACCTTTCTTCTTTCAGCGATACATACTGCTATTTTGATGTTAACACGCTGACTGCCGAAGCGGGAAAAGAATTTTCCCTCACGCTTTATGCCGCAGGATATGACACAAGTTACAATCCCATACGTCTTGCCGTCGAGGGTGCGGAAATCACCCTCAACGGACAGAAGACCGGCGTAAAGACCGACAGCAATGGCAAAGCGGTCATCACCGTTCCCGCCGAAGGCAGTTATATTATAAGTGCTGCTTCGTCGACACAGACGTTGGTTGCTCCGGTCTTGAAGGCAACGATAACGCCCGCAGTCGCAACCGAACCGACTACCATTCCCGAGCAAAACACAAACCCGAAAACCGGAGACAGCGAAAACATCGTTCTTGCCGCATTTGTTGCGTTGATGTCGCTTTGCTCACTTTGCGTGATTTATAAGAAGAAAAATGAAAACTAAGTTTTGTTCTTTTTTAATAATATTGCTGATACTTTGTACCTCTCTCGGTGCGATATCCGTATCGGCGGAAAGCGTTGCCGCTGATGATGCCAAAAACATCATCGGCGGTATCGTCGACTTTAAAAGAAACGATAAATCCGTACAAGAATGGATAAACGGAGCGTTGACCGACGAGGCGGGCAATTCGGAATGGTATATTCTTTCTTTAGCACAAAGCGGAGAATACGATTTTTCTTCATACCACTCGGCACTCTGTAAATACTTGGAAAAGAACGAGATAAACAACAAAGTGTCACGCCAAAAATACGCCCTTGCGCTCATATCAGTTGGCGGAACGGAGAGTTATATTTCGTCAACCCTCAACGAAACAATAGGCAAACAGGGAATAATGAGTTGGATTTTCGGTTTGCACATTCTCAATAACGGATATAAAAGCACTGCTTATACAGCAGAAGCCGTAAAAAATCAACTTTTATCAATGCAACAGAATGACGGCGGTTGGGCGGTTATTTCCAATCTCAGCGATGTCGATGCCACGGCAATGACATTACAAGCACTCGCACCTTATTACACTGTCGACAGTACGGTTAAAACAGCGGTCGACAGCGGACTTGTGTTTTTGTCGGAACGTCAACTCGCAACCGGTGAATTCAGCGGTTACGGTGTCGCAAACGCCGAAAGTACCGCACAGGTGCTCTTGGCACTCTCGTCACTCGGTATCGATGCGGCGGCTGACGGAAGATTTATCAAAAACGGAAATACCGTATTTGACGGTATAAAGAAATTCAGCCTTTCAAGTGGCGGTTTTTGTCATAAAGAGGACGGGGGATATAGCGACTTGGCAACCGTTCAGGCTCTTTATTCAATGGTTTCGTATATCCGTTTTTCAGAGGGTAAACAAGGTTTTTATATGCTTGACAGGCGCAACCCCTCAAAGGTAGATCCGGCACCGACCGTGTCGTTAACCGATGTTTCTTCTTCGGTTTCTATGAATACACAGTCCGAAAATATAATGTCTTCGTCCGATGTTTCCGTTTCGAGTAATAATAAAGTTACGTCTTCAAGTGTATCGCAAATCTCCGCGGTATCTTCGGATTACGATTCAAGTGAGGAGAATGATACATCGTGTATAGATGAAGCAACAAAAAACGAAGATGTGAACGATACGGAAAAAAGCGACACAGTCGATAAAAACGAAAAAAAAGTTTGCAGATATAAACTTTTTGCTTGCATTTGTGTTATAATGGCGGGTGGAGCGGTTTGTCTGGTGTTTTATATTCTCAAAAAACGTAGTTTCAAAAACTTTATCGTCGTGGGTATTGTTTGTGTTGCGGCGGTGCTGTTTATAATATTCACTAACTTCCAAACGGCGGAAAGTTATTACGGCACCACCTTAAAAAAAGAAAATGCCGTCGGAACGGTTACCGTAGGTATTCGTTGTGATACGCTGATAGGAAAAACCGATTTCGAATATATTCCGAGCGACGGTATAATTTTGGATAACGTTACGCTCAAAATTGAGAGCGATACCACGGTGTATGACGTTTTGGTTGAGGCGGTTCGCGAGAAAAAAATACAAATGGACAGCGGCGGTTCTGCCGGAATGATATATGTTTCCGGAATAAACTATTTGTACGAGTTTGACTACGGCGACCTCTCGGGTTGGATGTATCGTGTTAACGGCGAAATACCCTCTGTTTCTTGCGATGAGTATAGGCTTTCCGATGGCGATATGGTAGAATGGCTGTATACCTGTGACCTCGGAAACGACTTAAAATAATAATTTATAAGAAAGGACGGGAGCGATATGCGCGTGCCGGGTGATTTTAATCCTATTGCAACGGCAGTATACTTTATTGCCGTTTGTGCCGTTTGCGCATTCGGTATGAACCCCGTCTTTCTTTTTTGTTCGCTTGCGGGTGCGGTTTTGACCTTTATGCTGAGCAATATCGAAAACAAGGCGAAAACAAATTTGGGGTTCTTTATTCTCTTTTTTGTTATGGCATTTATAAATCCGCTTGTTTACCATAACGGCGTTACGGTGCTGTTTGTATTGAACGACAAACCGATAACCCTTGAAGCGCTGTTATACGGTTTATGTGCGTCGGCAACGGTGATATCGGTTTTGTATTGGTTTTGCGTTTTTTCTTCGGTGATGACGAGTGATAAACTTTTATATCTTTTCGGTGCCCTCTCGCCTAAGTTTGCGCTTGTGCTTTCAATGGCTTTGAGGTATGTTCCGCTCTTTGTGCGCCAAACGCACAAGATTAACAAAAGCCAAAAGGCACTCGGACTGTATAAAGAGGATAATATCATCGACAGCATAAAAGGCGGACTCAATACAACATCCGCACTGACAACTTGGGCGCTTGAAAACGGAATTATAACAGCCGACAGTATGGCGGCGAGAGGGTATGGTATAGGCAAGCGTTCGCATTTTTCGCGTTTTTCTTTTTACGGCAGGGACTTTTTATTGATTTTTGTGAGTTTGTTGCTTTTCTGTCTTTCGGCTGTGGGACTGAAAAAAACAAAATGCGTTTTTTATCCCGCTTTTTCGGTCCGGGACAGTTATTTCGGCATAGCGGGTTATATCGCATATGCGCTGCTTGTTTTATTGCCCGCGGTATTAAAATTATGGGAGGCTCTTCGGTGGAAATACTTAAAATCGAAAATTTAAAATTCACATATCCGCTGTGTGACGAGCCTGCCGTGAAGGGTGTTACACTGTCGGTAAAACGTGGCGAATTTATAGGCGTTTGCGGTGCGACCGGTTGCGGAAAAACAACGCTTTTGCGTTTGCTCAAACGTGAGATTTCTCCTGTGGGCGAGATTTCAGGCAACGTCCTTATCGAGGGAACGCCGATAGGCGATTTGAGTGATGTTCGCTCTGCCTGCGATATCGGTTTTGTAATGCAAAATCCCGAACATCAAGCTGTTACCGATAAGGTCTGGCACGAACTTGCTTTCGGGCTTGAAAATATGAACATTCCGCAGAGCGAAATTGCACGGCGTGTTGCCGAAACTGCAGCATACTTCGGAATAGAGGATTGGTTTGATAAAAACGTATGCGAACTTTCGGGCGGTCAAAAGCAGTTGCTCAATTTAGCGTCGGTTACGATAATGCGACCCAAGATACTAATACTCGATGAACCCACGTCACAACTTGACCCTATCGCCGCCGCCGAATTTACCGCAACTCTTAAAAAACTCAATAGAGAACTTGCCCTGACGGTTATAATCGCCGAGCATCGGCTTGAGGATATTATACCCGAATGTGACCGTTTGCTTGTGCTTGACGGTGGCGGCGCGTTTGTTTTTGATACACCGCAAAACGTCATAGAAAAACTGCCTGAAAACTCGCCGATTTTAAATTTGATGCCGTCGGCGGCAAGGCTTTATAAACGTGTAGGCGGAAAGGGAAGTGCTCCGCTTTCGGTGCGTCAGGGAAGAAATTTTGTGGAAAACGGTTTCGGTAACGATATAAAAAGTATCAAAATACCCGATTATACCCACAGCGAGTCCTGTGCACTCGAGTTTTCAAAAACGTTTTTTCGGTACGGTCGCAATCTGCCCGATGTGCTTTGCGGACTTTCACTTAAAGTCTACGAGGACGAAATCTTTTGCATTTTGGGCGGTAACGGTTCTGGAAAAACAACGGCGCTTTCGGCTGCGGCGGGACTTATAAAACCGTACAGCGGAAAAATTTCGGTTTTCGGAAAACGGATTGAGTCTTATGAAAATCAGTCGCTTTACAAAAACTGTCTTGCGTTGTTGCCGCAGGATGTCCAAACTGTTTTCTTGAAGAATACCGTGCGGGAAGAATTAGGCAGTACAGAGCCGCCTTTTGATATTTCTCGGCTTTATTCCAAACATCCGTATGACCTCTCGGGCGGCGAGCAACAACTTTTAGCACTTGCAAAGGTGATTTCCGGTAAGCCTCGCCTTTTGCTGATGGATGAACCCACAAAGGGACTTGATGCAAACGCAAAGCAGGAACTTATAAAGATAATAAGAAAACTTAAATCGGACGGTGTTACTGTTGTCATCGTGACGCACGATGTTGAATTTGCGGCAGCGTGTGCCAACCGATGTGCTCTGTTTTTTAGGGGGGGAACGGTGTCGTGCGGTGTACCTAACGAATTTTTTGCAAAAAACAGTTTTTACACCACAGCAATAAGCCGAATGACAAGCGGTTATTACGATAATGCCGTTTCGGTTGACGATGCCGCCGTTCTTTGCACTTTGAACGGCAAAAAGGACGGTGTGTAGTTTGATTGTTGTAAAAAACGAAAAACTCCGCCGAACAATAAAAATAGCAGTACCCTTTGCGGTAGTTCCGCTTTTGGTCTGGCTCGGTGCAACGGTTTTTGAAGAAAAAAGTCATCTTTATGTGTCGTTCGGCGTTGCGGTTTTTTCTCTGCTTTTGTTTGTTGCGGGGTTTGAAAAAAAGAAAGTCGGCTCACGGCGGGCGGTTTTGACGGCTGTTATGACGGCGCTGTGTGTTGTCGGCAGGTTTATTCCGTTTTTTAAACCTATAACCGCAATAACGGTAATATCGGCAATGTATCTCGGTGCCGAGAGCGGGTTTTCGGTCGGCGCGATGTCGGCACTTATATCGAATTTTTATTTCGGGCAAGGTCCGTGGACACCCTTTCAGATGTTGAGTTGGGGGCTTATCGGACTCTTTGCGGGATATCTTTCGAAACCTCTCAAAAAAAGCAAAGTGTTTTTGCTTTCATACGGACTTGTTTCGGGAGTGGCGTTTTCGTTTATAATGGACGTATGGACGGTGCTTTGGTATAACGGCGATTTCAGTGTAAAACTTTACCTTGCGGCACTGGTAACGGCGATACCAAACACTGTTTTATACGCCGTTTCAAACTTTCTTTTCCTTTTGCTTCTCTCAAAACCGTTCGGAGAAAAACTCGAGCGTATAAAGTTGAAATACGGAGTATAGTTATGGATATTAAAAAATACGGTTATTCCTTTTTTCAAAACAGGGATTGCGAATATTTTCCCTGTCATATCGCTGCCGACGTTGACAACTTTAACTGTCTGTTTTGTTACTGCCCGCTGTATACTTTGGGTGACGGTTGCGGCGGAAATTTTAAATTTACCGAAAATGGTATTAAAGATTGCAGTGATTGCCTTGTTTGTCACGCTCCGAATGCCATGGAATATATTAAAACAAAATTTCCCGAGATAAGCTGTCTTGAAAAATCAAAGCGAAAGGATATAATATAATTCGGAAAGTGAGGAGAGCGTTATGTCGGATTATTTCAGAGAACTGCGAAATGAAGTTGACGCTTTTATTAAACCGAGTCTTAACTTTTTACCCCACCTTCACGATGTTGTGGAACTTTGCTTTGTTCTTTCCGGTGAGGGTGTGGCATATTGTGACGGTAAAAAATACAATCTCAAAAAGGGCGATGCTTTTTTTGTTTTTCCAAATCAGGTACACAGTTTTGAAAATTTTACCGACGGGAAGTATTATGTTGCCATTATCCCACAGTATGTTTTGACCGATTACGGAAATGTTTTAAAAGAAAAAGTTCCCGGTTGTTCGTGTATATCACTCTTAAACCCTTTCAGTGTTTCGGTTCTCTTAAAAGTTATGTGTGAAGAAGTGGCGAAAGAACACGACAGGGGCGTTTTAAAGGGACTTGCATCGGCGCTTTTCGGTGCTGTCGTCAGAGAGTGTTCGCTTGTCGAAAGCACGCCGTCAAATACGGTTTCGGCGGTGTTGGAATACTGTCACACACACTACAAGGACGAAATTTCGATTTCCGATATAGCGGAACACATATATGTCAGTGAGGGCACGGTTTCTCGGGTGTTTTCGAAAAAGTTGAATTTGAGTTTCAACAATTATATAAATTCTCTGCGAATATCGGAGTTTTTAAGACTTGTAAAAAACGAAGTTTTTTCAGTGACAAGTGCTGCGTATGCAGCCGGGTTTACAAATCTTCGCACATTCAACAGAGCGTTTAAAAAGATATATAAAATACCACCTACGGAGTATATAGGAAAAAATCCGCCGAACGGAAAATAGTTCGGCGGATTTTTTTAATCCAATTTAAGTATCATTTCCAAAATGTTTTTGGTGCAGTATTCAAGGTGACTGCGGTCAATATATCCTTCTTTAAGACCTTCTTTGATGTGGTCGGGGAAACCGCTCGGCATATGAACGTCATTTCCGGCTTTGACAAGTTTTTTGTGGTCGCAGGGAACAAACCAGTCGGAAGTTATCATTCCTTTAAAGCCCCATTCGCCACGCAGTATGCCGTCAAGTTGCTCGCCGCTTTCGCAGCAACGTCTGCCGTTTATGATATTATACGATGTCATAATTGTCCACGGGTCGGATGTTTTAACGCATATTTCAAACGGTTTTAAGTATATCTCGCGCAGTGCACGCTCGGAAAGGCGGCTGTCGCTGTAAAAACGGTTGGTTTCCTTGTTGTTACAGGCAAAATGTTTAACTGAGCAGGCAATACGCTGACTCTGTATACCCTTTATCTTTGCCGCACCCATAACACCCGCAATCAGCGGGTCTTCGCTGAAATATTCAAAGTTTCTTCCGCAAAGCGGGTTGCGATGAATGTTAATGGCGGGAGTTAACCACACGGCAAGACCGTTTTCTTTACATTCGATTGCTCCGATTTTTCCCATTTCGTAAAGAATATCCGGATTCCAGGTGCAGGCAAGCAACGTTGCACAGGGAAGTGCGGTTGTGGGAATTCCCAAATTGGGGTCAAGTCTAACTCCGGCAGGGCCGTCTACCGTCATAAGTGACGGTATTTGCAAGCGCCAGTTGTCGCCGAAGCCTGCCGTGTTGGCAGTGCCCTTTGAGGGGCAACCGCTCATAAGCCATGTGAGTTCGTCGTCGGTGAGTTGTGAAATAAATTCGTCGATAGAAATTTCTCCGCTCGCAACTTTAGCAAAGGGAACGCGTGCGCTGTCGTCGTTTTTCGGCGAGAAAGGATTTTTCGGACGCTTGATATCACATTCTTCAATCGGGAAACTCGGAAGTTCTTCGTATTCTCCGTTTGAAAGCAGACGCTTTTTAAGCGCATTCGGGGCGCATTTTTGAGTCAACTGCTCCGTAATGATAAATTCGCTCTCAACGGTGTATTTGTAATCGGCGGCAGTCAAATTACGGCTACTGTTTCCTACAAAGAATGTGTATTCGCCGCCCTCAAGGATATATGCCGACATTTGGCATTTGCCGAGGTCGTCATAACTTGACATATCCGAAATATTAAATTCGAGAACGATTTTTTCCTCTTCGGCGGGTGCCAGCAAGCGGGTCTTTTGGAATGCGACAAGTTCAATGCTCGGCTTGCCGAGTTTGCCCTGCGGAGCGGAATAGTAGCACTGAACAACCTCTTTGCCCGAAAGAGTTCCTGTGTTTTTAACTGTTGTAGTTACAACGATTTTCTCGCCGCGTTTTTCGGCTGTCGGTTTGGAAATATCAAACGTCGTGTAGGAAAGTCCGTAACCGAACGGATAAATAACTTTATCTTTTGCTGAGGGAATTGTTTCAAAATAACGGTAGCCGACATAAACATCTTCAAAATAGTCAACGTAATCGTTGCTCTCGTTAAAGGTATCGGCAGAGGGATAATCGTCAAATGATGCGGCAAAAGTATCGGTGAGTTTGCCGGATGGGTTAACATCACCGCAAAGAATATCGGCGATAGCCAAACCGCTTTCCTGACCAGCCTGCCAAGCAAGCAGTGCGGCGTCGAGTGAATATTTTTTAATCCAAGAGGTGTCAACCATTCCGCCTACGTTAAGCACGGCAACAACACGGTTGAAACGCGCGGTAACATCGGCAACGAGTTTTTCTTCCGTGTCGGTGAGCAAAAAATCACCCTCGTTCTTGACGCGGTCGTCACCCTCGCAGGAGTAGCGGCTTATTACTATAACAGCCGTATCGGCGTTTTCCGCCGCAGACTCAAGGAGTTCACTCGGCAACTCTATCTCGGCTGTCGGGCGTTCGTCGTTAAGGTTTCCGTGTTCGCAAACATAGTTGTAATAATATTCCGAAAGAGGACGGTAAATCGCAACCTTTGGTTCTTTGAGTGCAAAACCCTCGTAGACATTGCGGAAGTATTCGGGGTATACGTGTCCGCTTCCGCCACCGACATATACGTGGTCGATACTTCCGACACCGAAGAGCGCAACACGGCTGCCCACTTTCAAGGGAAGAACACCGTTGTTTTCGAGCAATACCATACCTTCACAGGCGGCGTTGCGGGAGAGTTCAATATGTTTTGCCGAGCCCGTAAGACGTTCACCGTTTTCGCCCAGTCCAAAGGTCAGACTGTTGTTGTAGCGCACCCAGCGTCCGCGTTCGGCGGATTCGGATTTTTTCAGATGAAGATTATTCATAGCAACACATCCTTAAATATTTTTGATTTCAAGACAATGATAGGTAAAAAAACGGCGTATTACAAGTAAAATAATGCGGGTTATTAGACAAAAAACAGCATTATTTATTAAACGTTCGGTTTGTATAACGTATTACAACGCCTGAAAAACAGTCTTTTTCGGGAAAGGTTGCATCTTTGAATATGAATTTCATTAGTTGTTGCAAAAATTTGTATTATGTATTATAATAATTAGAAAATGCGGGATTGTGGTTTTTTATTTATGCAACCCTATAAATAAATTTTACTTGGCAGAGGGGAAGTAATTACTATGTCGGAAAATAAAATGTCTGTACCGTTTAGTCCGCCTGACATAACCGAAGCGGAAATAGGGGAAGTAGCCGAGGCATTGCGTTCCGGTTGGATAACGACCGGCCCGAGAACAAAGCAACTCGAAAAACGGATTGCCGAATGGATAGGTACAGAACGCTGTGTTTGCCTCAACTCTCAAACCGCCTGTGCCGAAATGGCGCTACGCTTGCTCGAAATAGGCGAGGGGGACGAGGTTTGCGTTCCGGCATATACTTATACCGCAACTGCGTCGGTCGTTGACCACGTTGGCGCACGTATTGTGATGATTGACTGCCAAAAAGACAGTTTTGAAATGGACTACGATGCCCTTGAAGCCGCAATAACCGAGCGTACAAAGGTGATAATTCCCGTTGACCTCGGCGGTGTTCCGTGTAATTACAGCCGAATTTTCGAAATAGTCAATAAAAAGAAAAACCTGTTTAAGCCCTGTGGGGAAATTCAACAAGCGCTTGGTAGAATTGCGGTTTGTGCCGATACGGCACACGCGTTCGGTGCGAAACTCGATGATAGTATGATAGGCTCGGTTGCCGATTTTTCGAGTTTCAGTTTTCACGCCGTTAAAAACTTCACAACGGCAGAGGGCGGTGCTTTGACCTGGAAAACCATTGACGGCGTGGATAATGATGAGATATATCGCAGACTTCAACTTTTCTCGCTTCACGGTCAGTCAAAGGATGCTCTTGCAAAAACCAAACTCGGTGCTTGGGAATACGATATTGTCGGTACGTGGTATAAATGTAATATGACTGATGTTGCGGCTGCAATAGGTCTTAAACAGTTTGAGCGGTATCCTGCAATGCTCGCTCGCAGAAAAGAAATTATCGAAAAGTACGACGCGGCACTTCACCCGCTTTCGGTTGAGACACTTGAACACTATAATTCCAAACACACTTCTTCGGGTCACCTTTATATCACCCGCGTGCCGAATATCACCGCCGAACAGCGCAGTGATATCATAATCAAAATGGCACAGCGAGGCATCGCCTGCAATGTTCATTATAAACCGTTGCCTATGCACACGGCTTATAAAAAACTCGGTTTTGACATTGCCGATTACCCGAACGCATATGCGCATTTCGCAAATGAGATTACTCTCCCGCTTCACACCTGTTTAAAGGATGAAGAGGTTGAGTATGTTATTGAAAATTATATCGATATCTTGAAAGAGTATATATAGAAAGAGATACGAGGATAGTATGAAAAAGGTACTAATCATCGGGGCGGGCTTTTTACAGGATTTTGTAATACGCAAAGCCAAAAGTATGGGTTATGAAACATATGCGGTCGATGCCGATGAAAATGCTGTCGGCTTTCGCAGTGCGGATAAGCACGCGGTTATAAATATTGTCGACGAAAAGGCTTGCCTTGATTATGCGAGAAAAGAGAATATCGACGGCGTTTTGACCGCCGCAACCGATTACGGTGTTTTGACCGCCGCCTATATAGCGCGCGAGTTGAACTTATCGGGACTTGATTATGAAGTTGCCAAACTCATAAAAAACAAATACCGCGTTCGCAAACGTCTGTTTGAGGCGCAGGTTGACGATACCGAGCAGGCGTATGAGGTTGACGTAACGACCGATATTTCCACTCTGCGTGAAAGTCTGGCGTTCCCCGTTATGGTAAAACCGTGTGACGGTTCGGGCAGTAGGGGTGCCGCGAGGGTTGATTGTTTTGAACAACTCGCTTTTGCCTGTGAGAGCGCAATGTCCACATCTATAACCCACCGTGCCGAGATTGAAACTTTTATCGTCGGCAAGGAATACGGTGCGGAAAGTCTTGTGATAAACGGCGAAGTTCACGTTCTTTCAATTATGCGAAAGTGGATGACCAAGCCGCCCTATTACGCCGAACTCGGTCACGCAATACCAACCGACCTGCCTCCGGATGTCGAAGAAAAGGCAAGGCGCTGTGTTGAAAATGCAATAAAGGCGCTGGGGGTGAATTTCGGTTCGGTTAATATGGATATGCTCATAACCGCCGATGGCAAGGTTCATATTGTTGATGTCGGCGCTCGAATGGGCGGAAATATGATAGGTCCGTGTGTTATACCCTACGGCACGGGAATAGATTATATCGCAAATATGATAAAAGCCGCTGTCGGTGACGATGTCGATTTCACACCGGCTACCCACACTGCGGTTGCAACAAGGCTTTTGGCTTTTGGAGAGAACCAAACGGTTGAAACACTTCCCGATTTTGAGAAAATCGAAAGGGAATACGGTGTTGAAATATATCATCATATGAGTGTTGGAGACGAGATACACAAATATCGCACCAACCTCGACGGAATGGGATATGTCATAGCACGTGATGACGATGTTACAAAGGCAACTGCGAAAGCCGAGTGCGCACTGAGGGCAGTGTATGATTTTTTAAGAGGGGAATTAAGTCTGTGAAACCGTTATTTAAAAAGTATGATATGAACCTGTATGTTTTGAAAAGAGACAGGTTTTTGTCATACACGGATTGCGCTGCTTTACCAAAAGGTATTGAGTTTGTAATGCTGAATTATGAACTCTTGGAAAAGTTTAAAGATAGTTGTTTCGAAAATTACAAATTATGGCAAAACACCCTGAAATTCGGGGGGGGGGTCGTGCTAGCACTTATTGAGGGGAATATTGTCGGATACGGCCAGATTAAAACAAAAAACTGTCGGGACACCTTTTATAAAATCGGCGATCACACGGCGTATTTGAGTGCTTTTTATACAAGCACCGATTACCGCGGTCGCGGAATTTATCCTGCTGTTATAAGTCATTTGATTGAAGCCAATTCGCAATATGATGAATTTTTCATTTCTGCGTACACGACAAACAAATCATCTATAAACGGACTTACAAAGGTTGGTTTTGTTTATAAAAAAACATTAAGTTTTTTGCGGTTTGCAAAAATCACACTTAATAAATACCGTTTGTTTTCAGAAAGGAATTAGCGTAAAATGCGGAAAGTTTTGGTTGTCGGCGGCGGTGTATATCAAGTGCCGCTGATAAAGAAAATTGTTGAACTCGGATATGAGGCGCTGTGTGTTGACTACAATAAAAATGCCCCCGGTTTTTCGGTTGCGACAGATTATAAGCAAATTGACGTTTTGGATAAAGACGCTTGTTTACAGTATGCAAGGGATAACGCCGTTGATGCCGTTATGACATACGGCGCTACATTGCCGTTGCCCACCGTGTCATACATAGCCGAAAAATTAAATCTGCCTGCGTTACCTGCCGAAACGGCGGAACTTTCGAAGAGTAAATTTGCAATAAAGCAAAGGCTTTCGGAATACGGCTGTAATATTTTCGGTGACTTTTTTGAAGTTACCTCTATGGACGAGGCAAAACAGCATAAATACAATTTTCCTTGCGTTATAAAACCGAGTGACGGTTCTGGAAGTAAAGGTGTTTCCCTAGTTCATAACGTTTCTGAATTGGAAGACGCGCTGAAAAACGCCTTTTCCGTCGCAAGGTTCGGAAGTGTTTATAAAGAGGATTTCATAGCGGGCGAAGAATATACCGTCGAGGCTTTTGTATACCGTGGAAAGCCGTATGTTTATTCAGTCATTAAAACGACATTTAACAGAACGGCGAACAATGAAATACAATACGGTCACAGAACCCCCTCGGGGCTTTCTGTCGATGACGAAACCAAAATAAAAGCGGAGGTTTGCAAAGCAATTTCCGCTCTGAATATTACTATGTCGAGCGTAAACTTTGATGTCATTTTGTCAAGTGATGACGGCAAACCGTATATAATCGATTGCGGAATAAGAATAGGACAGAATTTAATCGCATCACATATTATTCCGTATTCGAGGGGTGTCAGCATAATCGTTAACACCGTAAAACTCGCTCTCGGCGAAGAAATCTACCCCGAACCCAAGTTCGAAAAGTGTATTGCCACACGGCTTTTGATATATGGCTCGGGTATGATTACGGAGATAAAGGATATGTCGGATTTGATAGGGACGAACGGCATTCTTGATATCGTTATGAGAAAAAAGGTCGGCGATTTCCAAAACGAATACAGGGAAAAATCCGATACCTGCGGTTGGGTAATAACCGAGGGAAAGACTCCTGATGAAGCGGAAAGTCTTGCTGAAAATGCGAGAGAATTGCTTAAAAAATATATTATAATTTCCTAAAACTTAGTGGGGTGTAATTTTGGGTATGAATTACAAAAGTTTTTATGTCAAAGCGGTAAAAAGATTTTTTGATATCATAATCGGTCTTTGTGCACTGCCTTTTTTGATAATAATCACCCTGTTTGTCGGAGTGGCGATAAAACTTGACGACGGCGGGCCTGTGTTTTATAAAGCCCAAAGAATCGGAAAAGACAGCAAAATATTCAGTATGTATAAGTTTCGTTCTATGATTGTAAATGCGCCGAACTGGACAAATTCCGACGGCAGTACATACAATTCCGCTTCCGATTCGAGAGTGACGAAGGTCGGAAAATTTATCAGAAAATCAAGCATTGACGAACTTCCGCAATTTTTCAATGTTTTAATCGGAAATATGGCGTTTATCGGCCCGCGTGCGAGCGGTGCGGGCGCACTTGATACATATTTGCCGGACGAAGTTGACAAAATGAAGGTCAAACCCGGAATTACCGGCTATACTCAGGCATACTATCGTAACAATCTCGGTGTTAGGGACAAAAGGCTTTATGATGCTTGGTATGCCAATAATGTTTCGTTCCGGCTTGACGTAAAAATCTTTTTCAAGACTATTGGAACCGTTTTAAAACGTGAAAATGTTTATACAAACGTGGCGGAAGTAACGGCAGAGAGCGCAAAGGAAACCGTTTCCGTCGGTGCGGGCGAGGAGTAAAAAATGGCTGTCAGTAAAAAACTCAAAAAAATATATTTCGGCTTTTTCGAAAAACCGGCATATATTTTCACCAGTTTAACAACGATCCGCTGTTTGTAGATTTAATCGAAGCGGTTTTAAAAGAAGTTTTTAAAAAGCGGTGAAATCAGTGTCAAAAGTTCTATTTATATCAAATATTTCTTCATCGGTCGGCAATTTTACACTATCAAGCATAAATGCCGCTCAAAAATTGGGCTTTGATTTTTATATTGCTGTAAATCGCACCGACGGCAGTGAAGAAAATATTCGTGCCGATGAGAAAAAATATAATATTAAGATATTCAATCTTCCGATATCAAGAAGCCCTTTTGCAAAATCAAATATAAAGGCATATAAAGAACTTGTAAAAATAGTAAAGCGGGAGAATATCGATTGCATTCACTGCAACACGCCTACAGGCGGTCTGCTCGGCAGACTTGTCGGAAAGAAGTGCGGGGTAAAGAGTGTAATTTATCAGGCGCACGGTTTCCATTTTTACAAGGGTGCGCCGATTAAAAATTGGCTTATATATTATCCTGTGGAAAAATGGCTTGCACACTATACCGATGCACTTATAACAATAAACAGTGAAGACTGCGAACTCGCAAAGAAAAAATTCCGTCTGCGTGGCGGCGGCAAAGTTTACTATGTTCCCGGTGTGGGAATAGACACGTCGCAGTACGGTGCCGAAAATGTTCGCCGTGAGAAAAAGCGAACTGAGTTAAATCTCCGTGACGACGATGTTGCACTCATTTCCATGGGTGATTTAATTAAACGTAAAAATTATGATACGGCTATTCGTGCGATTGCCGCGGCGAAAAATCCCGCATTGCAGTATTTTATTTGCGGAAAAGGTTCGGAGGAAGAAAATCTCAGAACTCTTGCAGAGAGTTTAGGGGTATCCGAACAAATACATTTTCTTGGCTTCCGTTCGGATATAAAGGAACTGCTCTCTGCTGTCGATGTTTTTTTGTTTTCTACAAAGCAAGAAGGATTGCCCCGCTCTATGATGGAGGCTATGGCAAGCGGTCTGCCGTGTGTGGCGAGTAAAATTCGGGGAAACACCGATTTGCTGGAAGGTGCAAACGGCGGTTTTCTTTGCGAAACAAACGATATATCTGCCTATGCAGAGGCGCTGAATCTTTTGGCAAAGGATAAGGCAATGCGTCAGACAATGGGAAGAAACAATCTGACCGCTATACAAAAATTCAGTTTTGAAACCGCAGCCGATGTGCTTCGTAAAGTTTACGATGCTGAATTTGCGAGGGGGGGGAGGTCTTGAAAGACTTTTTGAGGCTCTTGAGAACTTCTACCCATTGCGGGCGAAAAAGCGCGCAGAACTCGGAATATCGAACGATGCACGTGTGATGATTTCAGTCGGCGAACTCAACGAAAACAAGAATAACGCCGTTGTCATTTCGACAATGGAAAAACTCGCCGCACCAAACCTGCACTATATTCTGTGCGGTGTGGGCGGCAAACAAAGCGAACTGCAAGCACAAGCCGACGGTGCGGGACTGCACGATAGGGTGCATTTCCTCGGATACAGAAATGATGTTAAAGAACTCTATGCGGCGGCGGACTTTTTCTTGATGCCGTCGTTTCGCGAGGGTCTGTCGCGTTCTTTAATGGAGGCTATGGCAAGCGGCATGCCTTGTGTTGTCAGCCGTATCCGCGGCAATACCGATTTAATAGAAGAGGGCAAAGGCGGGTTTCTCTGTGATCCGAAAAGCAGTGATGAATTTTCCGTCGCCATAGAAAAACTCGCAGTCGATACGGAACTCTCCGCGGCTATGAGCGAGTTTAACCGAGAAAATATAAAGAAATTTGATTTTTCGGTCGTTGTCGAGTGCATGACCGATATTTACAGAAAAGAAATCAGTGAGAAGGTTTGATTATGGAAAAACGTGTTGTGCTGATACGCTCAAATCCGGTAAGGCCATATCCGAGACTTGAAAAAACGGCAAATTGTTTGGCAAAAAACGGTTACGACGTAACAGTTTTGGCGTGGGACAGGGATGAAGATTACGCTCCGAGGGAAGAAGAACTGAAACTTAAAGATACCACAGTGAAAATCGTCCGTATAGGAATAAAAGGACAGTTCTCCGGCGGATTTAAGAAAAATCTTAAAGGATTGCTCGGCTTTCAGCGCTTTATTTACACCTGGCTCAAAGCACACAGGGCAGAATACGATATTATCCACGCCTATGATTTTGACACGGGCTACACTGCGTTGAAATGTGCAAAGCGTTTCAAAAAGCGCTTTGTTTATGATATTCCCGATTATTATGTCGATTCTCACGGTATGAACGGCAAGCCTATCGGAAAGGTGGTAAAACGCCTTGAAAATTCCGTAATAAACAGTGCCGATGCCACGGTCATATGCACCGAGGAACGTAAAAAGCAAATTGCGGGAGCCAGTCCCAAAAAGTTGGTCGTGGTTCACAACACACCAAACACCGATATTGAAAATCTAAATCGTGAAAACCTGCCGCACGAGCGTTTGAAACTTGTCTATGTCGGCATTTTCGGCAGGGCACGCTTTATTGATAAAATTGCGGAAACCGTTTCGGCAAGAGAGGATTGCGAATTTCACATCGGCGGTTTCGGCGCGGGAATGGAACCTTATTTTGAGGATATGGCGAAAAAGCACTCCAACATTTTCTATTACGGCAGAATTCCTTATGATAAGACAATCGAACTCGAACAAAGTTGCGATGTTATGTGTGCGGTGTATGATCCGGCGGTCGCAAACCATTTTTATGCCGCACCGAACAAGTTCTATGAGGCACTGCTTTTGGGAAAACCGCTTATTATGGCGCGTGGCACAGGAATGGCATCGGTCGTTGAAGAGCAGGGTATCGGCGAAGTAATTGATTATAATGCCGACTCACTCAACAGTGCTATCGACCGTTTGATAGAAAATGCGGCGACCCGTCGCAAAATTTCCGAAAAGGAAGAAAAACTTTATAAGAAAATGTATTCGTGGCAGGAAATGGAACGCAGAATTTTGTCAATGTACGAGTTTGACGCATGATATTACGGGCGTTGTTCAAAAATGTATAGTTGCGCTGTACGGCGCTTATATAAAACAAGCAAAAGTGAGGAGAATAAAAATGATAAATGTTATTGGACTCGGTTACATAGGACTTCCGACCGCTTTGATGATGGCGGCACACGGCGTTGAGGTTGTCGGAACTGACTACAATCAAGAATTGGTGGCAACCCTCAACGCGGGCAAAACGACCTTTAAAGAAAAAGGTCTTGATGAACTCTTCGAAAAGGCTGTCAATGCGGGAATAAAGTTTACAACAGAGTATCAGGTTACCGATACATATATCGTTTCCGTACCAACTCCGTATGATAAATTCAGCAAGAAAGTTGATGCTTGCTATGTTGTTGCTGCTGTAAAAAGTGTAATGGCTGTTTGCCCCAAGGGCGCTACCGTCGTTATCGAATCTACGGTATCTCCCGGAACTATCGACAAGTATGTTCGTCCCGCCATTGAAGAGAACGGTTTTGTTATCGGAAAGGACATTAACCTTGTTCACGCTCCTGAGAGAATTATTCCCGGAAATATGGTTTACGAACTTCTTCACAACAATCGTACCATCGGCGCAGACGATAAAGCGGTAGGTGAGAGGATTAAAAATCTGTACGCTTCATTCTGTCAAGGCGAAATCGTCGTTACGGATATCCGCACAGCCGAGATGACAAAGGTTGTCGAAAACACCTTCCGTGCGGTAAATATCGCCTTTGCAAACGAACTTGCGAAGATTTGCCGTCACGATAATATGGACGTTTACGAGATAATTAAAATCTGCAATATGCACCCGCGTGTAAACATTCTTCAACCCGGCCCCGGTGTCGGCGGTCACTGCATTTCGGTTGACCCGTGGTTTTTAGTAGGCGATTATCCGAGCCTTGCAAAGGTTATCGACGAGTCTATGAAAACCAATGACAGTATGCCCGATTTCGTGCTTAACCGCATTTATGAAATTATGAAAGAAAACGGCATTACCGATATCGGTCGTGTGGGACTTTACGGTCTTTCATACAAAGAAAATGTGGACGACCCCCGCGAATCTCCCACAATACAACTTCTTGAAAGTCAGGAAAGGCATCTTGCTGCTCCTATAAAATCATACGACCCGTATTTCGAAAAGGATATTGTTCCCAATCAGTATCACGATTTTGACAAATTCCTTGCCGATACCGATTTGGTCGTTGTTATGGTCGGTCATGACCAGATAAAAGAAAACACCGATAAACTTAAAGACAAAATTGTTTTGGATACTCGAAAGGTTTGCAACTTGGAGAACTGCTATTATCTCTAAACCTTTGACAAGCCGTATTAACACATTTTCGGAGGGGTTATTATGCCGTTGCGTGTTCTTCACTATGTCGGAAAAATGGACAGGGGCGGAATGGAATCTTTTATTATGAATCTTTACCGCTCGGTCGACCGTGAAAAAATTCAGTTTGATTTTGTGACGCACGGCGATAATAACGGTGCTTTCGAGGAAGAGATTTTGTCTTTGGGCGGAAAATTTTATAATTTCCCGCATATGAGAAAAAATCCCTTAGCGTATAAAACCGCTTGGAAAAACTTTTGGAGGGCGCATGCAAGCGAATATACCGCGTTCCACTTTCACACAAATTCTTTGGCTAATATAATAGCCTTAAAAACGGCAAAAAAAGCAAAAATTCCCCTTCGTATAGTTCATGCACACAGTTCCTACGCCAATAAAGGCAATCTGCAATGGCTTAACGATTTTCTTCACAAAAAGCACCAAAAGCACCTGAAAAACTACGCAAACGTTCTGTTTGCCTGTTCGGATAAGGCTGCCAAATGGCTTTTCGGCGGTATGTCCTGCGGCGAACTTTCGGTGAGGATAATAAACAACGCCGTTGACCTTTCAAAATATCCGCTCAATACCGAATACAGAACCTCGATTCGGCAAGAGTTCGGTTTTTGTGACAGTGATAAAGTCATAGGTCATATCGGAAAGTTTATACCTGTCAAAAATCACGACTTTTTGATTGATACGGTGGCAGTGGCAAGAAAGATTGACCCCTCTGTAAAGGCACTGCTTGTCGGCGACGGCCCTTTGCTCGACGGTATTAAACAAAAGGCGAGTGATCTCGGTGTTTCCGATGCTGTTATGTTTGCGGGTGTCAGAGCGGATATAAACAAAATTCTCTCGGCTTTTGATGTGCTTGTAATGCCCTCGAAATACGAGGGATTGCCGGTATCGCTTGTCGAAGCACAGGCAAACGGCGTTCCGATTATAGTGTCGGATACCGTCACCCGCAATGTCGAATTTAATCCGAATATCGAATACTGTTCTTTGCAGGACGGCTGTGAACATTGGGCAAAACGTCTGTTGCACGCCGTCGATGATGTCGGAAGATATACCTCACAGGATAGGGTAAAAGCGGCGGGCTTTGATATTAAACAAATTGCGAAAGCATACACTCAACTGATAGGTGATGAATGATGTTTGAGAATAAATTGAAGGACACCGGTATCCGCGCACGGGCAATACTTGTTTGCCTTATATCCGCGGCGGGAATATATATCTCCGTCACAAACCACACCGTTGCAATAGCGGTGTTTGGACTCAATATGCTGAGTTTGCTTTTCCTAAACGACCAAGAGATTTTTTGGGAAATGCTGTTTTTGCTTCCCTTTACGACAATATATAAATATTCGACCTCGTCTTCATCACTTTTCACATATTTGAGTATTTTTGCTGCACTGCGACTGCTGATTAAAAATGTTCGTGTTTCGGTAGGTTTTGTTACCTTGTTTGTGCTGTTTTCCGTGATATCGCTTTTGGGTGTCGGCGGCGCATTGGTATCTTTTATAAAGATAATAAGCAACGTTCTTTTGTTTGTGTGCTTCGTAAAACTCATAAAACGCGATATGTTTCCGAGTATGGTCTTGGCGATAAGTTCGGGCGAAATTATCGCATCGCTTATCGGTTTGCGAAAAACTTCTTGGCCGGCGCTTTCGGCGTTTTTCAACACTTTGAAAGAAGAATACATAGGTACGGAGCGAATTGCCCGCTTTACGGGACTATATCTCGACCCGAACTATTATTCCATTATTGTTATCGTCTGTCTTTACTGCCTGTTGCTTTATATGTATAAAAAAGAGATAAAGTATCAAGTAGGCATACCTATGTTTATTGCATTGACAGTCTTCGGCTGTATGACATACAGCAGAGTGTTTTATATTGCACTTGTCGGTGTTCTGGTGGCGATTTTGATAATGCGCTTTAAAAATCGCTCGGTTTTTAGCACGCTGATTTTAATAGCGCTGATAGCCGTTGCCTTCGGATATTATGCGAGCAAAACCGGTATTTTCGATAAAGTTTTGATACGTTTCCAAAGGGATGATATTTCAAGCGGCAGATTTGATATTTGGGCGGTCTATTTTGAAGAGATTGTGAACAGCGTAAAAATTCTTTTCATCGGCGCGGGCTTGGGCGCAGACCTACCGACCGAGTCGGGTGCCCACAATTTCTATATAGAAACGGTATACCATATCGGTCTTATCGGTATGGCGCTTTATTACGGTTTGCTTTATAATATTTTGAGTATCAGGGTTTCGCCGCTGTTCAAGCGTGGCTTGGTGAACTGGGGACTCAGCGCCGTGCTGTTGTTTATGTTTGCAACTCTCGGTATGCTCTTCCAGTTTGACTTTATATACATCCTAATGCTCGATTGGATGGTTTTGAACACCGATATGAAATTGAATTTTGTTGACACAGAAAGTGAAGGATTATGAGTATCAGAAAAATTGTAAATGATATGCGTGCATATCCGAAAAAACGAAAGTTTCAAAAAAATTGCATTTGCGGGAAAAATTTGATTATAAGGCGCACAGCCAATATTATTCAAGAGACCCGTCTCTCCCCCCCCCGAAAAATGTTGTAATAGGGAATAATTGCGATATTAAAGCAGTTCTTAAAGTTTTTGAAAACGGTAAAATAACCATAGGTAATAACTGCTTTACAGGTTACAGAACATATATCGGCGCAATGGAGTCGATTACCATAGGGAACGATGTTATAATATCGTCCGATGTGAGAATATTCGATAACAACAATCATCCCACTTCTCCCCAAATGCGTCGAGAAATGAGCCATTCCGATTTTTATGGCGATCTTTGGACGTGGAAACACGCCGAACACAAACCGGTTACGATATGTGATAATGTGTGGATAGGCGAATATGCCGCTATACTTAAAGGCGTTACGGTAGGCAAGGGGTCTATCGTGGCGAGCCACAGCGTTGTTACTAAGGACGTTCCCGAATATTCAATTGTAGCGGGCAACCCCGCAAAGGTTGTGAAAAAACTTTCTGCGGACGGCGAATAAACCGAAGTGCGATGTTCGGTTGCCGCCTGCATAGATAAAATCGATATGAGGTAATTTTAGAATGAAGCGTAACGCAAAAGGCGCAACGGTTGATGCGCTGTTATTGACATTTGTGAATATTATCATAACCTTGATTTCAATGGTTATATACAAACTGCTTGCGGTTACATTTTCCTTGGAAGAATACGGAATATATTCTTCTGCTATGCTCGTTTCGACGACCGTAATATCACTGACTATTTTAGGTCTCTCCGACGCCGTAAATTTCTTTTATACGAAAGACACCGACCGTGAACGCGGCAAGAAATATGCCTATACGATTTTTGCGTTGCAGTTTATAATCGGAACGGTTGCGGCTGTTGTGCTTTTGCTGTTTCCGAAACCCATAGCAAAATATTTTGACAATCCCACCGTTGCATCGTTTATACCCTATATCGCCTTTATTCCTTTGCTCACGAACATCTCCAATATGTTTCACGTGCTGTTTATATCGGCACAAAAGGCAAAAGTTTTGGCGGTTAGAAATTTAACGATTTCAACTTTGAAAATTATATTGATAGCGTTGACATGCTTGTTGATAAAGGACATTAAGGCGGTACTTGTCATCACATTGGTTTTGGATATAGGCAATGTGACATATCTTCTTTTGTATTGTCGCAGTAATATTTTTTCCATCGATCTTCGCAAGGCCGATTTTTCGCTTGTCAAGGAAATTTTAAAATACAGCATTCCGATGTCGGCATATATCTTTACAAACGCCCTTTCCAAAAATATGGATAAAATGGTTATAGGCTATTTGGCAAACTCGGAAGAGTTGGCGATTTATACGATAGCGTCAAAGGAACTTCCGTTTTATATCTTCACACAGTCTTTTTTGACCGTTCTCGTTCCGTATATCACACGCTATATTGCGAATAACGACCACGAAAACGCAAGCAACGCTTTTTCGAAATATATTCAGATTTCGTACGTTGTGACAATTATCATTTCCGCGGGTGCTGTTGTATGTTCACGTGATCTTATGCTTATTCTTTACGATGAAAAATATCTTGTCGGTGTCGGAGTTTTCGTTTTATACATTTTTGTGGATATGATGAAGTTTGCCAACGTTTCTCTGATTTTCTCCGTAACCGGCAACACGAGGGAACTTTTGTGCTATTCCGGCTCTGCACTTGTGCTTAATTTGGTTTTGAATATTGTGTTCTACAATCGTTTTGGAATGATAGGGCCGGCACTTTCAACAGTGCTTATCACCATTGCGCTCTCAGTAGTAATGCTGGTGCGAAGTGCAAAACTTTTAAAGTGCAAAACGGCTTCTCTGCTCAATTTGAAACAGTTTTTGCTTATTATCGTTGAATGTGCCTTTTTCGGGCTTGTCGCTATGTTTATCGGAAACCATTTCTTCGACGAACTTCCTGTGCTTTTCTCGTTCACATTTACATATCTTGTTTATTTTATTCCGCTTGTTGCATTAAACGGAAAAAGGGTTTTGCGGCTTTTAAAAGATATTAACAGAATAAAAATGTCTTAAAATTTTGTTTTTAAGGGGTGGTTGAAATATGAAAATAAAAGCATTTTTAGGAAAAGTTAAACAAAGAATGCGGGGGGGGGCTTTATCGGAAAAAGGCGCTGTAATGGGAAAAAATTGTCATATTTACGGTGCTGTTGACCATGGTCACGAATTTTTGGTGGCAATGGGCGATAACGTCACCCTTGCTAGTGGTTCACGCCTTTTGACCCACGATGGCTCAACCAAGAAGATTTTGGGATACAGCAAGGTCGGCAGAATAGATATCGGCAGTGATGTTTTTATCGGTGCCGGTGCTATTGTACTACCCAATGTTAAAATCGGAAACAGAGTAGTTGTCGGTGCGGGAAGTATCGTCGCAAAGGACATTCCCGATAATTCCGTAGTGGTCGGCAATCCCGCAAAAGTTATAGGTACTTATGATGCTTTTGTTGAAAAGAATAAGTCACTTTTCGAAAAATCTCCGGTTTACAAGACACACTATTTGGAAAAAACCGACGCCGAAAAGCAGGAGATGCGCGATACTTTAAAAGATACCGGTTGGGGATTTGATATATAACCGGTCTTATATTATTGCAAAAATAAGGAGAAAAAAATGAAAACTGTAATGCTTGTTTTCGGCACACGCCCTGAGGCGATAAAAATGTGTCCCCTTGTTAAAGAACTCAAAACAAGAGAAAACATAAAAACGGTTGTTTGTGTTACCGGTCAGCACCGTCAAATGCTTGACCAAGTGCTTGAAGCATTCGACGTAATACCCGATTATGACCTGTCTATTATGAAATCGGGGCAGACACTGTTTGATATTACGACCAATATTTTGAACAGTATAGGTACCGTGCTTGACGAAGTTAATCCCGATGCGGTTCTTGTTCACGGCGATACCTCGACAACGTTTGTAACGGCGCTTGCCTGTTTCTACAAACAAATTCCCGTCGGCCACGTTGAGGCGGGACTTCGCACGTATGATATTTATTCTCCTTATCCGGAGGAGTTTAACCGTCAGGCGGTGGGAATTGTCGCAAAATATAATTTTTCTCCCACCGAACTCTCAAAGCAAAATTTGCTTCGAGAGGGCAAAAATCCCGATAGCATTTATGTTACCGGCAACACCGCTATCGACGCTTTGAAAACTACCGTCCGTGAGGACTATACCCACCCCGAACTTGAGTGGGCAAAGGATAGCAAACTAATTATAATAACGGCACACCGCCGTGAAAATTTGGGCGAGCCTATGCACCGAATGTTCCGTGCTATTCGCCGTATTATGGAAGAACACCCCGACGTTAAAGCAATTTATCCGATACATATGAATCCTGTTGTACGCAAGGCGGCAGATCAAGAACTCGGTGATTGTGACCGAATTCATATTATCGAACCTCTCGAAGTACTCGATTTTCATAACTTCCTCGCACACAGTCATATGATTTTGACCGACAGCGGCGGAATACAAGAAGAAGCACCTTCACTTGGCAAACCGGTACTCGTAATGCGTGACACGACCGAGCGACCCGAGGGCATTAAGGCAGGCACGTTGAAACTTGTTGGCACTGATGAAGAGGTAATTTACAATAATTTCAAAGAACTCCTCGAAAACAGCGAGTCTTATGACGCTATGGCTCACGCCAGCAACCCCTACGGTGACGGCTTTGCCTGCAAGCGTATTGCCGATGTGTTGGAGCGGAATTTGTAAAGATTTTTTAGCAGAACGGAGAAACAGCAATGGATGTGGCATCAATTATGTTTTCGCTTATCCGCAGTGAGGTTGTCGGCGGTGCGGTTGACGAAACCGTTAAGAGCGAACTCACGCCCGAGGTTTACCGAAAAATATATACCCTTGCCAACGGTCACGATGTTGCACATCTTGTTGCGTCTGCGCTTTCCAAAAACGGTCTGCTCGGAACGGACGATGTGTCAACCGGTTTCAATAAAAAAATGATGTTGGCACTCTACCGCGATACCCAAAAAGAGTATTCTCTTCGACAGGTTTGCGAATCTCTGAAAAACGGAAACATAGACTTTATGCCCCTTAAAGGCTCGGTAATACGTGATTATTATCCCGAGGCTTGGATGAGGACGAGTTGCGATATCGATGTTTTGGTACACAAAACCGATGCTGCTGCTGCCGAGAAATGTTTGTGTGATGCGGGATTTATCCGGGCTGCCGACAGAACAACATATGATTACAACTTTTTTTCACCCAACAAAACTCATATTGAACTGCATTATAATCTGGAACACGATAATTTCAACGTTACGGACGCCGTCTTAGAGGACGCTTGGAAAAGCGCAGTCGAGACCGAAAACGGCTCTCACCGTTACGTTATGCAGTTGGAATATTTCATTCTTTATCATATTGCCCATATGGCAAAACACCTTGTTCACGGCGGCTGCGGTATAAGACCGTTTATTGATTTGTGGTTGATTGAGAATAAAATGCCGTATGATAAAGAAAAACTCGCACTGCTTATGCAAAAAACCGGTCTTTCAGGTTTGTGGGACGCCGCGGTCTGTCTCGGAAAGGTGTGGTTGGAAAACGCATCGCACACCAAAAGGACAGAATTGCTTGAAGAATATATCCTTTCGGGCGGTGTTTACGGAACGGTTAAAAACGCGGCAAAGGTGAATGCGGCAAAGGGCAGAGGAAAAACAAAGACATTGCTCAATATGATGTTTCTCTCCAAGGAAAGCCTGTCGGTCTTATATCCCTCTTTAAAAAAACGTCCTGCACTTTATCCGTTTTATCAGGTCAAACGTTGGTTTTTGATTTTCAACAGTGATAAGCGTAAGCGTGTTATGAACGTTACCGCCGCACGCGGTGATGTTTCGGACAACTCCACCGCCGCAACAAAACAGATGTTGGAAGACATTGGGCTTTTAGAACAAAAATAACAAAAAATCCGTCCGTTTATATGGGCGGATTTTCGCCTTTTTAGATGAAAAAAGCAAAGTTTATCGCTGTAATGTCCTAAATTCTTCAAAAAACTTGATTTTTTAATTCATAGTGTATATAATATTGTTAATTATAGGAGAAATGCTTTTTCTAAGGTGTTAAAACGATGACGGAATTTTTATTATATTTTGAAGTGAATATAATCTGTATTCTCGTGTTGGCTATTATTGGATTTAACATCAAGTATTCGGAATACAGTCCCGGCAGAAGACCGAGAGTACTGACTAAACTTATTTCTTTTACAATAGGTTTTTATATTCTGGATATATTGGGCGGTTATAATCGAATATATAAATTGGCAACACGACCGACGTTGGTGTATATTATTACGGCAGCGTATTTCCTTTTCTTTGCAATTTCGGCATATATATGGTTTTTCTATTCTGAAATTTTACATAATAAGGATTTTTTTGATAAAAAGCGTAAACACATTATTTTGGCATTGCCTATAGTTTTGCTTGCCGTTTTGCTTGCCGTTTCTTATTTTAACGGTTGCTTGTTCAGCGTAACGACTGAAAACGGTTATGCTCGCGGCCCGCTTTTTGCATTGCAAGCTATGGTTTCCTTTGCGTATATTTTTATTGCCGGTATAAGATGTTTGTATTTTGCCAAGAAAAACAAAAAATCTTCAAGTTACCGTGATTTGGTCACCTTTGCAATTTATTCTTTTATAACCGTTATCTGCGGCATTTTGCAGTTTGCAATCGGCGAATTTCCGATTTTGATGATAGGCGATACTACTTCGATTTTTCTGCTCTATCTTCACTATTTGCGAAATATGATTTCGCTTGACCCGTTGACACAAATACCGAACAGGAGAAAGTTTTTATATCAAACAAACGAACTTGAGAAAACTTTACGTCCTAATGAAAATCTCTATTTTATGTTTGTCGATGTCGATTCGTTTAAGTCCATTAACGATAAATACGGACATATCGAAGGCGACCGCGTTTTGGAAGAAATATCCCACATAATCAGAAAGTTTACCAAAAAGTATGACTGCTTTTGCGGTCGTTTCGGCGGAGATGAATTTGCGATTGTTCAAAAACTGAGCAAACGCAAAGGGTTCGAGTCCCCCGAAGAGATCTATTCACTTATTGAAAACAAAGGTATTAAAACGCCCGACGGCACGCCTGTTACCGTCAGTATCGGATATGCAAAATTTGCTCCCGATGACTCGATTAACGATTTGGTTTCCCGCGCCGATAAGAGTATGTATGAGGTAAAAATTGCCAAAAAATCGGGGGGGGGGGTCACCCTGCTCGGACGGCGAATAAAAGTTAATAATTTCGGCAAACCATTCGAAAGGATGGGACGCAAAGTTAAGTATCTAACCGGATTTTCCGTATGACCGACTGACCGCACATTAAAAAAGTGCGGTCAGTTTTTTTATTTTCAGGGGGGATTTTTTGAACAAGGTTTTGCGCGAAGAGAAAAAATTTTTGCTGAGTGTCGATGAGTTTATCGCACTCTCTCACAGGGTAGGGCAGGTTATGCTCAGCGACCCTCACAACGGCACTCACGGATATATTATACGTTCGCTCTATTTTGATACCGCATTTGACGGGGATTATTTTGAAAAACTCGACGGTGTAGAACTGCGTCGGAAAATTCGACTCAGAGTTTATGACCCGAATGCGGATTTTGCAATGCTGGAGATGAAGCAAAAGCAAGGGCCAAATCAGATGAAAAGGTCGCTGCGTGTCAGCCGTGCCGATGCGATTGAACTGACAAAAAGCAACTATCTGCCACTGCTCAAATATGAAGAGCCGTTTGCCGCCGAGTGCTACGGACTTATGAACTACCGTTGCTACCGTCCTAAAACTATTGTGGAATACAACAGAAAAGCCTTTATTGCTAAAGAAAACAAAATACGTATTACGTTTGACAACAACATAGTATCGACCGAAAGCAGTTTTGATTTGTTCGACCCGAAACTGAATATGAATCCGGTACTCGATAAATACGATGTTGTTTTAGAGGTTAAATACAACGGCTTTTTGCTCGGATATATCAGAGAACTCATAAACCCCGCCAACCGAAGCGAACTGTCGGTCAGCAAATATGTTTTGGCAAGACAAAACGGTTATCAAACAAGACTTTAAGGAGAAAAAACAAATGAAAGAACAAATTTATAAATTATTTTCCGATTCCGGCGATATGACCTGGCAAACCATTTTGATGAATATCGGTGCGTCCGCTATTCTCGGATTTTTCATTTTCGTATCATACTTTATTTCGCACAAAGGCACTATATACAGTAAAAAGTTTAATGCTACGCTTGTAATATTAACCGTTCTCACGGGAACAGTTATGACGGTTATCGGCAATAATATTGCGCTTTCCCTCGGTATGGTCGGTGCACTTTCTATCGTGCGTTTCCGTACTGCGGTTAAAGATTCGCGAGATACGGTATATATTTTTTGGGCGATAATTGTCGGTATTTGTTGCGGCGTCGGCGATTTTTTGGTTGCTTCAATCGGCAGTGCCGTCGTTTTTACCGTGATACTTATACTCGGCTGTATCAAGAATGATAACCGTATGTTGCTTATAATCCGTGCCGCCCGAAATTCACAGCCGATGATTAAATCGCTCGTTTATACGCTCTTTGACTCAAAAGCAATTTTAAGGGTAGAAAACACAACCGAAACGACGGTAGAACTGATATACGAACTCACGCAAAAAATGGTGAAAAAATCCGAAAAGAAAGAACCAAACATTCCCGACAGCATTTATAAAATCGGTAATATCGAGTATGTAAATATCGTTATGCAAAACGATGAAATTTCCAACTGAGGGACAGCGTCTTGAAACATAAAATTATTGGATTTACGGCGCTTGTCCTGTCGGTTGGCGTACTCTTGAGTGTGAGTTCCGTCTTTCCTGAAAATGATACGGAGAGATATATTCAACATCTCGAAGAACCTGCCTATACTGCCTGTGACAACTGTGACAGCGGCGGACTTTGCACCCATTTGCCGATTATCAAAATAAATACCGACGGCGTTGAAATCCCAGGAAAAGCGTATCACAACAAAGAAACCGGTCTCACCGAGTATACTTTGGCGGCGGACGGCAGTGATACAATAGCCGCCATTGCCGATATTATCGACGGCGCCGGCAATAATCATCTGTCCGACTCCGCAACACTCAACAGTGATGTTCGAATACGAATAAGGGGAAATTCCTCACGCCATTTTGACAAGAAACCGTATCTTTTGGAATTTATCAATCCCGACGGTACTAATAATGACTGTGAAGTTATGGAAATGGCGGCTCATCATGAGTGGGCATTGCACGGGCCGTATCTTGATAAAACTCAGATACGAAACTATATGTGGTATAGCATTTCGGGACAGATTATGGATTATGCTCCGAATGTCCGCTTTTGTGAACTGATACTAAACGGAGAGTATCAAGGTTTATATCTTATGACCGAAACCATAACCGCGGGCAAAGAGGGTGCACGGCTCACCCTTTCGACAACCGAAAAACGCAGTACCTTTTCGGGATATATATTGCGTCACGACCGAGGTAGCGGCAGTGATATCAAAAACATCAATCCGCTGAGTATATATACCCGCCGAACCGATAAAAAAATCAATATAGTCTATCCCGGCCTTTCCAATTTGAGTGAGGAACTCGCGCGAGAGATAGAACTTGAGTTTTCCGCTTTTGAAAAGGCAATTCATTCCTATGACTTTGACGATAAAGAGGGTTATAAAGGAAGTATTGATGTTGAGTCGTTTGTCGATTATTTTATAATAAACGAAGTTTCGCTCAACCGCGATGCCGGACTCTATTCGACATATATCTATAAAGATATCGACCGCAAATATAAAATGTGCGTTTGGGATTTTAACAACGCTCTCGATAATTATGAAGAGGTTGAAAACAGTCCAAACGACGGATTTGCAATGTTCGGAACGCTTTGGTTTAACCGCATAATTCAGGATAGGGATTTTACAAAGGCTATAATAAAGCGTTACAGAGAATTGCGAAAGACATATCTCTCGGAAGAATATCTTAACAATTTTATTGACGAAACGATAGAGTGGCTCGGCCCTGCGTTGGACAGAAATTTTGAAAAGTGGGGATATTCCTTTGAAGAAAGCAGTGACAGGCTTATCCCGCACGAGCGTAACCCGAGAAGTTATTCACAGGCGGTAATGCAAATGCGTACCTGCCTTAACGAGCGTCTTGCTTGGATGGACGAGAATATTGAAAGCATAAGACAATATTCTGCGGCATCAAAGACACACGAATCGCACGAGGCACACGAACAGTAAAGGGGTTTTGAAGTGAAAAAATTTATAATAACCGTTATATCACTTGTTTTGGTTTTTTTAACGGTCAACTATGTTTATTTTCATCTCGGAATATATATTCCGTTTTTTCAGAGCACCGAAATATCTGTTAATGCAAAGACCGAGGGAAAACAGATTTTGCTGAAAGAGAACGGCGAGTTTAAACCCTTTGAGATAAAGGGTGTTGACCTCGGTTCGGGTTATCCCGGAGAATGGTCTACCGATTTTAATATCGATAAGGAAACATATCTGCGCTGGTTTGCTTTAATGCAGGAGATGGGTGTTAATACCGTCAGAATTTATACAATACAGTCACAGCCATTTTACGACGCTTTTTATGAGTACAACAACGGCAGAGAAAATCCGCTTTATCTCTTGCACGGCGTTTGGGTAAACGACCACGTAATGAATTCTTATAAAGACGCATATCATAAAGATTTTTACGATACGTTTTTGAAGGATTGCAAAGCCATGGTCGATATTATCCACGGCAAGCGGAAACTCAATTTGGGTAAAGTGGCAAGTGCGGGCCACGGAAGTTATCTAAAGGACATTTCACCGTGGGTAATAGGATATATTTTGGGCGTTGAATGGGAAGATTTGGTCGTTGCCTATACCGATGACAAATATAAAAATGACTGTGAAGTTTTAAACTACAGCGGAAGGTATTTTTACACCTCGGAAGAGGCTTCGGCGTTCGAGGCAATGCTGACACGCGTTGCCGACAAGGTGACCGATTACGAAACCAAACGTTATGCCGACCAACGTCTTATTGCTTTTGCAAATTGGCCGACTACCGACCCGTTTGACTATCCCACAATAGACACGGCTGTTGTTAAAAAATGTGCATCGGTTAATGTCGAGAATATATTATCTACCGAAAATTTCCTGTCGGGACAATTTGCTTCATATCACGTATATCCGTACTTTCCGGACTATTTGACATATATTTCGGATTGGTCGGTTTACGGCGTAAACGAGGGTGATTTTACCGATAAAAACGGAAAAATCAATACATATTCCGCATATCTTTCAATGCTTGTAAACCATCACAGCATTCCCGTTGTGATATCCGAATTCGGTATACCGACCTCGCGTGCTATGGCGCATATTGACGTCAACACAGGGCGCAATCAGGGCGCAATGAGCGAAAGTGAGCAAGGACAGGCTCTTGTCGAATGTTATAACGATATTATTTCGGCGGGGTGCGCCGGCTCTTGCATATTCTCTTGGCAGGACGAATGGTTTAAACGAACGTGGAACACGTTGCATTCGGTTGACCTTAAACGCAACCCATATTGGTCGGATTATCAAACCAACGAACAGTTTTTCGGAATACTGACCTTTGACCCCGGCGAAGAAGAGTCGGTCTGTTATGTGGACGGTGACGTTTTCGAATGGACGGACGACGATATAGTATCTAAGACCGATAATATGTCGGTATCGGTGAAATACGACGAAAAATTTATATATTTTCTCGTTTATAAAAAAGACCTTGATCTTGAAAACGATACTGTATACCTGCCGATTGATACAACGCAAAAGACAGGCAGTAACTACTGTGAGAATTACGCACTGAAATTTGATAAAGCAGCAGATTTCCTCGTTGTTTTAAACGGTGCCGAAAACAGCAGAGTCTTGGTGCAAGAGCGATATGAAGCGCTGCGTTCCACATATGCCTTTGAAGTGTATAAATATAATACTTATGAAACGGGCAACATTCCCGAAAAAAATTCTTCGCTTTTTAAAAATATCGATTTGATTTTGCACAAAAAGGTAATCACAACGGCACGTAGTGATGAAAATTTGGCACTCACGTTTGAAACGGGAAAATTGAAATACGGCAACGCAAATCCCGATTGTGAGGATTATAATTCACTGGCGGATTTTTGTGCGACGGGGGATTATATAGAGGTTCGCCTGCCGTGGCAAATGTTAAATTTCGGTGACCCGTCCGAGATGATGATACACGATGATTATTATGAGAATTACGGCGTTGAGTTTATAAAAATTGATAAGATCTTTGTCGGCATTACCGAGGGTGGCAGTCTTCGCACATCTCTCGGTACTGTTGAACTCAAAGAGTGGGGAAACAGCGTTACATTCCACGAAAGGCTTAAAGATTCATATTATATTATGCAACAGTTATGGGGTGGTAAATCACAATGAGCGTTGAGTTGATGATATACGTTTATCTCTTTGTGTGCTTTGCTATGATTGTTTTCAATATAGTAACGGCGGTTCTCTTGAAACGGAAAGATAAAAAGACCGTCCGAGTGAGCGAAAATTTTGCCTACCGTGTAGGAATTGAACTTGAACGCGTGAAAAGCGGCGAGCCGTGTGATGAGAATCACAAACGGTATATGCGAAAAAAACTCAAAAAAGTGGGAAATATGACGGCGTTTGACAAAATGCTTGAAACCGCATATTTAGATGACCCCGAAACGGTAAAAAAATATCTTTGCGAACTCGACAGTGTGTTTATATTTCTTTGCGCCGCTTACAGCGGTAAAGACCGAATAGAAGCGGCATATTTTCCCTATATCGTAAAAAAATATCGTCTTATTGCTTACAGAGCCTTGCCGACGGTAACGGAAAGTATGCTCGCACTGCTTGGCGAACCGAGTATATACTGTCGTGAAAACGCCATGCAGGCACTTTATACTTGTGGTGATGCGGATTGTATAATAAAGGCACTGACGAAAATCGACAAAAGTGATTTATTTTACCACGGAAAACTCATAACCGACGGAATGTTGAATTTTGCCGGCAGTACCGAAGAGTTAATCGGTAAAATTATCACTCGGTTTGATGTCTTTTCGACAGATATGAAGGTCATTTTGCTAAATTATATAAGATTTTCTTCCCCAGCGCATTGCGAGTTTGCATATTCACTCCTGTGCGACGAAAATCAAAACGACGAGATACGTTATGCTGCTATTCGTTATTTGGGTAAATATCGTCACGATGCCGCTTATGACAAACTCTGTTACCTTGCAAAAATCAAAAACGAGGACAAATGGCAATACAGCGCAATAGCATCGTCGGCTCTCGGCACATATCCGTTTGAAAAAACGGTGGAATTGCTGAAAGAAAATTTATACAGTTATAATTGGTATGTTCGTTTCAATTCAGCCGAAAGTCTTGAGCGTTTGGGCATTTCTTATACCGACCTTGCCGATGTTTTGGACGGCAATGACCGTTATGCGTCCGAAATATTGCGTTACAGATTACAGCGTAAAGAAAGGGGAGCGGTGACGGTATGACGGGATATGTTGATACCTTTCTTGAAATTGTGGGCGTGTTTTTTATTGTCTATCTTATCGGATATTCAACCTTTCTGTTTTTATCGGTTCTTGTCGGTTCGTCCGAACTTTATAAAATTCATCGGCAAAAACGTCTTAAAAACATTTTGCCAAACGATTATTTTGTGCCGATAACCATCGTTGTCCCTGCCTATAACGAGGAAATTACGGTTGTTGAAACGGTAAAATCACTTTTGCAACTCGATTACAGGCTATATGAAATAATCGTCGTTGATGACGGTAGTAAAGACAACACCTCGCTTGAAGTTATAAATGCTTTCTCAATGCACCCCGTTCAGCGACCGATACGACGGCAGATTAAATGCCAACCGGAAGAGTTTGTTTACGAAACGCGGGAAACGAAAGTTCCGCTAACGGTTATAAGAAAGAAAAACGGCGGAAAAGCGGATGCGTTGAATATGGGAATAAACGCGGCGAACTATCCCTATTTTATCTGTATGGATGCGGACTCGGTTTTACAGTATGACTCGCTTAAAAACATTACAGAACCGGTGCTTCAAAAGAAAAACGTTGTTGCGGTTGGCGGGCTTGTGCGCCTTTCCAACGATGTTGAACTTGAAAACTGTCGCGTTAAGAAATACCGTTTGCCGAAAAATATCATTGCGGCTATGCAGGTGCTCGAATATGACCGCTCGTTTTTGGCTTCGAGAATACTTTTCGATAAGTTCAACGGCTCGCTTATTATTTCGGGTGCGTTCGGTCTCTTTAAAAAAGATGTTGTGGTTGCAGCGGGCGGATATGACAGCAAAACGATGGGCGAAGATATGGAACTTGTCGTTAAACTTCACGAATATTGCCGTGTGAATAATATGGATTACAGTATCTGTTATGCGACCGATGCAACCTGTTGGTCACAAGCACCCGAAAAACTCGGCGACCTTAAAAAACAGCGCAAGCGGTGGCACCTCGGACTGTTTCAAACGATGTATAAGCACCGAAAAATGCTTTTCAATCAAAAATTCGGTATGGTAAGTTTTATTTCGTATTTATATTTTTTAATATACGAACTTTTATCGCCGTTTATAGAAATTTTCGGTGTTTTTACAGTAGTATTGGCGTTCTGTGTTGACCTTATAAACGTGCCGTTTATGATACTGTTTTTTCTTATTTATGCAGCATTCGGAAGCATATTGTCACTCACGGCGTTTTTCTCCCGAATGTATACCTCGAATTTGAAGGTTACACCGAAAGATGCCCTGCGTGCGGTGTTTCTTTGCTTGTTTGAAATAACCTGCTTGCGTTTTGTTATGGCTTGGGTACGCGCTACGGCGTTTATCGGCTATAAAAAAAAGAAACTGCAGTGGGGAAGAATAGAACGAAAGAAAATCAATTTTAAATAGGAGTGTAATTATGGAATTAAAAGATATAAAGTCCGGTTTTTTTGGATTTAATAAAAACAGCGTTATCGAATATATTTCACAACTCAATCATCTCTGTGCCGAAAACACGGAAAAAGCACGTCTTGAAAAGGCGGAAGCGTTGGCAGAACTCAGCAAAACGAATGAAAAATTAAACAATAGAGTATCCGTTCTCGAGAGCGAAGTTGATGTCCTTAAAAAGCAGTTGCTTGAAAGAGAGAGCGAAATTGAGCGTATTAACGGCGAAAACGAACAACTGAAAAACGATGTTGACAAGAAAAAAGCGGTTGAAAGCGAAGTTGCCGAAATTTTAACCGAAGCAAGAAATTTTGCACAGTCGATGCGTGAAAAGACAATTCGCGAAAACGAAGTTTTAAGGCTTGAAAATCAGAGAATCAATGATGCCGAAAAGCAAAAACTCACAAACTATCGCAAAAATATCGAAAATGTTAAAACCGTTATCGACTCTATACTGCAAACAGCGAAAACCGAACTCTGTCAGGCGGAAGAGAAAATTGATGCACTTGAGAAAATCGATGAATAAGATATTCAAAAAAATGACGGTATTGGGTTTAACGTTTTTGTTTTTTGTCCTTTTCGGACTTTCGGCGTTTGCGGAAATTTTCACCGTGAAGACAGGTGGCGGAAATAAGGCGTCGCTTTATGTTGCGGGAAATCCGGATTTATATCCGATAGAGTATTATGACTCCGACAGCGAAACCTATAAAGGTTTGATACCCGATATGCTTCGTGAAGTTTCAAAAAAGACCGGCATAGATTTTACCTACATTTCGGCAGGGGATACAAGTAACCAGAAAAACCTTTGCAAAAACAATCAAGTCGAGATTGTGACATCAATCAAGTCAAGCAACACCGATTTTGAAAAATTGGAAAAGGTCACGGTCTTTACCGCCGAATACGAAAACGAAACGGCTGAATATTGTATAGGCTTTACGCAACTTATGCCCGAGAGCGAAAAGCAAAGCATAATGGATGCACTGTCGGAGATTTCACAGAGTCGAAAATCGGGTTGGCTTATAGATAATGCAAAAGCCGATTTGCTCCGTTCAAAAAAACGCCTGTACTTTATTTTGGCGGCGGTTTTGCTTTTTTCTGCGGCTGCTGTGTCGGTGACTGTCGTTTTGGTAAAGAAACGAAAACGCAGAATTAAGGCGGACGAAATGGTGAATGTAAAAACCGGAGTTGGCAATGCGAAATACTATGTTTACGCTTTTGAAAATCTCATAAGCGAGAAGGCGAAAAACATATATAATTTGGCATATATTGCTTGCGACACCGGTCGGTACGACAATGTTGAAAGCGGTGCATCGCTAGCAGATGTTGAAAAATATGCGGCAACAAAACTTTCGCAACTTTTAAATTTGTGTGACTATCTTTCGCATATAAGCGACGGTGCTTTTGTGATGCTGTTTCAGGCTGAGAACGGTGATATAGCCGATAGGCGAGTTTCGGAACTTGTTCTTTCGCTCAACAAATATCTTTCCGGTTTCGTAAAAGACGCCGATGTATTTAAAGCGGGATACTGTCTTTTCTGCGATAACGCCGGTATAGACGCCGAAACGGCTGTTTATAACGCAAAACAGGGGTATTTATATGCCCTTTCGAACGGACTTCCGTATTATATAGGCACAAAGAATCAAATTGCCAAAAACAAAAAGGCGGAAAAATTAGCCACTCAAATCGATGTTGCTTTGGAAAAGGGCGAGTTTAAGCCGTATGTTCAGTTTTTTGCGGAAAGTAGGACATCTGCGTTTTGCGGAGCGGAGGTGCTCTCGCGTTGGCAGAACAGTCAGTATGGTCTTTTGCGACCCGATGAGTATATTGATATTCTCAACAAATCGGGCAAAATAGTGGAGCACGACTATAAAATTTTCGAAGCGGTGTGTGCTATACTTGAGCGGTGGAACTCTCCGCCGTTTGACAAAATGTTTTTGTCCTGCAACTTCACAAGAAATTCCGTTTCCGACCCCGAATTTGTAGGCAAACTAATATCGATTTCGGAGAAGTACGATTTTGCAAGAAACAGACTCGCTGTGGAGATTACCGAAAACACACTGAGTATAAATTCCAAAACTGTTTCCGAAAATATAAAACAGTTGCGGAAGTATGGTTTTTTAGTTGCCATTGACGATATGGGTGCGGGATTTTCTTCTCTTGCCGATATTTATGACAACGAGGTTGATTTGGTAAAGATAGAGCGCAGTTTTGTAACGTCCTGTATTACCGAACGCCGAAAAGAGATGTTGGGCAATATAATATCGCTTATTCATAATGCCGGAGCACGGGTAATATGCGAAGGTGCGGAAACCGAACAGCAGGTCGATATGCTTAAAAGCATCGGTTGCGACATAATACAGGGCTTTTATTATTCCCGCGTTTTGCCGTTTTCCGAATGCGAAAAATTTATCCGAACTGAATAAAACAAAACCCAAGTCCGAAATGACTTGGGTTTTAATTTTGGTGTCAATATAATGAAGAAATGAATAATACAAAGTGAAAAGCCGCCGAGGCATCATTTGAATAAGTTGAGTCTGTTAAAAGTAACGATGAAAAACCGATCATATTCTACCTCCTAAAATTCAACTATCGGTATCGTCGGGATTTTTGATGATATTTTTAAAATTTCTGTCCGTAAATATACTCCTTTTTTGAGTTTTACGATGATGATAACAGTATAGCACACTTTTTTAATAAGACCCGGTTTATTTATAATTATTAGAAATGATTCGATTGCCAAAAGCAGTATACCTATGCGGTGGGCAACTACTGATAAAATTCGAAAAGGCAAAGGGGGAATTGTGACAGCAAAATAAAAATTCTTATTAAAACTGAGGTATCAATTAAGAATACAACTGAAATTTATTGACAAAGTGATGTTGCTACATTATGATAGTTAACGTAGATTAATTTAAAAGAATATTGCTATCAAATGAACAAAAATTGATATTATAGAAACAAGGAGGATACCAATATGACCAAAGAAGGTATTTACGAATTTATCGCACGGCAGAAAACATCTATAATTTCATCTGTCGGTGATGACGGTTATCCTGCAACACGGGCTTTAATTCAACCGTTGTTGATAGACGGCAACGATATTTATTTTGCCACATACACATCGTCAAGAAAAGTAGCACATTACCGTGCCAATTCAAAGGCGTGTGTTTATTTTTTAGAGAAAGGCAGAAATTTTTTCGGTGTTGAAATCAAAGGCGATATGACGATACTTACCGATCAACCCACAAAGCAACGCTTTTGGAAACCGTTCTTCACGAGATTTTATAAAAAAGGTGTTACCGATCCCGATTACTGTATTTTGAAATTTACCGGTTTTGAAGCACAATGGTTTGCGAATCAGCGGACTGCAACGATAAAACTTTGATTTTTGGAGTTATATGGAAATGTCAAAATTTAAAAGAACAAAATTTGCGTGCTATACGGCATATTTTACGATGTCATCGATTTTTTCGTTGCCGCCATTGCTGTTTGTTACATTTCGCAAAATGTATAACATTTCGTGGACATTGCTCGGTACGTTGGTATTGGTCAATTTTTGTACTCAGTTTGCGATAGACTTGATTTTCACACTGTTTTCGTCAAAATTCAATATTTCAAAAATTGTTAAAGTTATGCCGCTTATCACATCGTTAGGACTGGCAATCTATGCGATATTTCCCATGGCAGCACCTAATTATGCCTATGTCGGCTTGCTGATAGGTACGGTCATATTTTCGGTTTCGGCAGGATTATCAGAAGTCTTGTTAAGTCCAATTATAGCAGCAATACCATCGAAAAATCCTCAAAAAGATATGAGTACGTTGCATTCGTTATATGCGTTTGGTGTGTTGTTCGTTGTTGTGGTTGGAACGATGTTTATTAAATTTTTAGGTGCGGAAAATTGGGCGTATATTACACTGTTTTTTGCGGCATTGCCCATTATAGCATCGGTCTTATTTATGACCTCGCCGATACCAGTTTTTAATGGCGAGACATCTTCGCGAAAAAATGAAAAATCGGGCAAAAAAATTATCGGTATCGCGTTGTGTGTTGCGTGTATTTTCTTTGGCAGTTGTGCGGAAAACGCAATGTCTAACTGGATATCGGGTTATATGGAAGTTCAGTTACATATTGATAAAGCGGTCGGTGATATTGTCGGTATGGCGTTGTTTGCCGTTCTTTTGGGAGTAACACGCATTTGCCATGCAAAATTCGGTAAAAATATTTCAAGAACATTGTTAATCAGTATGGTAGGTGCGGCGATTTGTTATCTCGTGGCGGGGCTATCGCCATACACAATACCGTCATTTATTGCTTGCATTTTGACAGGTGCGTTTACGGCTATGCTTTGGCCTGGAACACTTATTTTGATGGAAGAAAAAATATCCGGAGTCGGGGTTGCCGCGTATGCAATAATGGCTGCGGGTGGCGATTTAGGTGCATCGGTTGCACCGCAATTATTAGGTGTTATAGCCGATCAGGCTAATCTGAAAACAGGTATGCTTGTTTGTTCGATATTTCCGATATTCGGAATTGCGGTAATTATAATGATTGTTCGTTTTTTTAGTGTGAAAAATGATGTTTGAACAATAGTGGAAAATAATTATCTACAAATTATATCTGTGTGCTTTTAAAAATCGGAATTTGAGCAGTTGCCTGTCTGCCGGACAAAATACCGCAAACATTCGAAAACAAAGCCCACATTTAAGGAGAAATATATGCGTACCGAAAAACTTGAATTTTATCCAAAGCACCCATCTGATTTTAAAACCGCAAAAATAGAAACAAGACCTATGCCGATGATTTCGCAAAATGAACCTTTTGATGTAAAGGTGCTTTTTGAAGAGTTTTGCGAGAATGACGATAACTTTTTTGCTCGCTATGTCGATAAGCGTTTTTGTGTTACTGGTGTTGCCAAAAAAGTAGGACCCGATATTCACAACAAACCGTCGATTGAACTGTCAGATACGGCAATCGGCAAGACATATGCACTTGTGATATTTCCAACCGATGAGCATTACAGCAGGGTGCAAGTGGGTGACACCGTTACCGTTTGTGCGAATTACCTTGTTATGAGCAATCTTTTCGGTACGGTTATGAAGTATAGTGAACTTGTTTCAGTCAAAAAATGAAAATTTTTAAAATTATAATTTACGTGCTGCTGTGCATTACACTTGTCGCTTGCGGTACGGAAAAGGCAGAGCGAAGCGAGGAACACGTTTTGGAACACAGAGAAGATTTTACATTAAATTATCCACTGTTTGACGGAGAAAAAGTTATAGAAAATGCTTCTGTTACGGTGATGGGCGGCGTTATAACTTCGGTAACTGAGGGCGAATGTGCCGACAGTAATTATCTTTTAATGCCGGGACTTATTGATGCACACACCCATATCAGCACCGAAAGCCAAACAGCAAGTATGCTTAAAAACGGTATAACAGCCACGTGTGATGTGTCTGCACCGAATTCGCTTATAGAAAATTCAGAACGGTTCACCGTTATTTCTTCCGCGGGAATGACAATGGGAACTCTAAGTGGAAAAAATTATGTGAAAACGGCTATTCAAAACGGTGCTAGATACATTAAGGTTTTGCTTATGGAACCGAATTTAATGCTTAAGAATGTGCTTAAAGATATATGCACCTCCGCTCATGAAAACGGTATAAAGGTTGCTGTTCACGCAGTTTCGCTGAAAGCTGTGCGAACGGCGGTTGATTGCGGTGCGGATATACTGATACACGTGCCAATGAAAGAGGAGTTCCCGAAAGAACTCGCCGAAGAAATCGCCCAAAAGGGAATAGCCGTAGCCCCTACACTTATTATGATGAAAACTTTCGGAGATGACGGCAGAAACGGTTATAAACCCGAACATTATAAGAACGCCGAAAATGCTGTGCGATTACTTCACGAATGCGGTGTGCAAATTCTTGCCGCCACCGATGCCAACACAGGCTCTTATGCACCGGCAGTTGAATACGGCACGTCACTACACACCGAAATGCAACTGCTTGTAAATGCTGGGCTTGCGCCGAGTGAAGTTTTGATGAGCGCAACAAGCAATGTTGCAAAAGCGTTCGGTATTTCGGATATCGGCACGATAAGCGAGGGCAACCGTGCGGTTTTGCTGTTTATTGAGGGCAGACCCGATAAAGAAATAACCGATATCGCAAAAATAAAACAAATTTGGATAGACGGAGAGCCGATATTATGAAAATTATAACTGTGGAAGAACATATTTCGGGTGCGCCTATTGACCGCTATCTTGCAAAATATGCTTTAAAAGATGCGCCGTATATGGCGGCGGCACACGGCAAAGGTCGTCCTTATGAGGCTGACTCGGTGCTTTTCGGTGATACCGACCGTCGGCGCATTGCCGATATGGATAAAAACGGAATTTCGATGCAGATTTTATCTTGCCCTTCAAAATCACAGTTGTTGCCAAAGTGGGAAGCGCCGCAAATAGTGAGCGAAACCAACGATTTTTTAGCCGAAACCGTAAAAAAACACCCTGACCGCTACGGTGCTTTTGCCTTGTTGCCGTGGTCAAATGTGAAGGCGGCTGTGAAAGAAACCGAACGTATCAAAAAGTTAGGGTTTAACGGAGTATTGCTCAGCGGCAGAGCGACAAGCGGCGAGGCTTTTCTTGATGATAAACAATTTATACCTGTTTTAGAAGCGTGTGCCGAACTCGATTTGCCGATTTATATACATCCTGCCGCACCGCTTAAGAGCGTGCAAATGTCCTACTACGGCGGACTCGGTGAAGAAGTTAGTGCAAGACTTTCTTTTCACGGCTGGGGTTGGCATAACGAGGCTGGAGTTCAAATACTTCGCACTATTTTGGCAGGGCGATTTGATATGTTCCCGAAATTGCAATTTGTTGCAGGGCATTGGGGCGAGATGTTACCCTTCTTCTTATCAAGAATTGACCAATCTATGCCGCAGACGGTAACAAAGTTGAACCGTACTGTGACCGATACTTTTTGTGACAATATTTATGTCACACCAAGCGGCATCTTTGATTATCCGCAACTTAAATTCTGCGTAGAGGTGTTGGGAGCAGAACACATTATTCATTCGGTAGACTGTCCGTTTATAAGTAATGAGGGTGCAGTGCCGTTTATAGAAAATGCACCGCTTAGTGACACCGATAAAGAATTGATTGCATATAAAAACGCAGAAAAATTATTTAAACTTTAAAAAGGAGAACAATTATGAATACTTTAGATGCCATTTACAGCAGAAGAACAATCCGCAATTTCAACGGCAAAGCCATCACCGAGCAAGAACTTGCGAAAATACTTAAATCGGCTTATGCTGCACCTGTGGGCAGAGCAATGTATGACAGTTTAAGTATAACTGTTGTGACAAACAAAGATTTGCTTCAAAAATGGGAGCAGCATATGGCAAACGCAGTCGGTAATCCCGATATGCACCCGTTTTATGGTGCACCAACCGTTGTTTTGGTTTCGTCTGTGGGTGACGGTAATGTTAATTATTCAAACGCAGCAACACTTGTGCAAAATATGGCACTTGCCGCAACCGATATGGGGTTAGGTGCTTGTCATATTTGGGGTGCTGTCGGTGTTTTAAATGGCAATGCCGAACTTGTAAAGGAACTGAAAGTGCCCGACGGTATGACACCCTGTTGTGCGATAGCACTCGGATTTTTTGACGGCGAATATGAAGTTCGTGATATACCCGAAAACCGCATAAGAACGGAATATGTTAAATAATTTAGCGGGTGAGCCTTTTTATGCAAGAAGTTAAAAATAAAGTTTTTGAACAATCATCTATACCTAAAGCGGTATTTTTTAACACTGTTCCCGCAATATGCAGTATGATAATGGTAATGATTTATAATCTTGCCGACACATTTTTTGTGGGTAGAACGGAAGATCCGTACATGGTAGCCGCCGTTTCCTATGCTTTGCCGATTTTTATGATTCCCTCTGCAATAGGCAATCTTTTCGGCATAGGCGGAACATCGGTTATATCAAGGGCGATGGGCAGAGGTGATACCGAATATGCCAAAAAAGTATCGTCATTCTGTTTTTGGGCAGGAACGGCGGTTGGTATTGTTTGCACGGTGATTTTAATTTCACTTTCTGCGCCCTTGAGCCGAGTGTTAGGTGCTACAAGTGCCGAAGTGTTTACCTATACAAAGGAGTATCTTTCAACAGTGTCGTGGAGCGCGGTTTTTATAATAATCGCCAACGCCTTCAGTAATATTATTCGCGCCGAAGGACAGTCGGTTCACGCTATGGCGGGTATGCTTATCGGCAATATTATCAATATCATTCTTGACCCGATTTTTATTTTCACTCTCGGTATGGGTATTAAAGGAGCGGCTGTTGCAACGGCCATCGGCAACATTATCGGGGCACTTTACTATATTTTGTATTTTGTTTTACACAAATCATCGCTTTCGATTTCTCTAAAGAATTACAGTGTAAAAGATAAAATAATCAGTTCTGTTTTGGTAATAGGCGTTCCCGCCGCACTTACAAGCATTCTGATGAGCATTTCAAATATTGTTGTAAACGGTAAAATGTCTGCTTACGGTGATCTTGTCGTTGCCGGTTACGGTGTAAACTTAAAAATACATATGATTTTGTCTTATGTAGTTATCGGTCTCGGTCAAGGTATTCAACCGCTTCTCGGTTATTGCTACGGTGCAGGGCTCAAGGAACGGTACAATAAAATTATGCGTTTTTCTATTATCTACGCCTTAATTGTTTCAACGGCTCTCACGGGTGTTTGTGTTTTGTCGGCAAAGCCCCTTGTCGGTCTCTTTTTGGAAAACACGGCGGCATTTGATTACGGTGTCCACTTTACAATAATTTCGCTTTTATCGGGCCCGATTTGCGGTGTGCTGTATGTGCTTTTAAATGCACTTCAGGCAAGGGGAGCAGCGACAGAGTCGTTTATTGTGTCGATCAGCCGACAAGGATTTATTTTCTTTCCGCTGCTTTTTTTATTACATTACCTAATTGGCGTTGATGGACTTGTTTGGACACAACAGGTTTCCGATTTGCTCTCGTTCCTACTAGCGATTATTTTATATATTATTGTTTGCAAAAAAGCGAGGTAAAAGTAATGATAAAACTTAACCGACTGGGTCTCGGATGTATGGGAATGTCTAACCGACGTAATCCCGAAAATTCAATAAAAACAATACACAAGGCACTTGACAGCGGCGTTACACTGTTTAATACCGGCGAATTTTACAGTGCGGGCGAAAGTGAAATGATTGTTGGCGAGGCGCTGAGAAATGTGCCGCGAGATAAGTTTTTCCTTTCGGTAAAATTTGGTGTCCTTCCTCAAACCGGCGGCGGTATTTACGGACTTGATAACAATCCCTTTAACATTAAGGGTCATCTTGCATATTCCCTCTCCAGACTTGGTATGGATTACGTTGACATATATCAGCCTGCCCGTCAAGATACAGAAATTCCGGTTGAAGAAGTAGTCGGCGAAATATCAAGGTTAGTAGAATCGGGTTATGTTCGTCATATAGGGCTTTCTATGGTAGATGCCGAAACACTTCGCCGTGCTTGCAAGGTGCACCCTATTCACACTGTTGAAATGTCATATTCGCTTATTGACCGAAGTATCGAAAACGAACTTATTGCTACTGCCGGCGAACTTGGTGTAAAGGTGCTTGCGTTCGGTACAATAGGACACGGACTTTTTGCCGATAATGTGCTTGAAAATATTAAAAACAATACTGCCGCCGCACGCGGTATGCTGTCTGCAGAACACCGTGATACAAATCTGCCGATGATAAAAGCACTAAAAGAAATTGCCGATGAAAAAGGTATCACACTTTCACAACTTGCACTTGCTTGGTCGCTTGCAAAGTACAACAATGTGCAGAGTCTTGTAGGCACGACAAACCCTGAGCATTTACAAAGTGCGATTGATGCTTTGAATATTACACTTAACGTCGAGGATATAAAGACGATTGAAAAAGCAATTCCCGCAGATAAAATAAGCGGCAGAGGTATGCGAAACTTCCGCTTTACAAACGGACAAATCTCGTTAGCGTAGAGATAATTTAATTGTAAACCCTATTACAATAACAGCGTCAAGAGCGAATATTAACACGCACATAAGACATCTATTTTTTACATAAAATTCACAATTTTGCTATTGACCTTTATATTGTCAAATGATACAATCTAACCCAGTTAGATTTCTTGAAAGGAGGTTTTGTTTTGGCTACTACGGAACAGATAGAGGTTTTAATGGAACAACTTAAAAAAGCTCCGCCTGCGGAATGCTTTCAAAAGTTTGATATGAGTACCGCCGGTATTCGTGCGATTTTAAAAATTTTGAATGAAACCGAAGGTAAAGTAACTGCAGGGGATTTAAGCGAATATATGAAAGTCAGCACTGCAAGAATTGCCGTTTTGCTAAAAAAAATGGATGCTAAAGGACTTATTGAAAAAGAACACGATTTGGCTGACGGTCGTGTTGTTGTGGTAAAACTTTCAAATCAGGGAAGAGAACTTGCAGATAAATTCAAAGAGAATTTGTATGCTCATATCGGAGAAATGATTGACAAAATAGGTATGGACAGAATGCTTGAATTTGCCGCAGTTTCCAACGAAATTCAGTCCTTGATAAAAAGTGCTCACCATAAACCTAATATTTAAAAGCGGGCAGATAATTGTATATATATCTGCTCTCTCTTTTGAATAAATATCTAACTAAGTTAGAAATCTTAAAAAAGGAGAAATTATATGTTTAAAGTATTAAAGAAAATGAAGTGGCACGATTGGTGTTTTGCTTTAATCTGTGTTGCGTTTATTGTAGTGCAGGTTTGGCTTGATATGACAATGCCGCAGTATATGAACGAAATTACCGTTCTTATCGAAACACCGGGAAGCGTAATGAGCGAGGTTTGGAAAGCAGGCGGTATGATGCTTCTCTGTTCTTTGGGCAGCGTTGCGGCATCTGTTATAACCGCAATTTTTGCGGCAAGGATAGGCAGTAATTTAAGCTTTACCTTGCGTGAATGTTTGTTTAAAAAGGTTCAAACCTTTTCTATGGAGGAAATCGGGAAGTTTTCAACCGCAAGTCTTATCACCCGTTCCACAAACGATATTCAGCAGGTGCTGATGTTTATTGTAATGGGCTTGCAAATGCTGATTAAAGCACCGATAACCGCAGTTTGGGCTATCTGTAAAATTGCCGACCAACAATGGCAATGGTCACTTTCAACTGCCGTTGGTGTTGTTGTGGTTCTTGCTATTGTGGGAATTTGCATTACCCTTGTTTTGCCCAAGGTTAAAAGAATGCAAAAACTCACCGATGACATTAACCGTGTCACCCGTGAAAACTTAAACGGTTTGAGGGTTGTAAGAGCCTATAACGCCGAAAGCTATCAGGAAGAAAAGTTTGAAAAAGCAAATGAAGAACTAACAAAAACACAACTTTTCCAACAAAGAACAATGGCATTTATGATGCCTTCAATGCAGTTGGTACAAAGCGGACTTATGCTTGCGGTTTATTGGATAGGTGCCGTGCTTATGAGCAGTGCCGCAGACCGAATAGGTCTATTCGGAAATATGATGGTATTCAGCCAATACGGAATAATGATTGTTATGTCATTTATGATGCTTGTAATGCCGTTTATGATGTTGCCTCGTGCCTCGGTTGCCGCAAAGCGTATTAACGAAGTGCTTGACACCGAGCCTACCATTCACAACGGCACCGAAACCGAAGGTAAAGACGGTCTTGTCGGTGAGGTCGAATTTAAAAATGTATCTTTCCGTTATCCCGATGCCGAGGAATATGTAATTCACGATATTTCGTTTACGGCAAAAAAAGGCGAAACCGTTGCCTTTATAGGCTCTACAGGTTGCGGTAAAAGCACTGTTATAAACCTTGTTCCCCGCTTTTATGATGTTACCGAGGGCAAAGTGCTTGTAGACGGAGTTAATGTTAAAGACTATGACGAACACGCTCTTCGCAATAAAATCGCTTATGTTTCACAAAAGGCAACCTTGTTTTCGGGCAGTATAAGTTCTAATATCGGTTACGGTGATAACGGCAAAGCCGCTGCCACCGCCGAAGAAATTGCCGAAGCGGTTGAAATATCGCAGGCGAAGGATTTTGTTGAAAAGTTGCCCGAAAAATATGACGGCTATGTAGCGCAGGGCGGCGCAAACTTCTCAGGCGGTCAAAAGCAAAGACTCTCTATTGCCCGTGCTATTGCGAGAAAAGCCGAAATCCTGATTTTTGACGATTCGTTCTCGGCTCTCGACTATAAAACCGACCGAATACTCAGAAAAACACTTGATAAAAAATGCAAAGATACTACACGACTTATTGTAGCACAGCGTATTGGCACAATCCGTGATGCTGACAGAATTATTGTTTTAGATGACGGTAAAATGGTTGGCAACGGCACTCATAATGAGCTTATGCAAAATTGCGAAGTTTACAAACAAATTGCCCTGTCACAGCTTTCAAAGGAGGAATTGGCGTAATGGAAAAGAAAGAATATGAATTCGGTCAGGCTAATCGCCGCCCTATGCGTCGAGGTCCCGGCGGTCCGGGTGGCAGAATGGGTGCGGGGGAAAAGCCCAAAGATCTTATCGGTACTTGGAAAAAACTTCTCGGCTACTGTAAAAAATATATTGCATTTATCGCTATTGCTCTGCTTTGTGCTGTGGGCGGCACGGTGCTCACTCTTATAGGTCCCGATAAATTATCGGAAATTACCAAGTATATTCAAGTCGGCCTTATGAGCGGTAACGTTGATTTAGATGCTGTCACAAAAGTGGCATTAACACTCGTTTGCTTCTATGCTACAAGCTGGCTGCTCTCTGCTCTGCAAAGTTTTATTATGGCAACAATTACGCAAAAGGTCTCAAAATCTATGCGTCGCGATATTTCACACAAAATAAACCGACTTCCTATGTGGTATTACAATCGCACCTCCACAGGTGATGTGCTTTCCCGTGTTACCAATGATGTTGACACCATAGGTCAGTCACTCAACCAAAGTATAGGTTCTTTGATAACACAAATCGTACTATTTTTCGGCAGTCTTATTATGATGCTTAAAACCAACTGGTTAATGGCAATTACCGCCGTTGGGGCAACAATTATCGGTCTTATTTTGATGGTTGCCATAATGAGCCGAAGTCAGAAATATTTTACCCGTCAGCAAAAGAATTTAGGTTTGCTTAACGGTCACGTTGAAGAAATTTATGCCGGTCACACCATTGTTAAAGCATATAACGGTGAGGCACAGGCGGAAAAAGAATTTGACCGCTTAAACAGCAATTTGCGTCAAAGCGGTTTTAAAGCACATTGCCTTTCGGGGCTTATGATGCCGCTGATGACCTTTATCGGCAACTTTGCTTATGTTGCCGTCTGCATCGTCGGCGGAACACTTGCTATTGACGGCACTATCGGTATTGAAGTTATTGTTGCGTTTATGCTTTACGTTCGCTACTTTACACAACCGCTTTCACAAATTTCACAGTCGATGCAGTCGTTGCAGTCTGCCGCCGCTGCCGGAGAGCGTGTGTTTGAGTTTTTGGAAGCCGAAGAAATGGAAGATGAAAGTGAAAAAACAACGAAACTTCAAAATGTTAAAGGTACAGTTGAGTTTAAAAATGTAAAATTCGGATATGAGGATTCCGACAAAACCGTTATCAATAATTTCTCCGCTACCGCAAAGGCAGGACAAAAAATTGCCATTGTAGGACCTACAGGTGCCGGAAAAACCACAATGGTAAATCTGCTTATGCGTTTTCACGAGATACAGAGTGGCGAAATTCTTATTGACGGTGTTTCTACAAAAGATATCAGCCGTGAAAATGTACACGACCAGTTTTGTATGGTGCTGCAAGATACTTGGCTTTTTGAGGGTACTGTAAAAGAAAATCTTATTTATTCAACACCTGATGTCTCGGACGAAAAAATCCGTGAGGCTTGCAAAGCGGTAGGACTTGATCACTTTATAAGAACACTGCCTCAAGGCTATGATACGGTTTTATCCGACCAAGTAAATCTTTCGCAGGGTCAAAAGCAACAATTAACTATTGCACGCGCTATGATTGCCGACAAGCCGATGCTGATTTTGGACGAGGCAACATCCTCGGTCGATACCAGAACCGAAATTCAAATTCAAAATGCTATGGATCAACTTATGCACGGCAGAACATCATTTGTTATTGCCCACCGCCTTTCTACCATTAAAAACTCCGACCTTATATTGGTTATGAAGGACGGAGATATTATTGAAAGCGGAAAGCACGAAGAATTGCTCGAAAAAGGCGGCTTCTATGCTGAACTTTATAACAGTCAGTTTGAACAGGCATCATAAATAAAAAACGCAAAGGAGTATTGCTATGAGTGAAAATTTAAGTTTCAGTCAAGAAATTTATTGTATGCGTAATTTTCTTGATCGTTATATGGCAAAAGAACTGAAAGACTTAAATATTTCTTATACACAGGCTTTAATCCTTTGCAAACTTGCCGAAATGCCCGATAAAACAGCGACACAAAAAGAACTTAAAGAATTTTTACAGGTCTCATCAGCCTCAATAAGTACCGTCATCAAAAGAATGATGGAAAACGGGCTTTTGTTGCAAAAAGCAGATGCTAAGGATAATAGGGTTAATATCATTTCCCTAACAGCGAAAGCGGCAAATTTGGCTTTGGAAGTATCTGCCTGCCTTAAGACGGCAGATGAAAAAATCGATAATATATTTTCCGCAAAGGAAAAAGAGTGTTTCTGTTCATTGCTGCATATAATGCAAAATAAACTATGTGACAAGTCGGTTTGAGCATAATAATTGCCCTGTTGGGATTGCAGTAATTTCTGCATATCCCAACAGGACTTTTTGTTTTATGCCTTATTTATCCCTTGCTTAATAAGTTTCACTTTCAAACCGGAGCAACGAAAACTTCGTGATGTGTCCGACTGAAGAGTCACAATGTAATAACTGCTACCAAGAAACTCGCAAAGGCGTATAGTTGCCGTTTTCAATCCGATTTTTTGAAAGTATTTATGGAGGCTGTTAAAATTCTTTCTTTTTTCAAAATCATAGCGGGAACTGTAAATCAAACAATTATTCATTGAGAATCCTGTCGAATGAATAATACAAAAAGAAAATCCGCTCTCTTGCGAGAACGGATTTTAACTTTGGTCGAGGTGACAGGACTTGAACCTGCGGCCTCTGCGTCCCGAACGCAGCGCTCTACCAAACTGAGCCACACCTCGAAA